>JANPHJ010000062.1:0-23863 GCA_031424395.1 Chthoniobacter sp.
GACCAAGGAAGAGGCGCGCGCGGTCAGCGGCATCGCGCGGGTGGAGTGGCTGGAGCAGTTCCCGCAGATCTTCCGGCAGCTCATGTCCGAGATGGAAAACGCATACCTCAACAGCAACGACCACGCGCGTGCCGTGCCCGAGGCAGAGAGCCGCGACCTGCGTTTCGTGCGCGCGACACAGCGGCAGTTTCCGCTGCATACCTACCGCCGCCTCGCGCCGCTCCTGCGCACGCTGCGGCTGGTGAAGTCCGAGCACGAGATCGCGCTGCTGGAGCGCGCCTGCGCCATCACGCGCGACAGCTACGACCGCGTGGCGCGCTTCGTCCGGCCGGGCGTGAACGAATGCGAAATCGAGGCCGAGTTTGCCCACGAATACATCCGCCAGCGCGGGAAGTTTTCCTATCAGCCCATCATCGCCTCGGGAAAAAACGCGTGCGCGCTCCACTACGGGGCCAACGACCAGCCCTGCAAAAACGGCGACCTGCTGCTGCTCGATGTCGGCGCGAGCTACGCCAATTACAACTGCGATGTGACGCGCACGCTGCCGGTAAACGGAAAGTTTTCCCGCCGCCAGCGGCAGGTCTATGACGCCGTCCTGCGCGTCCTGCGCCAATGCACCGCCGCGCTCGTGCCCGGCAAAAAACCGCGCGACTGGCAGAAGGAAGCCGAGGCTTTCATGCAGACGGAACTGCTCGGCCTCGGCCTGCTCAAGCCGCGCGACATCAAAAAACAGGACCCCGACAAACCCGCGCTGAAGAAGTGGTTCATGCACGGCGTCGGGCATCCGCTCGGCCTCGATGTGCATGACGTGAGCACCCCCGGCGCGCCCATGGCCCCCGGCTGGGTGATGACCGTGGAGCCGGGCATCTACCTGCCCGGCGAGGGTTTCGCCGTGCGTCTGGAGGATGACATCCTCATCACCGAGCACGGCACCGTGAACCTGACCCGCGACATCCCGATTGAGGCCGCGGACATCGAGGCGCTGATGGGCCAGCGCGGGAAAAAAGCGCGCCGCTGAGCATCGACATGAAAAAGTTCGCGCTGTCTTTCGCCGCCGCCGCGGCGACGCGCGCGCTGGCCGCGGGCGCGGCGCTGCCGGCGGAAGACGCGCAGTTTTTCGCGGAGAAAATCGCGCCGCTTTTTGAGGAGCGGTGCTTCAAGTGCCACTCGCATCAGTCCGGAAAAATGAAGGGCGGGCTCACGCTCGACGCGCGCAGCGGCTGGGCGGAGGGCGGCGAAAACGGGCCGGCGGTGATCCCCGGCGACGTGGAGAAAAGTCTGCTCGTGCGCGCCATCCGGCACACCGATCCGGATTTGAAAATGCCGAAGGAAAAGCTGCCCGACGCGGAGATCGCGCTGCTGGAGGAGTGGGTGAAACGCGGTGCGCCCGATCCGCGGGAGACGGCCCCGGCGGTGGCGAAAGGCAGCGCCTGGTGGTCGCTCAAACCGCTCCCGCCCGCCCCGCCCGTGAGCGGAAATCCCATCGACCATTTCATCCGCGCAAAGCTCGCGGAAAAGCAGCTCGCGCATTCGCCGGAGACGGATCGCCGTACGCTCATCCGGCGCGTCTCTGCCGATCTCATCGGCCTCCCGCCCACACCCGAGGAAGTGGACGTCTTCGTCGCTTCCACCGATCCGCAGGCTTATGAGAAAATCGTGGACGCGCTGCTGGCCTCGCCGCGCTACGGCGAGCGCTGGGCGCGGCACTGGCTCGACACCATCCACTTTGCCGACACCCACGGCTTCGAGCACGACGTGTTTCGTCCAAACGCGTGGCGCTTCCGCGACTACGTGATCGCGAGCCTCAACCGCGACACGCCGTGGCCGCGCTTCATCCGCGAGCAGCTCGCGGCGGATGTCTTTTTCCCCGGTGAGCCGCAGCTCACCGCGGCGCTCGGCTTCCTCGGCGCGGGCACCTACGACGCGAGCGCCGCGGGCACGGCCCCGAAGTCCTTCGAGTATCTCGACCGCGACGATCTGGTGACGCAGACCATGGCGGCATTCGTGAGCACCACGGCGAACTGCGCACGCTGCCACGCGCACAAGTTCGACCCGATCACGCAAGAGGATTACTACGCGCTGCAAGCCGTCTTCGCGGGCATTGGGAAAGGCGAAGTCGCCTACGATGAAGATGCCGCCATCGCGCGGCAGCGCGCGCGCTGGAAAGCGCTGCTCGTGGCGAGTGGCCCGGCGCTGCTCGCGGCAGAAAATGAAACGCTCGTCGCCGAATGGGAGACGACGCGCGGTGCACCGCCGGCGTGGGAGCCGCTCGATGCGGAGACTTTTCTCTCCGCGAACGGCGCGACCCTCACGCGCCAGCCGGACGGCTCCATCCTCGCCAGCGGCGCGCGCCCGGACACCGACACGATGACGCTCACGCTCACGACCAAGCTGCGCGAAATCACCGCGCTGCGCCTCGATTTGCTCACCGACGACACGCTGCCGATGAAGGGCCCCGGCCGCGCGGACAATGGGAATCTGCACATCACCGAATGCGAGGTGCAGGTCTTTCGGCCCGGCGCGGCGCTGCCGGAGAAGGTGAAAATCCGGCGCGCATCGGCGGACTTCGATCAGGTGGGCTACGACGTGACCAAGACGCTCGACGGCGATTTGAAAACGTCGTGGGCGATTCATCCGAAAGTCGGCGAGCCGCATCACGCCGTCTTTGAACTCGCCGCCCAGCTCGCGCTCGAACCGGGCGCGAAGCTCGTCGTCATGCTCAAGCAATTGCAACCCGGCGTGCATCTCATCGGGCGGCTGCGCCTTTCCGCGACCAGCGCGCCCGCCCGCGCCGCGCTCGCCCTGCCCGCAGCAGCGGAGGCAGCCCTCGCCATCCCGCGTGACCAGCGCACCCCCGAGCAGCGCGCGACCCTCGCCACCGTGCTCTTGCACCGGCGCGCGGAGGACGAACTCGCGCGCCTGCCCGCGCTCGTGAAAGTTTATGCCGCAGCGAGCGCGGTCGAGGGCGGCATCGCCATCGCCCCGCCGCGCGTGATTCGTCTGCTCAAGCGCGGCGACCTCGACAAACCCGAGGCCGAAATCGGCCCCGGCGCACTCTCCGCCATCACCGCGCTACCGGCCCGCTTCGACCAGACGCTCGGCCAACCCGAGAGCGCCCGCCGCGCCGCGCTCGCCGACTGGTTCGCCGATCCGCAGAACCCGCTCACCTGGCGCAGCATCGCCAACCGCGTCTGGCACTATCATTTCGGCAAAGGGCTCTGCGACACCCCGAGCGACTTCGGCCACATGGGCGGCGTGCCTTCGCATCCCGAACTCCTCGACTACCTCGCCGCCACGCTGCGCGACAGCGGCGGCGCACTCAAACCGCTCCACCGCCTCATCGTCACCAGCGCCCCCTACCGCCAGTCCTCCGCCTACCGCGCCGAAGCCGCCGCGCCCGACCCCGACAACCGCCTGCTCTGGCGCATGAACCGCACCCGCCTCGACGCCGACACCTTCCGCGACACCGTCCTCGCCGTCAGCGGCCGGATCGACCTCACCGCCGGTGGTCCTGGCGTCGCGCTTTTCAAATCCAGCCCCGGCCCGCAGGCCACGCCCGTGCTCGACTACACCACCTTCGACCGCGACACCGCCGGCGCCTCCCGCCGCAGCATCTACCGCATCGTCTGGCGCGGCATCGCTGATCCCTTCATGGAAACGCTCGACTTCCCCGACCTTGGCCTGCTCTCCCCCGTGCGCGCCTTCTCCGCCTCGCCCCTGCAATCCCTAGCCCTGCTCAACAACGAATTCGTCCTCCGCCAAAGCGAACACTTCGCCGCCCGCCTCGCGTCACCCGGCACCACCACCGACGCCCAAATCCGCGCCGCCTTCCGCCTCGCCCTCCTCCGCGAACCCACGCCCGGCGAACTCGCCGACTTCACCGCCCTCGCGGACAAGCACACCCTCCCCGCCGCCTGCCGCGTGCTGCTGAACAGCAACGAATTCCTTTTCGTGAACTGACCATGAAGCCCTCATCATTTTTTACCCGCCGTGATTTTCTTTCCCAGCTCGGTGGCGGGCTCGGCAGCGTCGCGCTCGCGCAGTTGCTCACGCGTGATGGCTGCGCTGCACCGCCGGAATTCAATGGCGGGCTGCATCATCCCGCGAAGGTGAAGCGGATCATCCAGCTCTTTATGAATGGCGGCGCGAGTCCGATGGATACCTACGACTACAAGCCCGAGCTCGCGCGGCTGCATGGGCAGATGCTCGGGCCGAAGGAAAAGCCCGAGGGCCAGACGGGGGTGGCGGGCGCGGTGATGAAAAGCCCGTTCGAGTTTGCGCAGCACGGGCAGAGCGGGCGCTGGGTGAGCAGCGTCTTTCCGCAGCAGGCGAAGTGGGTGGACGAGATGGCTTTCCTCATGGCCATGACCACGAAGACCAGCGTCCACGGTCCCGGGAGTTACATGATGAACACGGGGTTTCTCCTACCCGGTTTCCCGTGCATGGGCTCGTGGATTTCCTACGCGCTGGGCAGCCTCTCGGACAATCTGCCGGACTTCATCGTACTGCCGGATGCGCGCGGGCTGCCGTACAATCAGCGGGGAAATTTCAGCGCGGGTTTCCTGCCGGCACGGCATCAGGGCACGGTCATCAATGGGGCCGCCGCGCAGCCGGTGCCCGATCTTTTTGCCGAGGCGCGGCATCCTTTCGCCATCGGCGAGGCGGATCGCGACGGGCTCGCGCTGCTGCAAAAATTCAATCACGCGCATGCCGCGGAGCATCCCGCCGACACGCGGCTCGAGGCGCGCATCGCTTCGTGCGAACTCGCGGCGAAGATGCAGCTCAGCGCGCCGGAAGCGTTCGACTTTTCCCGCGAAACCGAAGCCACGCGCCACGACTACGGCCTCGACAGCAAAGTGACCGAGGACTTTGGCCGCCGCTGTCTGCTCGCGCGGCGGCTCATCGAGCGCGGCACGCGGGTGGTGCAGGTCTGGAGCGGGCCGCAGGGCGCGGTGAACAACTGGGACAATCACGGCAACATCCAGACCGAGCTGCCGCCCATCGCCGCGAGCGTGGATCAGCCGATCGCGGCGCTGCTCGGCGATTTGAAAACGCGCGGTCTGCTCGCCGACACGCTGGTCGTGTGGACGACGGAGTTTGGCCGCACGCCCTTCGCGCAAGGCAGCCTCGGGCGCGATCACAACGGCGGCAGCTTCGTGACGTGGCTGCTCGGCGCGGGTGTGAAAGCAGGCGTCGCGCACGGGCAGAGCGATGACCTCGGTTTCAAGGCCGTGGAAGGCGTGACCTACTGCTACGACCTGCACGCCACGATCCTGCACCTGCTCGGCATCGACCACACGCGTCTCACCTTCCACACCGCCGGCGCCGATCGGCGGCTTACGGATGTGCATGGGCACGTGATCCGCGACGTGCTCGCGTGACCGCTAAGCCAGCACGCCTTTCACCACTTTGCCCTCCACGTCGGTGAGGCGGTAGCGGCGGCCTTGGAATTTGTAGGTCAGCCGCTCGTGGTCGATGCCGAGCAGGTGGAGCAGCGTGGCGTGGAAATCGTGAACATGGACGCCGTCGCTGACGACGTTGTAGCCGAAGTCATCGGTCTCGCCGAAGACCGCGCCGGGCTTGATGCCGCCGCCCGCCATCCAAGCGGTGAAGCAGCGCGGATGGTGATCGCGCCCGAAGTTCGCGCTGATTTTTCCCTGGCAATAATTCGTGCGCCCGAACTCGCCGCCCCACACCACGAGCGTGTCGTCGAGCAGCCCGCGCGCTTTCAAATCCTTGATGAGCGCCGCCGCGGGCTGATCGGTTTCTTTGCAAATCCCCGGCAGCGCGCCGGGCAGTCCGCCGTGATGATCCCAGTCCTGATGATAGAGCTGGATGAAGCGCACGCCCTTCTCCGCGAGCCGGCGCGCTTGCAGGCAGTTCGCGGCGAAGGTGCCTGGCGTCTTCACGTCGGGGCCGTAGGAATCGAGCGTCTCGGGCGTTTCGTGCGAGAGGTCGGCGACTTCGGGGATGCTGGTCTGCATGCGAAAGGCCATCTCGTACTGGTCGATGCGTGTTTGGATTTCCGAATCGGGCGTGCCTTCGATCTGGTGCTCGTGCAGCTCGCGCAGGCGGTCGAGCATGAGGCGGCGGCTGTCTGCGCTGACGCCGGCGGGATTGCCGAGATAAAGCACCGGGTCTTTCGCCGCGCGGAACTGCACGCCCTGATGCCGCGCCGGCAGAAAGCCGCTGCCCCACAGGTGCGAGCCGAGCGGTTGCCCGCCGCTTTTGCCTTTCGTGATGAGCACGACGAACGACGGCAGATTTTCATTTTCCTGCCCGAGCCCGTAGCTCAGCCACGCGCCCATGCTCGGGCGTCCGGCGATCTGCGAGCCGGTCTGGAAAAAAGTCACGCCCGGCCCGTGGTTGATCGCCTCGGTGAACATGGAGCGCACCACGCAGATGTCGTCGGCGATGGTTGCGGTGTGCGGTAACAGCTCGCTGAACCACGCGCCGGATTTGCCATGCTGCGCAAACTTGAACGGCGAGCCGACGAGCGGAATCGACGACTGATTGCCCGACATGCCGGTGAGCCGCTGCCCGCCGCGGATCGATTCGGGAAGCTGCTCGCCGTGGCGCTGATTGAGCACCGGCTTGTAGTCGAAAAGGTCGAGCTGCGACGGCCCGCCCGACATGAACAGGTAGATGATGCGTTTCGCTTTCGGCGCAAAATGCGGCTGCCCCAACACGCCGTGATCCGCTGCTGCGGCGGCTGATGATTTCAGCAAATCGGCGAGCGCGATGCCGCCGAGGCCCATGCCGAAACGGTTGAGAAATTTCCGGCGGTTGAACAGGAGGTCGAGGTCGGGGTTCATGGTAGTTCAGCGTTTCACGACGGATACGTCGTGGTTCATCAAGGTCTGCGCCAGCACCGTCGCGGCGGCGGCGGCGGGCGGGGGAATGTCGGCGGCGGGTTTGGCGTTGCCGGTCTTAAGGAGCGCGGCGGCTTCGTCGGGCTTCGCTTGAAAATACGCGAGCTGTTCGCGGTAGAGTTGCTGCACGATTTCGCGTTCGCGCGCATCCGGTGGGCGGCTGAGGCAGCGGAGGAAGCCCTGCTCGATCATCGGGGCCACGTCGCCATTCGCATCGCGATGCAGCTTCTCGCCGAGCACGCGCGCGGCTTCGACGTATTGCGTGCCGTTGAGGAGGATGAGCGCCTGCAGCGGCGAATCGGTGCGCTCGCGCTTCGCGGTGCAGACGGCGCGGCGCGGGGCGTCGAAGGCGATCATCGCGGGCGGCGGGCCGGTGCGCCGCCAGTTGGTGTAAACGCTGCGGCGATACACGTCGCCCGGCGTGGCGGGTTTGAAGGCCTCGCTCATCTCGTACGGATTCACCGGCGGGCCGCCGACTTTTTCGCTGAGCAGGCCGGCGGCAGCGAGCGCGTTGTCGCGAATCATTTCGGCGCTCAGCCGGAAGCGCGGGCCGCGCGCCAGCCATTCGTTGTCCGGGTCGTCGGCCATCGTTTTGGCGTCGGCGATGCTGCGCTGACGATACGTGCTGCTCATCACCATCGTCTTCATCAGCGCCTTCGTATCCCACCCGCTTTGGATGAAGCGCAGTGCCAGCCAGTCGAGCACTTCCGGGTAAAGCGGTCGCGCGCCCTGGCTGCCGAAATCCTCCGCGGTGCGCACGAGCCCGCGCCCGAAGATGCTTTGCCAGAAACGATTCACGAGCACCCGCGCCGTCAGCGGCTGCTGCGGGTCGGTGAGCCATTGTGCGAGGCCGAGCCGGTTTTTCGGCGCGTCCGCGCGCCACGGCGGGAGCGCGGAAGGCGTGCCCGCGTGGACTTCGTCGCGGTGCTGATTGTACTGCCCGCGGAAAAGCGTCCAGGCTTTCTTCGGCTGCGGGAGTTCGCGCATGACCATCATCTCCTTGAGGCCATCCGCGAATTTTACCACCTCGCCACGCGCCGCTTTTACCGCGTCGAGCTGCTTCGCGAAATCGGCATCTACGGTTGCGAGAAAATACTCGCGCAGCGCGTCGCCGCTGTCCCGCGCGAGCAAAGTGTTCGCCGCCGCCGCATCGGCCGTCGCCAATGCTTCGAGCCGCGTCAGTTCGCGACCGAAGACGCGGAACTCATCAATCGCGCCGCCTTTGAATCCGCGATCCCGGAAGCGTTCGCCGAGCGCGATGTTGTCGCCCCCGCCGCCGGTGATGTCCTTGGTCAGCGCGTCCTTGATCACCTCGGTCGGTGTGAGCCGGCCATTGACGTAGAGCCGCAGACCCGCAGCGCGGCTGCTGCCGTCGCTGCTGACGACGACGTGCGTCCACGCGTTCAGCGGCAGCGCGTCTTTAGCGCGGATCGAGATCGCATTGCCCGGCCAGAAATGAATGAGCGACCACTTGAGTTTGCCCTCCTCAATGAGCAGTTCGTAGCCGCGGCTCGCCGCATCCGTCCACGCGCGCGAGCGATGAAAGACGACAGCGCGCTCTTTCACGTCCGGCGTTTTCACCCACAGCGAAACGCTAAACGGCTCGTGCCGTTGAAAATTTCCGAGCGGCAAATCCACCGGATCGTCGCCGGTGAATTCCACCGCATTGCCGAAGCGTCCGGGCACCAGCTTGTTCTCGCCGTGCAGCGTGGCGGGCTGCTTTTCGTCCATCCAGTTGGCGAGCTTCCCTTTGTCCAATGACTCGAAGCCGAACCCGGCGATTTCACCGGCTAGTTTTACCTCAGTGGGACGCGATGCGAGCCAGGCGACGAATGGGTCGCGCTTCGCGTCCCCCAAGGCCGCGAGCTTTTTTTCCTCAGCCGCTGCAGCCTGCTGGAGCGCGGCGAGGCGCTGCTTGGCGGGCGCATCCGCGAGCGCGAGCGCGGGCGTGGGCGGGGACTCGGTGAAGTAGGAGTAGAGCCCAGCTTCGTCGATGTTCTGGAAGAGCGAGAAGAGCTGGTAGTAGTCCTTGTGGGTGATGGGATCGAACTTGTGATCATGGCAGCGCGCGCACTCGAATGTGAGTCCGAGGAATGCGGTCGAAAAAGTCTGCACGCGGTCGGCCACATACTCGACGCGGTATTCCTCTTCGACGCTTCCGCCTTCGGCTTCCTGCTGATGCAGGCGGTTGAAAGCGGTCGCGAGGATTTGGTCGTCGGTGGCGTTGGGCAGCAGATCGCCAGCGAGCTGCCAGGTGATGAACTGGTCGAACGGCAGGTTGCCGTTGAACGCGCGAATAACCCAGTCACGCCACGGCCAGACCTCGCGCTCGCGATCGACTTGGAAGCCATAGGTGTCGGCATAACGCGAGACATCGAGCCAGTCCACAGCCATGCGTTCGCCGTAGCGCGGCGAGGCGAGGAGGCGGTCCACGAGCCGCTCGTAGGCACCGGGCGCGGCGTCTTTCACAAAAGCCTCGATCTCCGCGGGCGTAGGCGGCAGCCCCGTGAGGTCGAAACTTACGCGGCGCACGAGCGCGTTCCGGTCCGCCTCTGGCTGCGGCTTGAGCCCGCGCTCAGTGAGTCCCTTGGCCACCAGCGCATCGAGCCCCGGTGCGTCCACCGGCTTGAGCGCATTGAACGACCAATGCTTCTCATATGCCGCACCCTCCGCGATCCAGCGGCGGAGCGTCTCGACCTCCGCCGGGGTCAGCGCGGTGAGCTTCGATTTCGCGGGCGGCATGTGCTCCTTCGGCGTCGTGCTGAGGATGCGTTTGATCATTTCGCTCTCGTCCGGTTTGCCCGGCACGATCGCATCGGCCTCGACCGCCACCTCGCGCACATCGAGCCGCAGATCGGCCTCGCGCTTTTTCGCGTCCGGCCCGTGGCAGAAAAAACACTTGTCCGAGAGGATCGGACGCACATCGCGGTTGAACTGCACCGTATCCGGCGCCGCGGCGACGGGCGAGGCGAGCGCGGCGGCGAGCAGGAGGAAAGGCGGGAACTTCATGAGTGGCGGAAATATGGACGCCGGAGTGCAGCCGTCCAATCCGGGAGTAAACCGAACGCCGCAGAATTCCTTGGCCGCAAGCGCAAGGGTGCAGGCGCGGAATTTTCGCGCGGCGGGAGCAGAAAAGGAGCGACGAGCCACCGCTCATCGGGATAATGAGTGCCGTTTTTTCGCCCCGCGCTCCGCACCAGCAGCCGCTGAAAATTTATGTCCATTGCTACCAAAACCGGCGACGACGGCACCACCGGCCTCATGTATGGCCGCCGCGTCCCGAAGACCGACCCGCGCATCGCCGCCAATGGCGCGGTCGATGAACTCAACGCCGCCCTCGGCCTGGTGCGCGCCACGCTCACGGACCCGTTTGTCACCGACGCCATCCTCGCCATTCAAAAAGAGCTAGTCCTCCTCATGGGCGAGCTCGCCGTGCTCCCGCAGGACCGCGAGCGCTATGCGGCGGGCGGCTTTCACTTCGTGGAAAAGGCGCTGGTCCATGCCCTCACCGCACGCATCGACGACCTCGAGAAAAACCACCGCATCAGCTACCACGGCTGGGCCACGCCGGGCGCGACCCTCGGCTCCGCCACGCTCGATGTGGCGCGCACCGTCTGCCGCCGGGCCGAGCGCACCGTGGCCGTCTTTTCCGCCTGCGCACTCGCCGAGAACGGCCCGCCCGTGAACCCGGAAATCCTCCGCTACCTCAACCGCCTCTCCGACCTCTGCTGGCTGTGGGCGCGCTGGATCGAGACCCGCGCCGCGGGCTGAGGCGCGGCGCGTGGCGGAGGACGGCGCGAGGAAGGCGCGAGGAAGGCGCGAGGAAGGCCGCCGCTCCCCGGGCCGCTCCCTCCGCGCTACTCCTCCGCCTTGTCGTCGTCCTCGTCCTCGTCCTCGTCGTCCACCAGCGGCGGGAGGTCGTGGGTGCTGAGAAACTTGCGCTTGCGCTTGCCGGCGGGGAGCGGGGCCAGGGTCATGTTCACGCTGCGGCCCATGAGCTTCGGCTCGGTCTCGACGTGGGCCATTTCCACGAGGTCGGTTTTCACCCGCGCCATCACCGCCATGCCCAGCTCCTGATGGGCCATCTCGCGCCCGCGGAACTGGAGCTGCACGCGCACCTTGTTGCCCTTGTCCAGGAACTCCTCGGCGTGCCGCAGCTTCGTCTCGTAGTCGTGCGCCGCGCAGTTCACGCGGAACTTGATCTCCTTGAGCTTGGAGCCGGAGTTCTTCTTGTCCTTCTCCTGCTTGGCCGCCTCGTACTTGAACTTGCCGAAATCCACGATGCGGCACACCGGCGGGTTGGCGTTGGCGGAAATCTCGACGAGATCGAGACCCATTTCCTGCGCCCGACGGATGGCGTCGGACAGCTTCATGATACCGAGCTGCTCGCCCGTGGAAGCGAGGATCACCCGCACCTCACGGGCGCGGATCCGACCATTGACACGATTTTGGATTAGAATAAGGAGACGGTTTTTTGGGGCGCGGGCGGGGAGCGCCGCTCGCGCGTGTTGGTTGTTTCGGGGTTCGCCTGTCTTGTGACTTCGCGGAAAGCTTCCGCGCCATCACGGCTCCGGCATCACCGCGCTGGCGAAGGCGTTTCGGCAATGAGGAGCGCGGACTGTCCCGCTCTCCCACGCCGGATGAAAGCGCGGCGGGCCCGTGCGGGCAAGGTCTATCTTGGACAGAAAAAAAACCGCTCCGGCTCAGGCCAGTGCGGCGACGAAGCGGGCGAGGGCGGCGAGGTCCGGGGCGGGCTGATGGGCGGCGGGCTGGGCGAGGTCGCGCATTTGGCAAAGGGCGCGGTCTTTCCAAACCCAAGCGTCGGGGCGGCAGGGGCCGACTTTGCGCGGGTCGCTCCAGGTGTGGAGGGCGACGAGGCGCGGCCCGAGGGCGGCGGCGATGTGTATGGGGCCGCTGTCCACGCTGACGGTGAAGGCGGCGCGGCGGAGGAGCCAGATGAGCTCGGGAAGGGTGGTGCGGTTGAGGAGATTGGTGATGTGGGCAGCATCGGCGACGGCGGTGTCGGTCCGGCCGGCGAGGACGATGCGACGCGGGGCGAGGGTGCGGGAGAACTCGGCGACTTCGGCGGCGGTGAGAGATTTGCCGGCGCCGCGGGCGAAGGGGTGGAGCACGATAAATGGTTCGGTTGCGTCGAAGCCGGCGGGTTGGGAACCCGGGGGCAGCGGCCATTCGAGCGGGAGGGCGGGATCTATGCCGAGGGCGGCGACGAGGGCGAGGTAACGGGCGACGGCGTGGGCGTGGCCGGTCACGTCCACGGTCTGGTCGTAGAAGTGGCGCGCGCCTTCGCGGGCATCGGACAGGCCGATGATGCGCCCGCCAGCGGCGCGGCAAAGGCGGGCGATGAGGGCGCTGCGGAGGAGGCCTTGGAAGTCGAGGACGAGGTCGGCTTTGCGCGCAGCGATGGTTTTGGCCCAGCCGGGAATACGCGCCCAGCCGGCGGGGCCGCGGAACTGGCGGCGGGGGAAATGGACGATTTCATCGACGTGCGGGTTGCCATCGAGGAGGGGCGCCCATTCGGGATTCACGAGCCAGCGGAGGTGCGCGGCGGGCCAGTGTTTTTTGAGGAGGGCGATCGCGGGGAGGGTGTGGACGATGTCGCCGAGGGAGCTGGGCTTGATGACGAGGATCTCGGCGGGAGCGTTCATGCGATGTGAGGCGCGCCGCTTTCTCCGCCACCGGCCGCCGCGTCCGCGTTGAAAAAAGTTTGAGTTCCATCGACTCCGTTCCGCAAAGCCGGAACTCCGCTCAGGATGACAGGTTTTTTTCGGGCGCGCATGCGCGCGCTATTTGCCGAGGGCGAGCCGGTCGGCAAGCCGCTGGGGCAGGCCGGCTTCGATGATTTTGTCCTGCGCGCTCCAGATGTCGTACTCGAGGCGGCGCAGCTCGATGAGCTGCTTTTCGGGGTAGTAGAGGACGTAGGAGGCGTGCCAGTCGCCGTCGCGCGGCTGGCCCACGCTGCCGCAGTTGATGAAGTATTTTTTCCCGGGCTCAATGGTGAGCTTGTCGAGGAGCTGGCTTTTCACCGAGCCCTCGCGGATGTAGGCGCGCGGGGCGTGGGTGTGGCCGTAGAAGCAGAGCTGGGTGTGCTGGTAGTTGAAGCTGGCGGCGGCGTCGAGCTGGTTGAAGACGTAGCCCCATTTGTGCGGGGTATCGAGCGTGGCGTGGACGATGGTGAAGTCGCGCACCTGGCGCACCATTTTGAGGTCGCGGAGCCACTGCTTGTCGGTTTCGGAAAGCTGGTTGCGGGTCCAGTTGATGGCCTCTTCGGCGAGCGGGTTGAAGCCGACGAGGTCGTCGGTGATGGAGGCCTGCTCGTCGTGGTTTCCCTTCACTACGGGACAGTCGAGATTGCGCACGATGTCGAGGCACTCCTTCGGGTTGGCGTTGTAGCCTACCACGTCGCCGAGGCAGACGTAGTTCGTGACCTCGTGCTTTTCGGCGTCGGCGAGGACGGCCTTGAGCGCCTCGAGGTTGGCGTGAATGTCTCCGAAGATGGCAAATCGCATGTCAGGGGTTTGGAGGAGGAATATCTATTTTCTGCGCGGCGGGAACATTCAATTTTTCCTGCAACTCCCGGAGATGGCGCAGCAGCGTGGGCAGGCGCTCGTCTTCGCCCAGGCGGTAAAGGGCGAGCAGCTTTTCGTAAGCCTCGCGCTCGTGGCCGGGGCAGTCGGCGAGTTCATAGACGGCAAAGCGGTGGACATAGACCGGCGCATGCGGCACCGCCGCGCCCTGCCGGTACGCCGCGGCCGCTTTGCAGTGGTCTTGAAAGCGGTCCTTGTAGAGCGTGCCGAGGCTGATGTGGAGGGTGGCGTTCTCGGGGTTGTTGGCGATGCCGCGGAGCAGGTAGTCCTCGCCGAGCCGCCAGTATTCGCGCTGCGCTTTCAGGCGCAGCGCCGCGCGCGGCTGCTGGCGGTCCTCGTAGGCGGCGATGCTGGCATTCGCATACATGTGCCAGGCGGACATGTCCCAAAACATGGCGCAGCGCGGCTGGAGCGTGGTCACGGCGTCGAAGTCGAGCTTCATCGCGCCCCAGTCGGTGCGCTCCCAGACGGTGCTGGCGTGAATCCACAGCCCGTCGGCCACGAGCGAGCGAAAGCCGCTGAGCGCCGCGAGGAAACCCATCTGGCCGATCTTTTCGCGCAGGCTGAGATCGAGGGCGACGCCGTGGAAATTCGCCGCCCTCCGCTGCCGCTCCAGCGCCTGCTCCGGCCGCAGCCGCACGGCTCCGAAAAGCAGCAGCGCGCCGAGCGCGATGACCACCCGGCGGTTCATAGCTCTTTGCCCGCGAAGATGAAGTAGCCCACCAGGAAATAGATGGTGACGTAGAAGCCGCCGAGCCCCGCCGTCTGCCAGAACAGCACCTGCGAGATGACGTCGCCCGGATGCAGGTCGGAAAGCAGGTCAAAGGCCTTCATGTCCGGGATCTGCAGAGAGACGAGGGCGAGAAAGACTTTTGCCAGCGCGCCGGCGGAGTTCGTGGCCAGCCAGTACTCGCGGGCGATGGGCTGGACGTGGCCGATGATGTAGACGACCACCGAGACAATGATCGTGAAAATCGACGACGTGGCGAAGGTCGAAAGGAACAGCGTGAGCGCGGCACAGACCGCGGCTTTCACATAGATGATGGCGATGCCCGGCACGAGGCTGGCGTGGAAAGTGGACGTGCGCACGAGCTGCTGCGCCGCGTCCAGCTCCGGGCCGGGCGCAAACTGGCGCGCGTTTTCCGCGAGCGCGGTCTGCTCCTGCGCGTAGAGCACGGCCACAAACATCGCCACCATGAGCGCGAGCGCGACAGCGAGCAGGGCGAAGACGCCGAGCAGCTTGCCGAGCAGGTACTCGAAGCGCGGCACCGGCTTGGCGAGGATGGTGTAGAGGGTGCGTTCCTCGATGTCCTTCGGCAGCAGCATGGCCGTGGCGAGCACGGCGAGGAGCCAGGTGAAAATGGACATCGCCCCGAGGGACACGTCCTGGAGCACCTTGAACTGCTCCTGAAAGGTCATCTTTACCGTGATGAGCGAGCAGCCGATGCCGAGCAGGGCGAAGAGCAGGAGGAAGTAAAAGACCTTGAGCCGGACGAGTTCGAGCAGCGTGTTCGACGCGATGGCGAAGACGCGGGCGAGGGAGAAAATCTTGTGCGTAGTAGCGGCGGGGAGGGCGTTCATCGGATTACTTGCTGCCGGTCACATCGAGAAAGTACCGCTCCAGCGTCGTCTGCGGCTTCCGCTGCTCCACCACCCGCGCCTTCGCCTTCGCGACCGCCGCCTGAATCTCCGCCAGCAACTCCGGCGTGGCGTCTTCCAAAATCAGCTCCGTCTGGCTCTCGATGGAGATCAGCTCGTCCAGCTTCCCCTCCCGCACCAGCACGCCTCGATGCAGGATGCCGATGCGGTCGCAGATTTCCTGCACCTGCCCCAGCAGATGCGAGCACAGCAGCACGGTGATCCCTCGCTTTTTGAAATCGAGGATTAGGTCGCGAATCTCCCGCGACCCCGCCGGATCGACCCCTGCCGTCGGCTCATCGAGCACCAGCAGCCGCGGCTCCTGCACCATCGCCTGTGCGAGACCAATGCGCTGGAGCATGCCCTTCGAGTAGCCGCCCAGCCGCCGGTCGGCGGCGTTTTCCAACCCCACCAGCGCGAGCAATTCTTTCGTCCGCTCGCGCAGCTTCGCGCCGCCGAGGCCGCAGATTTTCCCGTAGAAAGCGAGCGTCTCCGCGCCGGTGAGGAATTTGTAGAAATACGGATTCTCCGGCAGAAAGCCCACGTCCTCCCGGCTCTCCACGGTGCGCGAATCGCGCCCGAAAATCTCCGTCCGCCCCGCCGTCGGCGTGACCAGCCCGAGCACGATTTTCATGGTCGTGGATTTGCCCGACCCATTCGGCCCCAGCAGCCCATAGACCTGCCCCGGCTCCACGGCGAGCGACAGGCCTTTCACCGCCGTCACCTTTTCCCGCTTGAACGGGATGGGGTAAATCTTGGTGAGGTTTTGGATGGCAATCGCGGGGGCAGTCATCGGGTCAGTAACGCTGGTCGTATTCCTCGTGCTTACCTATCCACTCCCAAATGAACAGATTTTCTTCAACGCACCGACGGCCCGGAAGCTGGCGCCGATGCGCACCGACCACCACGGCCTCCGAATGCGTTTGAAACGAAGCGACGGATGTCCGGCATCCTCGCGCCAGAGCGCATAATTTTTGCGAGCCAGTTGCCTCACCGCTTCGGGCAGCGCGAGATAGCAAGTCCAGAACTCCGGAGTTCCCCGGCTAGGAATTTTCACAAGCCTTCTTCGAGTGGAACGCAGCGGCCCGCCTTCAGGTCTTCGATGGCCTGCGCGTGCATCGCGTCAAACTTCCCCGCGGCAGCGTCTGCTTTCATCTGGCGGTCCCAGTCGTCGTCCTCATAACCATGCAGTTCGGACATTAGCTCGGCGCGCTCGTCGAGGTTCAGCTTTTCAATCGCTTCGCGGATTTCGGCAACGGTGCTCATGGGCGAAAAATAATGGAGATCCTCGGCGCGGGCAACGCACGACTTTCACCGCACAATCTCGAATCCGCGCACGCCTGCCAGCGGCGGAATCACGGTCATGGTCACGCTCTTGATGTGCGACTTCAGCTCGCTCTCGGCGACGGCTTTGAGAAAGCTTTCCACCTCGCTCGTCTCGCCATTGCACTGCAATTCCACACGGCCATCAGTGAGATTGCGCACCCAGCCCGCTACTTCGTAACCGCGGGCGATTTGTTTCACCGTGAAGCGGAAGCCGACGCCCTGCACGCGGCCCTCGTAGAAAATCTGGCGGGCGGTCATTCGGGCAGGGCGATGGCGCGGAGGAAATCGGCGGCGGTCTCGGGCCAGACGGTGTTCAGCCAGCAGCCGGTGCCCAGCTCCACGCCGCCGCGGAAGTAGAGCTGCGGGAGGATTTCGATGTGCCAGCGGAAGTCGTCTTCGATGGTCGTCCAGTGGTCGGGCCGCCCGGTGCGCGTGGGCGCGGTGAAGAGCATGAGATTGTAGGGCGCGTGCCCGAGCGCGCGGTTGAGTTTGCGCAGCGCGGTCTTCAGCGCGTCGGCGAGCTGCGCGGCTTCCTGGTCGCTCAGGCCGTGGAAATCCGGGCACTGGCGCTTCGGGTAGATCGCCAGCTCAAACGGCGCGCGCGCGGCATACGGGCAGAAGACGGTGAAGCCGTTGTTTTCATAGACGAGCCGCGTGCCGGTGCGGACTTCCTCGCGCAGGATGTCGTCGAAAATGGAGCGTTTCTTCGCTTCGTAAAAGGCGCGTGCGATCGTCAGCTTGCGCGCCAGCAGCGGCGGCACCACGGCCATGGCCACGAGCTGGCTGACGCTGTGCGCCACGCGCCCGCCCGCCGGGAGGCCGACGTTTTTGATGACCGCGAAGGAGCGCATCCGCGTATCGCGCATCAGGTCGAGCATGCGCACTTTCCACGCGGTCACGACCTTCTCGAGATCCGCCAGCGGCAGCTCCTCGAGCGCGACCGAGCCCGGGTCCTCGATGATGACCTCGTGCGCGCCGACGCCGTCCATGCGGTCGTAGAAACCGTCGCTCCGCCGCGTGGGGTCGCCTTCCACGCGGACGACGGGCGCGCGATTTGGCACCACCCGCACCTGCCAGCCGCCGCCCACGCCAGGCGCAGTGTAGAGCGCATGCGCGGCGTGGTACTCGTGCCCGGCGGTGAAAGGGCTGGCCGCCGGCGGCTCCGCATGCACCGAGCCAAAGGCGGGCGGGCTTGGCCGCGACTCGGAAAAAATCGTCCACGCTTCGGTCAGCGGATCGAGCCGCATTTCGGTTTTTTCCATGGCAGTGCTGCGAGGATTTACGGCGCGCGCGCCGCGCGCAAGCCAGGACTCACGCCGCCAGGAAATCCCCGCCGCCTATTTCCCAAAGTTCAGCCCCGGCGCGTTCACTTCCTTGTAGTCCTTCGGAATGTCGAAGCTCGCCGGATCGACATTCTCCTCCTTCGCCGAGATGAGCACGGTGCTGACTTTTTTCCCGCCCATGTCCAGCTCGGTCTTGATCTGCATGCCGGGAAAATCCTTCAGCTCCGGCATCATTCCCTGGCCCATCGCCGAGATGCTGCTGGCCTGCATTTTTCCCATCTGCTCCAGCACGGCTTTGTAGTTGGGGAAATCTTTCGCAAGCCAGTAGGTCACGCTGACCGCGCCGAAACTGGAGGTGAAAATCTCGCAGTCATAGTTGCCGACCTTCTCCTTCTTCCCGGCCGGCGTGAGCTTCGGCGGCTCGGTGCTGGGCGAGAGCTTTTTCATCTGCTCCAGCATCGCCTTGGTCTGCACGGCGGAGATTTTCAGAAAGGTCTTTTGCGCGTGCATGAGCGTGACCACCTCGCCGGTCGCGCCGTTCGTAATCATGCTGACCGACTGCGCGAGGTCGGCGCGCGACCGGTCGCCTTTGATCCTGAGGGTCTGGTCGCCGGACTGCCCGCTGCCATCCACATGCTGGACGATGACGAGGTCGGCCCGGACACGCGCGGCGGCGAGCAGCAGCGCCGCGAGCAGCGGCTTCAGGCCCGGCGTTTTCACACCTCGCCGCCGGGGTCGGCGCTGCCGAGTTGCGTGCGGTACTGCGCGGGGCTTTTGAGGTGCTCGATGTCTTCGCCGGCCTCGATCCTGATTTTGAAAATCCAGCCCTCGCCGAAGGGGTCGGTGTTGAGCAGCGCGGGGTTCGCGGTCAGCGCGTCATTGACCGCGGTGATGGTGCCGGAGATGGGCGAGTAGATGTCGCTCGCCGCTTTCACGGACTCGACCACGCAGACCTGCTCGCCCGCGTTGGCCGACGCGCCGACTTTGGGCAGCTCGACATAGACTACATCGGTCAGTTCGGCCTGGGCGTGGTCAGTGATGCCCACGGTGCCGCCGTCGCCGTCGAGGCGGAGCCATTCGTGAGTCGCGGCGTATTGGAGATCTTCGGGTACGTTCATGGTGAAAAAACTGCGGTCAGTTGGCGGGCGGAGTGACGCGGTGCAGCGGCTTTTTTTCGATCATCGCCGGGAAGCGTTGGCCGCGGATTTCGATTTCGATCGGCTCATTGATGCGCGCGAATTCCGTGGGGATGTAGGCCATGCCGATGCCCGCCTTCAGGGTGGGCGAGAGCGAGCCGCTGGTCGTCTCGGCGATCTTCCGCCCGTCCTTGTACACGGCGTAGTGGGAGCGCGGCGGCGGGCACGGGCCGGTCATTTTGAAAGGGACGAGCCGGCGCGTCACGCCGTTCTGCTTCTGCTCGGAGAGCTTCTGGCGGCCGATGAATTCCGGCTTGCCCAGATCGACGAAAATGCTCAGCCCGGCCTCCAGTGGCGTGGTGTCGGGGGCGAGGTCGGAGCCATTCAGCGGGTAGCACATCTCCAGGCGCAGCGTGTCGCGCGCGCCGAGCCCGCACGGCTTGATGCCAAACTCCCCGCCCTTGCGCAGAATGTCCGTCCACGACTGCACGGCGCACTCCGCGGGGCAGAAAACCTCGAAGCCGTCCTCCCCGGTGTAGCCGGTCCGGGCGATATAGTAGGTCAGCCCGTCGATCTGCACGGCGAGGATTTCATTGCGCGCCGGCCGCGAATATTTCCCGCTGAAAAAGGCGTCGAAAAGCTGCGCCGAGCGCGGTCCCTGCACGGCGAACCCGGCGTAGCGGTCGCTGTGGTTTGCAAAGGCCACGCCGTCCGCAAGGTGGCCGTCCATCCAGGCAAAGTCCTCGTCGATTTTCGAGGCGTTGACCACCAGCAGGTAGCGCGCGTCGGCGACGCGATAGACGATGAGATCGTCGATCACCCCGCCGTTTTCATTGAGCAGAAAGGTGTACTGGCATTCGCCGACCGCGAGCCGGTCCACATTGTTGGTCAGCAGCCCGTTCAGCCACGCCGCAGCCGCCGCGCCTTCGGCGAAAAACTGGCCCATGTGCGAGATGTCGAAGACCCCCAGCTTGCCGCGCACCGCATGGTGTTCGTCGATGATCCCGGTGTACTGCACTGGCATCGACCACCCGCCGAAGTCCACCATCTTCGCGCCGAGCCGGACATGTTCGGCATGGAGCGGAGTTTGTTTGAGAGCGGTGGCGGCGGACACGGGGGGGAGCGTAGAAGTTGGCTGCGGACTGTCAATGCGCGGCGGCACAGGGCGCAAACAATTCGCCAATTGCAATTCAAACGGACGCAGCCAGAGTCCCGCTCGCTTTGAAAAAACCATGAAGTGGATCGACCGCGCCGAGCGCAACTTCGGGCATCTCGCCATCCCCAACCTGATCCGCGTGATCACCGCGTGCAACGCGCTGGTCTTAGTCTTGTACAAGCTGAACCCGCGCGTGCTCGATCTGCTGACGCTCGATCCGCAGGCCGTCAGGCACGGCGAAGTGTGGCGCCTCGTCACCTACGTCTTTATTCCGACAATCGGCGGACCGCTTTTCGACTGGCTCATGGCGGTGCTCTACCTTTGGTACCTGTGGTGGCTGGGCGACGGACTCGAAAGCGCGCTGGGCAGTTTCCGCGTGAATCTCTTCTACCTCCTCGGCATGCTCGGCACCACGGCGGCGGCGTTTTTCACGGGCGCCAA
Source organism: Chthoniobacter sp. (assembly GCA_031424395.1). Taxonomy (GTDB): domain Bacteria; phylum Verrucomicrobiota; class Verrucomicrobiia; order Chthoniobacterales; family Chthoniobacteraceae; genus Chthoniobacter. Next base: position 20,458 of record JANPHJ010000062.1, read on the forward strand.
TTTCGCCACCGCCATGCTCAACAGCTCGCTCTTCTTCGCCTTCGCGCGCTTTTACCCGGACATGATGATTTACCTGATGGCGCTCGTGCCGGTGAAAGTGAAATGGATGGCGTGGTTCTCGGGCCTTTGGCTCGTCTTCGGGTTCATTTTCCGCACCTGGGACTACCGCCTCGCGCTCCTCGTCGCGTTCGCCAACTACTTCCTCTTTTTCGGTCGCGAGATTTTCCAAGAAGCCACCCTGCGCCGCACCACGCACGCGCGCCGTACGAAATACGAGTCCGCTCAGCGCCCGGAGGACGAGGCGCTGCACCGCTGCGAAGTGTGCGGACGCACCGAAAATGTCGCGCCCGAGCTGGAGTTTCGCGTGGCGAAAGACGGCCACGAATACTGCACCGAGCATCTCCCAAAACCCGCACCGACTCCAGCGCAAGGCTGAACAGCCGTTCGGGACCCGGGAAAAATCCAGCGAAAGAAATGAGCGTCCTGGCAGCGCTGCGCTCCTGCCCGGCGGACCTCACGAACCTCGCCCGCCCTAGCGCCGCCGCCGGCCGAGCAGGCCCAGCACGCCGGTGAGCAGCAGGCCCAGCGCGCCGGGCTCCGGCACCAGCGCCGTGAGCTTGCCGGGCGCGCCGGCCAAGGGCATTCCGTCGCCGAAAGTCACCACCACGCCGTTGGCGATGTTCAAGGCGTCAAGCGTCTGGCTCGCCTTGATGTTCGTGGTCGCGCCGGCGCTCAGGACGGAGGTGCCGGTGCCCAGGGCGGTGCCCAGGGCGGTGCCCAGGGCGGTGCCCAGATTGGTCGTGCCCAAGGCCGTCGCCAGCAGGGCCAGTCCGGTGAGGTCTCCATTGAGGTTCAAAATCCCGTTGCCGGCCTTGGTCAGCGCGGTGCCGGCCACGGTGCTGCCGAGGTTGAGGTTCACGGTATTGCCGTGGGTATCGAGCAGCCCGCCGCCCGTGCCGAAGGTAATGACGCGCGCCGCCGTGGTGAGGGTGCCGCCGGATTGCAAGGTCGCACCGTTGCTGATGATGACCGGCGTGTTGGCGGCCCCCAGCGAGGCGTCGGAGTTCGCGTTCAAGGTGCCGGCGTTGACCGCCGACCCGCCGTTGTAGGTGTTCACCCCATTGAGACTGAGCGTGCCGTTCCCGATTTTCGTCAGAATATTGGCCGCCCCGCCCACGACTACGCCCTGGACGGTGAGGTTGCCCGTGCCGCCGAGGCCGTTGTCGCCCACGCCGCCCAGCGTCACCGCCGTCGCGACGGCGTTGGCCGCGGCCGCGCCAGAGTCGAATGTGACCGTGGGCAAAACGGCCCCGGTGCCGGCGCCCGTCATTTGCAGCGCGCTCACGATGAAGTCGGTCGCGGTGCTGCCTGCCACCGTGAAGCCAGGACCGACAAGGCCAGCCCCGCCGCTGAGGACGACGGTGGGTGCGGAGGTGAAGCCGAAGCCAGGTGACGTCAAAATAACAAGCCCGGTGTCTTTATTCACCGTGGCACTTGCGGCCGTACCACCGCTGATGGTGATGGTCGGCGCGGTGGTGTAGGTGCTGCCGTTGGGACTGATGGTGAAACTGGCGAGGCTTAATCCCAAGAGGGCCACGGCCGTCGTGGTGCCGGCGTTGTTGACCGTCAGCGTTTGCGAGCCGCCCCAGGCGACGGCTCCGTTCAGGGTCAGGTCGTTGGTTCCGCCGATGGCCGAGGAGTTATTGCCGAAGACAATGTTATTGGCGATCGTCCGCGGCCCGCCGGACGCGGTGAGCGTCGCGGTTTGGACAGTAAGCACCCCGCTGGCCAGGCCGCCATTGCTGGCATTGCCGAGACTTAGCGTGCCGGCGGTCAGCGTAGTGCCGCCCGCAGAGTTATTGGTGCCAGTGATGAGCAGCGTGCCCGCGCTGGCATTCATGGTCGTCGTGCCGGTGTAGGTGTTGGCTCCGCTCAAGGTGGTGGTGATGGTGAGGTTGTTGGCCGTCGAAGTGCCCGCGCCGTTGGCGATGATGCCATTGACGGTCGTATGGGCGATGCCCGCAACGGTCAGCGTGCGCACGGTGGCGGCCTCGGTGCTGATGTCCACGTCGCCCAGCGTCAGCAGGCCACCGCTGATGCTGCTGGTCAGGGTCCGGTTGCCGCCCGTCAGGGCGGTCAGCTTGCCATTGATGGTGAGGTTCTGGGTGCCGGAAACGGTAACCGCCTGGAGCGTCGTGGCGTTGCTCAGCACCGCGGGCTGGGTCACCGCCAGCAGGGTGCCAGCGGTCAAGGTCAGCAGCCCGCTGGCGAGGCCGCCGTTGCTGGCATTGCCGAGGCTTAGCGTGCCGGTGGTCAGCGTAGTGCCGCCCGCAGAGTTATTGGTGCCAGTGATGAGCAGCGTGCCCGCGCTGGCATTCATAGTCGTCGTGCCCGTGTAAGTATTGGCACTGCTTAAGGTAATGGTGACGGTGTTAGTGATAGTCAGGCCGTTGGCGGTCGTTGTGCCCGTGCCGTTGGCGACGATGCCGTTGATAGTCGTGTTACCCGTGCCGGCAATGGCGAGCGTGTGAGGGACTGCTGCCTCATTGCTGATGTCCACGTCGTTCAGCATGAGCAGACCGCCGCTGATACTGTTGGTGAGCGTGCGGGTGGCCGCACCCGTGAGGCCGGTCAGCTTTCCGCCGAACTCGATATTATTCACCCCGCTGACTGCGCTTCCGGTGGCGAGCGTAACCGCATTCGTGATTTTGTTCAGACCGCTCAAATCCCCCGATGCCTGGAGGGCGCCTCCGTTGGCCGCCAATGTGCCGGTGCCAAGATTCGCACCGCTGTCGATCACGAGAGTGCCGCCGGTGAAAATGACACCGCCTTGAAAGTTGGCGTTTGCCGCGTCGTTGATGACGAGGATGCCGGCTCCCGCTTTGGTGAAGGTACGTGCGGCGGCGTCTGCGTTGATCGAACCGATGGTCATCGTGCCGCCGTTGATGGTAGCCGTCCGGTTAGCTGCCCCACTGACGGTCAGGACGCCGCTCCCAAAGCTCAGGCCGTTTCCACCCGTGCCCGTGTAAGTGAGGCTGCCGCTGCTCAGGTTGATGTTGTTATTGTTCGCGAGCACCAGCGCGGCGGTGGCGCTGGTGTTGTCAATCACGGCGTTGCCACCAAAGACCAATGCGCCGGAGCTGATGGCCGTAGCGCTGTTAATGTTCACCTTGTCGTTCGTGGCGACAGTCGTCGTGCCGGCATAGGTATTGTTGCCTGAAAAGTTGAAGGTGGCCGTCGCCCCGCCCGCAACGAGCGACACTCCGGCGATGGCATTGGTGCTGGAGATATTCCCCGAGATGTCCAGCGTGCCGCCGGCGGCCTGCGTAAATCTCACCGTGGACGCCGCGGCTGCTCCCAGAACCAAGCTGAGACTAATGGCGTCAGTGCCAGACGTGTTCGTGCC
>JANPHJ010000063.1:0-7769 GCA_031424395.1 Chthoniobacter sp.
ACGCCACCCACCGGTGAGTTCGTCAAGATCACGAACGCCCGTGCTCACTCCGGGGACGCCATCCTCTGCGCCTCTGCGGTTAAAAAATCCAGTCGCTCAGTGCTCGAACTGCGCGAGAAACTTCTCCGCATCCAGCGCCGCCGCACACCCCTGGCCCGCCGCAGTCACGGCTTGGCGATAGACATGGTCCGCCACATCGCCCGCCGCGAAAACGCCCGGCAAATTCGTCTTCATCCCCTCGCGCTGGAGCAGGTAGCCGTTTTCGTCCAGGTCCAGCTTGCCGCGAAACGCCCCGGTGTTTGGCGTGTGGCCGATGGCGACGAAGACGCACTTCACCTCGATCTCGCGCTCGGCTCCGGTCTGCACGTCCTTGATTTTCAGCGCGCGCATTTCGCCGTCGGCGTCGGTCACATACTCGGTCGGCGCGTTATTCCAGATGGGTTCGATCTTCGGATTCGCCAGCGCGCGGTCGGCCATGATCTTCGAGGCGCGCAGCGCGTCGCGCCGGTGTATGAGGTACACCTTGCTCGCGAAGCGCGTGAGAAACGTGGCCTCTTCCGCCGCCGAGTCACCGCCGCCGATCACGGCCACCGGCACGTTGCGGTAAAACGCGCCGTCGCACGTCGCGCAGCTCGTCAGCCCGTGGCCGACGAGTTCCTTTTCGCGCGGCAGTCCCAGCCACTTCGCGCTCGCACCGCTGGCGATGATGAGCGTCCGCGTCTCCACCCATTTCCCGTCGATTTTCACCCGCAGAAACCCGTCCGCCTGCTCCAAATCTTCGACCGTTTCGTAGGCAAAACGCGCGCCGAAACGCTCGGCCTGCGACTTCATCGCCATGATGAGTTCCGGCCCGTTGATGCCCTCGGGAAAGCCGGGAAAATTTTCCACCAGCGTGGTCGTCGAGAGCTGGCCGCCCGGCTCGTGGCCTTCGAGTACGAGCGGCGAAAGATTGGCGCGCGCGGCATAGATGGCCGCGGTGAGCCCGGCACAGCCGGTGCCGACGATGATGACTTTTTCCATAGGGGTCGCAGAGTTAAGCGGAGCGGCGCGACGGTGCAAATGCGGAAACGTCCGCGTGGGCCGTGCGTCCTTCCTCGCGCCTGCTCCGTCCTCGTTATTTCGGCGGCGCGGCCTTTTTCTCCGCCTCGGCCTGCTTCTCCTCGAGATCGAGCGGCTTTTCGGCGATTTCCGGGAGATCGCCCTCCACGGTGCCGGCCTTGCGTTTGGCCTTGGCCCCGGCAATGTCGGCCAGATCCAGCTTGGCCGAGGCCGCGCGCATGGCGTCGCGCGCGACCTTCTCGGCATTGGCCGCGATGACCTCGCTGGCCGCAAGTTTTTTCCGCAACTCGCTGAGCGGCGGGTGGCCTTTCCCGGCGGGCTCGGCCGCGGGCGCCGCCTCCGTCTGCCCGAGCAGCTTCAGCTCGGCCGCGCCGAGACTCGACCGCAGCTCCGTTTCCTCCGCGCGCCGGGTCAGGGCGGCCAGCGCCTTGTTCTGCGCGTCGGCTAGCAACTGCAGGCCCTCGCTCTTCAGCTTCTCCGCTTCGATGCGCATGGTCGTCAGCGAGATGACCTGCTCCAGCCGCTTCCGCTGGCCCACAAACTGGCTGAGCTGCGTGCCACTTTCCTTGAGCAGATTGCCCGTGGCATTGATATTTGACTGCAGGTTCTCAGCCTCTTTGCGGCCTTTCGCGAGATCTTCAGCGAGGCGGTCGAGATAGGTTTGCCCGGCCGCCATCTGGCGGTCGAGGTCGCGCCGTTTCACTTTTTCCAAAAGCGATTTCGCGTTCTCGGGTTCGGCGTTCTCGGCGAGCGCGGAGCCCGCCATGGTGATGATGCAGATGCCAGCCAGAGCTGCGAGCCCGGCCACGGGATTGTTCCTGGAATGTTTCATCCAGCGACGCTGGCAGAATCCGGGGCCGTTTGGCAATACATGCGAACCATCTTTTTCATCATGCGCTTCCCCCCCTTTTTACTCGCCCTCGCCCTCGCCGTGCCCGCGTGCGCGGAAGAGGCGCGCGGCCTTTTCGTCGCCGTGGGCTACGGCGGCCGGCGCATGACTTCGCCCGACGGGCGGACGTGGGAAAATGACACGCGCTGGAGCGACACCGCGGCGGACGATGACAACGTGCTCTTCAACGTCGCCTTCGGGCTCGGGCGCTTCATCGCGGTCGGCGGCGGCGCGGCGCAAGGGCGCATCGTCACCACGCGCGACGGCCGCGAGTGGCGCGAGCTGCCCGCACTGCGCGGGCGCGTGGCCACGGTTGTGTTTGGCCGCGGGCGCTTCATCGCCGCGCACGATGCGGAGCTGCTGTGGTCTGCGGACGGCGAGAAATTCGAGCCCGGCGAAAAGCTCGACTGGCCCGGCTCCGTCCACGCCCGCCGCGCCGCCTGGGGCGACGGCGAGGCCGGCCCGCGCTGCGTCATCATTGGCGACCTCGACCGGTGGCCGGAAAAAAAGCGGGTGAGCTGGCGCGCCGCGACCGAGGACGGCACCCGCTACACCTCCCGCGCCCTCGACACGCCCGCCGCGCGCGACGTGGCCTATGGCTCCGGCCACTGGGTCGTCGTCGGCCCGGACGGGCTCATCGAAAGCTCCCACGACGGCCAAACCTGGATGCGCCGCGCGACGGAACCTGGCGAGGATTTTTCCCGCATCGTCTGGACCGGCGCGCGCTTCCTCATCAGCGGCGGAAAAAGCGCCTGGTCCTCACCCGACGGCACGGCCTGGGCCAAAGAACTGCGCCCCATCCCGTGCCGCCTCGCCTGGGCGCGCGAAGGCTTCGCGCTGGGCTTTTCCTGGGGCGGAAACATCCACGCCACCGCTGACCTCGCCGATTGGAAAAAGCTCCCGCTCCCGCCGGGACCGTCCTTCGAGGCCGTGGCCTTTGGTGCGCCGTGAGCGGGAAAAAGTCCCCGTTCGCTAGACACCACGCCCTCGCCGGACAACCTTCGCCGCGCCATGCGCCGCGTGCTCCAGCCCGAACTCCTCGACGACCTCCCCGCCGATCATCCCGCCGCGCTGCACAACCGCCGCGACCTGCGCCTGACCAACCGCGCACTGGGCAATTTCCGCTGGTTCACGCGCACGCTGCCGCCGCTCGTGCGGCCCGGCGAGCGCGTGCTGGAACTCGGCGCGGGCACCGGCGAACTCGGCCGGCTTCTGCACCTCCGCGGCTTCGCGCTCGACGGCCTGGACCGCTGGCCGCGCCCCGCCGCCTGGCCCGCCGCGCAGGCCTGGCATACAGCCGACCTTGAATCCTTCGCCGATTACGCGGCGTATCCTGTGGTCATCGGCAACCTTATCTTCCACCAATTCTCCGCTGAGGCGCTGGCTGCGCTGGGGGCAAAACTGCGCGCCTCCGGTCGCCTCATCGTGGCCTGCGAACCCGCGCGGCGCCGCGTCTCGCAAATTCTTTTCGCCACCGTCGCCCCGCTGCTCGGTGCGAATTACGTGAGCCGTCACGATGCCCGCGTGAGCATCGCCGCGGGTTTTCGGGGCGACGAGCTGCCGCGCGCGCTTGGCCTCGCACCCGAGGCGTGGGACTGGCGTGTGACGACGACTTTCCTCGGCGCGTACCGCCTCGTCGCGGTGCGTCGCGGATGAGTGCGCCGCGCGGCATCGAGGTCATCGGCGGCGGCCTCGCGGGCCTCGCGCTCGGGCTGGCGCTGCGCCGCGCGGACGTGCCGGTCACGCTCCACGAGGCGGGCCGCTACCCGCGCCATCGGGTGTGTGGCGAGTTCATTGCGGGGCTGTCCGCGGCGACTATCGGGCGGCTCGGGCTCGCGCCTTTTCTCACGGACGCGCGGCGGCATCGCGAGGTGGCGTGGTGGCAGAATGAAACGCTGCTCCGTGTGCAGCGCCTGCCTGCTGCGGCGCTCGGGCTCAGCCGCTACGCGCTGGATGCGCGGCTCGCCGCGGCCTTCACCGCCGCCGGCGGCGAACTGCGCACCGGCGCGCGCGCCACGGACTTTGCGCCGCGCCCCGGCCGCGTGCTGGCGACGGGCCGGACGCGCGGCGACGCGCCGTGGCTCGGCCTGAAAATCCATGTGCGCGGGCTCGCGCTCGAGCGCGGGCTCGAGCTGCATCTCGGCGACGAAGCCTACGTGGGCCTCGCGGCCATCGAGACCGGCGAGGTGAATGTGTGCGGGCTCTTTCGCCGCCGCGCGCTCGCCGCCGCCGGCCCCGCGCTGCTCGCCGCGTACCTCACCGCCGCCGGCCTGCCCGCGCTCGCCGCGCGCTTTGCCGCCGCGGTGCCGGATGCGGATTCGTTTTGCGCGGTCGCGGCGCTGAGCTTCACGCCTTCCGCCGCTGCGCCCGGCACCATCCGCCTCGGCGATGCGCATGCCCTCATCCCGCCGTTCACCGGCCACGGCATGGCCATCGCCTTTCAAAGCGCCGAGACCGCGCTCGATTCGCTCCTCGCCTACGCCCGCGGCGCGGCCCCGTGGGCCGAGACCTGCGCCACGGCCACCGCGGCGCTGCGGGAGCGCTTCCGCGTCCGCCTCCAGACCGCCCGCACGCTCCATCCCTTTCTGCTCCATCCCCGTCCGCAGCGCTGGCTCGCGGTGCTCGCGCGCACCCGCCTGCTGCCGCTGCGCCCGCTCTACGCCCTGCTCCACTGACCATGTATCTCCACGCCCTCGCCACCGCCACGCCGCCCGCCGTTTTCACCCAGCGGGAGTGCTGGGACCTCGTGGAAAAATCCGCCGTCCGCGACCGGTTGCACCGGCGCTCGAGGCTGATCCTGCAAAGCATTTTGCGTGGCGATCACGGCATCGCCACGCGGCACTTCGCCGCGCCGGACATCGGTCGCATTTACGACCGCACGCCCGATGAGCTGAACGGCATTTTCCGCACCGAAGCGCCCGCCCTCGCCGCCCGCGCACTCACCGCCGCGCTGGCCTCCGCGGGCCTGCGCGCCGGTGAACTCGACGCGCTGCTCATCTGCACCTGCACCGGCTATCTTTGCCCCGGCCTCACCAGCTACGTGGCGGAGACGCTCGGCTTGCGCACCGATGCGTTTTTGCAAGACCTCGTGGGCCTCGGCTGCGGCGCGGCCATTCCCACGCTGCGCGCCGCGAGCCATGTGCTGGCCGCGCAGCCGGCGGCGACCGTCGCGTGCATCGCCGTGGAGATTTGCTCGGCCGCGTTTTATCTCGATGACGATCTCGGCGTTATCATCAGCGCGTGCCTGTTCAGCGACGGCGCGGCGGCCACCATCTGGCGCGGCACGCCCGGCCCGGGGGGCCTGCGCGCGTCCGGTTTCCAGACCCATCACCAGCCGGCGGACCGCGACAAACTCCGCTTCGAGCAGCGCGACGGAAAGCTCCGCAACCTCCTCGACCGCGCCGTCCCAGACCTCGCTGCCGCCGCCGTGGCGCAGCTCTGGGAGGCGCGCGGCCCGTCGCCCGTCGCCCGTGTCGTCGCGCATCCCGGCGGGCGCGATGTGCTCGCCGCGCTCGCGCCCGTGCTCGCGCCGCACTCGCTCGCCAGCAGCGCGCGGATGCTCGCGGAGCACGGCAACATGAGCAGCCCGGCGGTGCTTTTTGCGCTCGAAGAAACGCTCCGTGAGGAACAGCCGACGGCAGCGACCGGCGACTTCTGGCTCGTGAGTTTCGGCGCGGGTTTCAGCGCGCACGCCTGCCGCGTGGGCGTGTGATCTTTCCCGGCGCGTGCGCTACTTCACGCCGGTGGCGAGCACGGTTTGAAACTGCGGATTTTTCTCATCGCGCGCCACGATGGTGATCTCGATGGCGGTGAAACCCGCATCCGCGAGAAAGGCGTGGAGCTGCGCCTCGGTGAAGCCGAGCCAGGTGTCGGCATAAAGCTCGCGCGCCTTTTCAAACTGATGCGCCAGCAGGTCGAGAATGGCGATGCGCCCGCCTTTTTTCAAAATGCCATGCGCCGCCGCGACCGCCCGCCCCGGGCGCGCCGCGTGATGCAACGCCTGGCTGAGGATGGCGAGGTCGATGGTGCCCGCAGGAATCGGCGGAGCCTCGAGATCGCCGTGGCGGAACTCGAGATTTTTGAAGCCGTGCTTCTTGGCCAGCGCCGCGCCGAACTCGACCATCTTCTCCGAGTTGTCGATGGCGATGACCTTCTTCGCGCGCTTCGCCAGCAGTTGCGAAATCGTCCCCTCGCCCGCGCCGAGATCGGCCACCACGATGGGCGGCACCAGCGCAAAAAGCAGATGCGCCACGCCCTCCCAAGTCCGCCCCGGACAGTACGCGCGGCCAAATTTTCCCGCGAGCTGGTTGAAGTATTCGCGCGCTGTGTCCTGCCGCTTTTTCAGCGCCAGCTTCAGCGCCGTCTGATCGTGCGCCGCCTCCGGCAGCTCCTCCGCGCTGGCGGCAATGATCGGCGCGAGCTGGCGGTGCGCCGGGTCGTCGGTCAGCGCGTAATAGATGTTCTTCCCCGCGCGCCGGTCGCGCACCAGCCCGGCCTCGCGGAGCTGCCCGAGGTGCATGGAAATGCGCGACTGCCCGAGCCCGAGGATCTGCTGAATCTCGACCACGCTCAGCTCCTCGCGGCGCAGCAGCAGCAGCAGCCGCAGCCGCGTTTCATCGGCGAGCAGCGTGAGGGATTTGACGATGGACGGCATGGGTGCGCGCCACGCTAGCGGCGGCTCCCGGCGCGTCAATGCGGGCGGCGGCGCCGCGGCTTTTACGAAACTTTTACACCCTGGAGGCACGGCGTTGACGCAACGTCCGCGCCGCTGTGCCACGCTGCGCCCACGACCAAACTCTTCCCCCCACGTTCCTCGTCGCCTGCGGCGAAGGGGCTCGTCGGCACAGGCGGGCAAAATCCCTTTGCCAGCCCTCCCTCGGCGTGCATAAATAGGCGCCTGATTTTGGTGGACGGGATTTTGCCAGCGCGTTCACTTTCACCGTTAGAAAAAGCCAGGGTAGCTCAGTGGTAGAGCGGGGGACTCATAAGCCCTAGGTCGGGAGTTCAATTCTCCCCCCCGGCACTTCTAACCGCGACAAACTGACCGGCGGATGGCACAGCGCGGGGGGTCAGCGTGGCGCGGGCCAAGGCGGGGCGCTTCTGAACAAAATGGGGACAGCAATTTGCTAGGGTTCGCGGCAGACTTTCCCAACCCTATGAGATTCGACCGCTTTACCCAAAAAATGCAGGAGGCCGTGCAGGCCGCGCAGGACCTCGCCTCGAAGGCCGGGCATGCCGAAATCGACAACGAGCACTTTCTGCTCGCGCTGCTGGAGCAGAGCGAGGGGCTGGCGGGGCCGCTGTTCGACAAGCTCGGCGTCGCGCCGCGCGGCATCGAGGATGCGGTGCGCGCGGAGCTGGCGCGGCGGGCCACGGTGCATGGCGGGCAGGTCGGGCTCGGGCGCGAGCTGACGGCCACGCTCAATGCCGCCGAGAGCGAGATGACGAAGCTCAAGGACGAGTATCTCAGCGCGGAGCATTACCTCCTCGCGCTGGCGGATTCGAAAGTCGCGGCCGCGCGGATTTTGAAAGACGCGGGCATCACGCGGGCGAAGCTGATGCAGGCGTTGCAGCAGGTGCGCGGTTCGCAGCGGGTGACGGATCAGAATCCGGAGGGGAAATATCAGACGCTGGAAAAGTACGGGCGCGATCTCACGGCGCTGGCGAAGAAGGGGAAGATCGATCCCGTCATCGGGCGCGACGACGAAATCCGGCGCACCATGCAGGTGCTTTCACGGCGGACGAAAAACAATCCGGTGCTCATCGGCGAGCCGGGCGTGGGGAAGACGGCGATCGTCGAGGGGCTCGCGCGGCGCATCGT
>JANPHJ010000064.1:0-5563 GCA_031424395.1 Chthoniobacter sp.
TCTCGCTGCGCTCGCCTTTGAAGAGGTTGATGTGGGCCATGAAGGGCTGGCCTTGGAGGCGGTTGCGGGTGAAGACGAGGCCGTTGGTGTGGGCATCGACGTAGGGGTTGTCGATCTGCGCGAGGTCGCCGATGAGGATGATTTTTGACCCCTTGCCCATGCGGGTGACGAGCGTTTTGGCCTCGTGCGGGGTGAGCTGCTGGGCTTCATCGACGATGAAGATGGCCTTGGGGATGGAGCGTCCGCGGATGTGGGCGATGGCTTCGATTTCGAGCAGGCCGGCCTGCATGAGCGGCTCGTAGGGGCGGGCGACTTTCGCGGGGGTCTGCGCGTCGGCGGCGCGGCCGGTGCTGCCGGGCTGTTTGCGGGCGCTGTGCTTTTTGTTGTCAAAGTGCTCGGGCTTGCGCGGCTTGCCCATGAGCTGTTCGAGGGCGTCGTAGGCGGGCTGCACCCAGGGTTGCATTTTCTCCTCCATGCGGCCGGGGAGAAAGCCGATGTCGCGGCCGGTGGGCATAATGACGCGGGTGATGAGCATTTTCTCATAGTCGCCGCACTGCACCTGCTCGAGCGAGGCGCCGACGCTGAGGAGGGTTTTGCCGGTGCCGGCCTTGCCATAGACGGTGATGAGGGTGAGCGCGGGATCGTAGAGCGCATCGAGAAAGTAACGCTGGCCGAGGTTAGCGGCGGTGAGGGTGCGGCCGTCGCGGATGACGATGCGGTCGTGGCGCAGCCGGTGAAAATAGCCGCCGCCGATATGCCGCGCAGGGACGCCGTGGGTGGGTTCCTCCTCGTTGCGGAGAAGCACGTACTGGTTGGGCAGCAGCCCTTTTACCTCGGGCAAAGTGATGTGCTCCTGGCTGGCGAAGGCCTGGAGGGTGTGGCCGGGGATGTCGATGGCCTCATACTCCTCGTGACCGCTGCGGCGCTGGGTGCGGCGGATGTCGTTGTCCTCCACGCGGTCGGTGCGGTAGTCCTGCGCGTCGAGGCCGAGGGCGCGGGCCTTGAGCTGCATGTTGAGGTCTTTGGTGACGAGGATCGCGCCGGCGGCCTGGGTATCGGCGAGGTAGGCGGCGCTGGCGAGGATGCGGTTGTCGGTGCTGTCGAGGTCGGGGAAAAGCGTGGGCACCTGGGCGCTGCGCGGGGATTCGGCGAGGAGCTGCCACTCCTTGCCGACGTGGCGGATGGCGGGATTGATGAAGACGCGGAGGTGCCCGCCGTTGTCGAGTTTCACGCCGTCGCGCATGTCCTGCGTGGTGCGGAAACGTTCGCTCATCCGGCGGTGAACTTCGCGGGCGTTCGCGCCGCGCGTCGTCGATTCGGATTTGAAACGGTCGAGTTCCTCCAGCACTTCGACCGGAATCCAGACCGTATTTTCCTCAAACTGGAACATCGACTGCGGGTCGTGGATGAGGACGTTGGTATCGAGGACGTAGTGCTTGCGCGGTGGGATGTCGGACTTTTTGGCGGCCATGGGTTTTGGGGTTTTCAAAGGGAGGTGGGGGTGAGGTTCGGGCCGAGCCAGCGCAGGGCCATGACGGAGATGTCGTCGCTCTGCTCGCGCTCGCCGCAAAAGGTTCGCACGTCGGTGACGGTGCCGCGGGTGATTTTTTCGACGGGCAGCGCGGCAAGTTCTTTGAGGACGACTTGCAGGCGGGCGGTGCCGTAGAAGCGGTCGTCGCGGTCGAGCGCCTCGGTCACGCCGTCGGTGTAAAGAAAGAGCGCGTCGCCGGGCGCGAGCTGCGCGGTGCCGGCCTGGTAGGTGAGGTCGGGCATGGCGCCGAGGGCGACGTTGCGCGGGCCGTCGAGCGGGGCGGTGCCCGCGGCGGAAAGCAGAAAGGCCGACGGATGGCCGGCGTTGCAAAAAGTGAGCGCGCCGGTGTTGACCGAGAGCACCGCGAAGAGCAGCGAGACAAACATGCCAATGTCGGTCTGGTCGCACAGTTCGTCATTTACCTGAGCCATCATTTGGCCCATCGGGAGGTCGCTTGCTGAGGTTGCTTTGAGCAACGTTTTCGTGACGGCCATGAAAAGCGCCGCGGGGATTCCTTTGCCGGAGACATCGCCGATGAGAAAACAGAGCCGGTCGCTGTCGAGGAAGTAAAAATCGTACAAATCGCCGCCAATCTCGCGCGCGGGACGGAGGATCGCATGCACGTCGAACTCGGGCCGTTCGGGAAAGGCGGGGAAGCGTTTCGGGACGAGGCTCATCTGGATGTTGCGCGCGGCACCGAGTTCGCCCTCGTAGCGCTCCTTGACCGTGGTGGTGTAGCGCAGCTCCTGCATGCGCATCTGGAGGTCGCGGGTCATGGTGTTAAAGGCAGCGGCGAGGTGCGCCATCTCCTCAGTGGGCGACTCCACGCTGAGGCGCTGCTCGAGATCGCCCTGCGCCACCTTTTGCGCGGCGGCGGCGAGCCGGGTGATCGGTTTGCTGATCGACCGCGCCACAAAGACCAGCGCGGCGAAAAGGCCCGCGAGCCCGACGAGGCCGATCGCGAGCAGCTCATTGCGCAGCTCGCGAGCCTCGCGCAGCGCCTCGCTTTCGGGATAGACGATGGCGAGCGAAAGCTCGCCGCTTTGAATCGGCACATACGCGATCCACGCCGGGCGGCCGAGCCGCGGCTCCGTGGTGCGGCGAAAACCTTCCTCGCCCGCCAGCATGCGCGCGCCGAGCACTGGGTTCATGTCCTGCACGGCGGCTTTCATGATTTTCGCGTGATCGGGAAAGGCGACGAAGCGCCCCTGCTTGCTCACGATAAAGGCGTAGCCAGTTTCGCCGACGCGGATGTTCGCTGTCTCAGCGATGAGCTGGGTCATGGCGATGTCGATGGTCGCGATGCCCCAGAACAAATCGTCGCGCCGGAACGGGACGGAGAAAGTGATCATCACGGCGTTGCCGCCGCCATCGTCGAAATACGGTTCCGTCCACATGGCCTGTCCGGCGTCGCGCGGCAGCCGGTACCACTCCCATTGGAAATAGTTGTACTCCGGCTTGCCGAGCTGCTCGAACTTCACCTCATCCGTGCCGCGATAGAAATACGGCGCATAAGCGCTCACCTTTTCGTCGAGCCCGTACGGGCGAAAGGCGATGCAACTGCCATAGACCTCCGGGTTGCGCACGAGCACGTCGCGCAGGAAACCCTCCACCTTCGCCGGCGTCTCCAGGGCGCCGGTTTCCAGCGTCACGCCGATCATTTCGGGAATCTTGCGCACCGCGCTCAGCCGCACATCGGCCTCGCGCGCGTGAGTCTTTGCCATAAACTGCACCGCCGCCTCGGTCTGGGCGGCCACGCGGTCAAAACTCCGCCGCGACGCGCTCCACACGACCACCGCAAACAGCACCGCCGCCGGTACGCCGACCCAGACAATCAGCCGCGTGGAAAGCTTCGCTTTCATCCGCCACGCAGCCCGCAATCAAATGCCGTGAATTTGGCGAAACACCGAGAGGAGCGCGCCGCCCCTGCCCTTGGCGCCTTTCCGCCATTGCGGGAGAAAAATTCTTTGCCGTGAAGCCGGCAAAACGGGCTCACGCAAAGTCGGGGAAAGGCAGGTTTCAGAATCCTCGTTTCGTGTCCTTTCGTGCCTTTCGTGGGCCAGAATTTTTTCTCCGCGCTACGCCGCCGCGCTGTCGCGCAGCAGGCGCAGCGCGTCTTCGCGCGAGGCCACGATTTTCATGATCCGGGTGAAGCCGATCATCTCGAAAATCATCAGCACGCTCGGCGCGAGCGCGCAGAGGACGAGCTTGCCGCCGAGCGGCTCGAGCCGCTTGGCCGCGAGCAGGAAAACCTTGAGGCCGGCGCTGTTCACGTAGTCGAGCAGTCCGCAGTCCACGACGATGCGCCGCTCGCCGCGCTCCACCAACCCGAGCAGCCGCGACTCGAAAACTGACGCCGTCGCCGAGTCGAGATGCTCGGTCACGGTGACCACCATCACGCCGTCCTGTTTGTCTTCTTTGATCTGCATGAAAGTTCCAGGTTTTTCCCTGAGGGGTGGGAGACGCTAGCGGATTCGCTTGCGCATCGTGAGCACATTTTTTGCGTTCTCGCGGCGGTATTCGACGCGGTCCATGAGGCTGCGCACGAGGTGGATGCCGAGCCCGCCGAGCGCCCGCTCCGCGAGCGTGGCCGTGAGGTCGGGCAGCGGCGCGTCGAGCGGATTGAATTCCCGCCCGGTGTCCACCACTTCGCTGTGCAAGTCGTCGCCCGCCGTCTCCACGCGCACCGCCACCTCCTGCCCCGCGCGGATTTCAAAACCGTAGAGCACCACGTTGGTGACGACTTCATCCAGCGCCAGATTCACGGCGTACAGCGCGCGCGCCGGAATCTCATGCAATTCGCCGAACCGCCGGATGAGCTGGGTCAGCCTTTCGATTTCACAAACATCGGCGGGGAGTCGGATGGTGATGCTGCCTTCGTGCATGGCCGGGGTTTGTGGCAGCGGAAAGCGGGGGGTGCAAGCGCACAGATGGGCGCGTTCACCGCTGGCAGCGCGGGCACCAGCGGGTGGTGCGGCCGCCGATTTGCGCGGTGCGGAGCGCGCCGCCGTCGCGCGGGCAGTGGCCGGCGGCGGTCCAGCGGGCGTGGTAGAACCAGTCGGCGGGCGGGTCGGAAAAATCGACGGCGACGGTTTCCATCGCGACGCGGCAGACCTCGCGGGCTTCGCGCCAGAGCGTGTCGGCGCGGGCTTTGGTGAGCGTGCCGCAGAGCGTGCGCGGGCTGGTTTTGGCGCGCCAGAGGATCTCGTCGGCCATCCAGTTGCCCACGCCGGGAAAGGCGCTCTGCACGAGCAGCGCCGCCTTCACCGCGAGGCGCGCACGCCTTTGGAAAAACGCCCGCGCCACCGCGGCGGTGAACTCCGGCGAAGTCACCGCCGGCGGCAGCGCCGTCCACCACGCGGGAGCTGCGCGCCCTTCGTGAAAGAGCACGCGGCCAAACATCCGCGGGTCGCTGAAGACGAGTGCGCGGCGGGTTTGGAAAAGCACCAGATGATCGTGCCGGCCGGGCGCGAAATCCGGCGGCTCGGCGCGCAGTTTGCCAGTCATGCCGAGATGCACGCCGAGCCAGAGGTCGCGGGAAAAGCGAAAGAGCATCTGCTTGGCGCGCGCCTCGGAACCGAGCAACTGCGCGCCCGGCAGCGCCGCCACGAGCCGCGCGGCGGTGCCGCGAAAAAGGCGCTTGTCCGCATGCACCGCGACGCGCGCGATTTTGCGCCGCAGACCGGCGTCCCACTGCCGGCGGTAAAACTCCACCTCCGCGAGTTCAGGCATCGCGGCTTACAAAAAGCGGATGCTCAGCGGGTAGCGGAAGGCGGTGCCGTCGTTCGCTTTGATCGCCGCGATGATCATGCAGACGATGTGGAAGACCGGCAGGACGAAGAACACCGGGATGGCGATGATCGCGCCGATGACGGTGATGAAGAGAAGAAAGTTTGCGAGCATGTAAAAAGACCAGGAGATTTGGAAGTTGAGCGCCTCCTTGCCCTGGTCATCGACGAAGGGATTGCCGTCGCGCTTCGACAGCCAGACGATGAGCGGCCCGAGCAGGTGGCCGACGACAGTGAAGTAGGC
>JANPHJ010000065.1:0-2535 GCA_031424395.1 Chthoniobacter sp.
CGCAGAGGGGCGCGGAGAAATCAACTTAAGAGACTGTGAAATAACTCGGCGGCTTGGTCGGAGCACGGATTTGCAACCCGTGTGGGCCGGCGGGATTCCATCCCGCCGAAAGGCCCGGCGGTCGGGACGACCGCTGACCACACGGATTAAAAATCCGTGCCCCTCTCCGCGCATCAGACTGAATACACAGTCTCTTAGAGTCCTCTGCGAAACTCTGCGTCCTCTGCGCCTCTGCGGTTTCATGCCTTGCAAATCACCAGCCGCGCTCGATGGAGCGGCGCTTGTAGAGGAACTCGAACATGTTCCCCTCGTGCGGCTGATCCCACGAGATTTTCATCGTCGAGATCGGGCCGAGATTCAGCCGCTCGATCAGCGGGGAATCGAGGAGCTGCGCGGTGAAAGCCGCGTCCTTCGTGATCGCGGTCACGACGAGCGACGGGCCGATTTTGCCGAGCATCTCCGCCTGCGGCACCTGCACCACGCTGGCGTAGGGGCAGAGGAATTCGCGGTTCGCCAGCGGGTGCGCGAACGAATCGCAATGCACGATGGTCGGGCGCAGATACACGCCGCCCTCGAATTCCACCTTGCGCGGCCCGCCACGGTACTTCGCGGTCACGTCCGTCGAGCCGGGCGTGGCGAGGTCGCCCTCGATCGCGCTGTCGATAAACTCCGCCATCTTCGCGTTCGCAAAGCCGCTCAGCTTCGCGCCTTCATCCTCCGGCGGGAGCGGCGCGACCGGGCCGAGCTTTTGCGCGAGGGCGTCGGCGATTTCGGCGGCGTATTTCGGCACCACCACGGCGCTCGCATTCACGCACGAGCGCCCGCCGTTGTCCGAGATCGAGCCGGCGATGAGGTCGAGGTAATTGCGCCAGTTTTCGATCTCGTCGTCGCCGATGAGGATCTTGCTGAAGCCCGGCCCGTGGACGGAAAAGCGCGGGTTGTCGCGATACTGCGCGACCGTCCCCGCGTCGCCAAAAATGAGCGCGCGCCCGCAGAGTTTCATCACCTCGCCGGAGCCCTCGTGGTCGGTCGGGTAAAAGCCGAACGCATCCGGCGGCGCGCCCGCGGCGATGAACGCCTGGATGAGCCGGTACGGCGTCCACGGCTCCTCGCGGCCCGGCTTGATGATGACCGGCGTCTTCAGCGCGATGGCCGGCAGCCACAGCGAATTCACCGCCGGCGAATTGCTCGGCATGACCAGCCCGAGCGCGTTCGTGGTCGGGTAAAATGAAACTGCCGCGCCGCTCTGCTCGCCGTAGCCGCGGTCGAGCACATCGAGCGGCAGCCCGCGCGTGAGGCCGTTCAGCACCGTGCGGACATTGGTCAGCGCGAAGTGAATCTTCGCCATGTTTCGCCGCACCATGACATGCGGCAGCCCGCTCGTGGCGCTGAGCGTGCGGACGTAATCATCCGCGCTCTGCTCGTGCCCGCCGTCACCAAAGGGCAGCGTGCCATTGAGGAAAAACTCGCCCGCCTTCGCCGAGATCGCGATCAGCTCCTCGGTGGAGAATTTCTTCAGCACCGCCCGCGCCTCGCCGATGCGCCCAAGGTCTTTGCGCAGGATGCCCGCGCCGACTTGCGACACCCGCGCCATCGGCTCGCCGGTGCGGTGGTTGAGCACCTCCACGGTGTCGAGGCTGGCGTAAGGTTTGCCGCGGCGCAGCGCGGGGAGATGAGGGAGATTCATGCGGAAAAAAGATACGCCGGAGAGGGCGCGGCGGATTTATACGTCTGCGTATTAAGCGGGGCAATGGGTTTTCTGCTCAACGGCTGTGCTACGCTCGCGCTCGACGCCAGCCACCGCTTGCGCACAGCCTGTCAGCGCGCCGGGTCGCCGGGCCCGTCGAGGATTTGGATCTGGTTGATGGTCTGGAAGTGCGGGTCGGAGAAACTCCAGACGACCTGTTTGTCGCGGGTGATTTCAAAAAAGAGCGGCTGCTCGCCGAGGTGGCCGTGGCCGCCGTAGTTGCAGAAGATGGTGTTGCCATTTGGCAGCCGTTGCGCGCCGGCCATGAGGCGGAGCGGGTTGCCGGGCACGTCGTTTTCGTTCAGCTCCCAGACGGTTTTTTCCTGCGCGTCGAGCTCGATGACTTTGTGCCCGTCGCCGCAGGTGATGAGCAGATGCCCGTCGGCGAGCGGCACGACTTCATGCGGATCGCCGGGCACTTTGATCGCACGCAGCACTTTGCCGTCGCCGTCGAGTTCCGTGATTTTTCCCTCGCCCTTGAAGCACACGAAATAGTGCCCGTCCTTCGTCTTGCGCGTGCCGCGATATTGATTGTGCAGCGCCACCGACGGGGCGGTGATGAGCGGGATTTCCCTGGCGATTTTCCCCGCGCGATCGACCTCGATGATCCGGCTCGTGCCGGCCTCGACGATGAGCACGCGCCCGTTGGCGAGCGGCTGGCAGGCATGCACCTCGACCTTCTCCGGGGCCTTGTATTCCCACACGATTTCCTTCGCCGGCGTGACCTCCAGCGCCCCACTGACAAAGCAAAACAGCGTGTTGCCATTCGCCAGCCGCCAGCAGTCCTG
>JANPHJ010000066.1:0-3696 GCA_031424395.1 Chthoniobacter sp.
CTCGACCGGTTTATGTTTCTCATCAATGTCGGCTACCCGAGCGCGGCGGAGGAGTTGCAAATCGCCAAGACCACGACGGGCGGTGCGCCGCCGGTGCTCGACAAGATTTTGCACGCGCCGGACATCCTGCGTTTTCAAGACGTGGTGCGCCGCGTGCCGGTGCCGGATCATGTCTATGACTTCATCGTGAAGCTCGTGCGCAAGTGCCGCCCGGCGGTCGCCGAGTCGCCGGAGTGGGTGAAAAAGTGGGTGATGTGGGGCCCCGGCCCGCGCGCGGTGCAGGACCTCGTGCTCTGGGCAAAGTCGCGCTCCGTCCTGCAAGGCAGCTACCTCGTGCGGCTCGAAGACGTGCTCGCGGTCGCCGAGCCGGTGCTGGCGCATCGCATCCTGGTGAACTTTCATGCGGAGAGTGAAGGCGTGGGCAGCATTGAGATCATCCGGCGAATGATCAAAGAGACGGCGGAATGACGCTGATGTTTTACCGCAGAGGCGCGGAGGACGCGGAGGGGCGCAGAGAAGTTTTTGCGGTGCGAAACGGGAGCCAAGTCCAAACTCTGCGCCCCTCTGCGTCCTCTGCGCCTCTGCGGTTAATTCCGAAAGCCCACGTCTGAAATGGCCCAGCCGGATCACTCCGCCGATTTCCTCGACCAAGGCTCCATCGCCCGCCTTTCGCGGCTGATGCTGAATGTCCGCAGCCCGATGCTCGGCAGCGTGACCGGCCAGCATCGCTCGGCCACGCGCGGGGCTTCGGTGGAGTTTGCGGAATA
Source organism: Chthoniobacter sp. (assembly GCA_031424395.1). Lineage (GTDB taxonomy): Bacteria > Verrucomicrobiota > Verrucomicrobiia > Chthoniobacterales > Chthoniobacteraceae > Chthoniobacter. The sequence goes on from JANPHJ010000066.1 coordinate 768, forward strand.
TCGAAAGTACGCGCCGGGCGACGACATCAAGCACCTCGACTGGCGCGTCTTTGGCCGCACGGACAAGTTTTTCATCCGCGAATTTGAGGCCGACACGAACCTGCGCTGCTACCTCGTCGTGGACACGTCGGCGTCGATGAAATTCACGAGCGCGCCCGAGGGCGGCACGCGCTTCGACTACGCGCGCCGACTCGCCGGCACGCTCGCGCATTTGCTCGTGCATCAGGGCGACGCCGTCGGGCTCACCTGCTTCGCCGACAAAGCGCACGATCTCCCGCCGCGCCGCACGCCCACCCATTTGCGCGCGCTCTACCGCATGCTCGCGGAGACGCAGCCCGCGGGCGAATCGAACATCGTGCAGACGCTGCACGACTTCGCCGAACGCATCCGCTCCCGCGCGCTCGTGGTCATCGTCAGCGACCTTTTCACCGACGTGCCGCCGCTGCTCGATGCGCTCAAGCACCTCCATTTTTACAAGCACGACATCGCCCTCTTCCACCTGCTCGACCGGCAGGAATACGACTTCGATTTCACGCGCCCCGTGCGCTTCGTGGACATGGAAAGCGGGGCCGATCTCATCACCGATCCCGCGGTCGTCCGCGAGGCGTACGGCGCGGCGCTGCGCGACTATCTCACCGCCCTCCGCCACGGCTGCCAGCAGTTCCGCGTGGACTACCATTTCACGTATCTCGATCAGGCGTTCGAGGGTGTGCTGACCAACTTCATGCTCCAGCGCATCCGCTCTTCGCGAAAAGGAGGACGCTAGCTCATGGCCTACCTTCAGCCGTGGATGCTCTGGGCGTTGCCGGCGGTTTTGCTGCCGCTGATCATCCATCTGCTCAACCGGCTGCGCTACAAAACGGTCCATTGGGCGGCGATGATCTTTTTGCTGAAAGCGAATCGCGCCGCCACGCGCCGCGCGAAAATCCGCCAGTACCTGCTGCTCGCCGCGCGGATGCTGGTCATCCTTTTCCTCATCTGGGCAATGGCGCGGCCGCTTACCGGCGGCTGGATCGGCGCAGCGGCGGGTGGCGTGCCGGAGACGGTGCTCATCCTGCTCGACCGCTCGGCGAGCATGGAGGCGCACGGCGGCGAGCAGCCGGAAAGCAAACGCGCCCACGCCCTCGGCCTGCTCGCGCAGGCGGCGAAGCAGAGCGCGGGCAGCCGTTTCATCCTGCTGGAAAATGTCCTGCGCCAGCCACTCGAAATCGCCGACGCCTCGGGCCTCGCGACGATGCAAATGGCCGAGCCCACCGACACCGCCGCCGATCTCCCGGCGATGCTCCGCACGGCGCTCGATTACCTCGTGAAAAACAAACCCGGCAGCGCCGAGCTGTGGATCGCGAGCGATCTCCAGGCGAGCAACTGGCGGCCCGACAGCGCCGAGTGGCAGGACATCGCCGCGCGTTTCGCGGGGATGCCGCAGAGCGTGCGGGTGCGCATTCTCGATCTCTCCGCGCCGTCGGGGCGCAACGTCGCCGTCGCCGCGAAAGCCGCCGATCTCCGCGTGCGCGATGCGAAGACCGGCAAGGCGCAGCTCAGCCTCGCGCTGGAGCTGAAGACCGAAGGCGAGCGCAAAGCCGCGCTGCCGCTGCTCGTCACCCGCGACGGCGCGAAGAGCCAGAGCGACGTGACGCTGACCGCCGCGGTGCAGCGGCAGAGTTTGAAATTCGATCTCGCGAAGACGGAACCCGGCTGGGGGAAAGTCGAGCTGCCCGCCGACGACAACCTCGCGGACAACACCGCCTATTTCGCCTACGCGCCGCCGGTGCCGCTGCGCACCGCGATCGTCGGCGAAGGTGCGTCGATACCGCGTCTGCGCTTTGCCGCTGCGCCGGACAAGACGCGCGCGGATCGCACCGCTGATCTGCTTTTGCCGGCTCGCGCGGAGAGCATCGCGTGGAAAGAAACCGCGCTCGTCGTCTGGGCCGCGCCCGCGCCATCGGAGGCGGTGGCGAAGTCGTTGCAAACGTGGGTCGGAGGCGGTGGCGTGCTGCTGTGCCTGCCGCCCGGTGGCGAAGGCGGGGCCGGGCCGCTCGGGCTGACGTGGGGCGGCGTGGAGAATGCGCCGAAAGACGCGCCGTTCCGCGTCGCGGCGTGGGACGACCTCGACGGCCCGCTCGCCCGCACCGACAGCGGCTCGCCGCTCCCGCTCGCCCGGCTCGAAATCGCGCGCCGCCAACTCCCCGTCGCCGGCGAGGCTGCGCACACCGCGGGCACTTTCGCGGATGGCCGGCCGTTTCTCGTGAGCCGCAAGATCGGCGCGGGCCAGGTCTTCGCCTGCGCCACGCTGCCCGAGGCGGAGTGGAGCAGTCTCGGCGACGGCTTCGTCCTGCTGCCGATGGTCCAGCGGCTCCTCGCCCTCGGCGGCCAGCGCCTCGCCCCGCCGAGCATGGCGGTGGCTGGCGAATGGCATCCCGCCGATGCGCAGGAAACGTGGACGGCCATCGAGACCGACAAACGCCGCGACTGGCGCTGGCACGCCGGCGTGTATCAAAGCGGCGCGAACCGCGTGGCGCTGAACCGCTCCGACGCCGAGGACGCGCCCGAAATCACCGACCGCGCGCGCCTGCCCGAACTGCTGCGCGGCGTGAAGCTGACCGTCATGGCCGGTGCGCTCGAACTCAAAGCCGACCGTCTGCAAAGCGAAATCTGGCCGGCGATGGTCGTGCTCACAATGCTCTTCATGTGCGTGGAAATGGCGCTCGCCACGAGCAAGGCGATGCTGCCGATGAAGCCGGTGGCAAGATCCACAGGGTCGCGTCCACCGGCGAAACCTCAGCCCGCGGAGGTGGCGGCATGAGCGTGATGACGCGTCCCGCCGGACTTTGGGGAGCACACGCGTCCCGCGTGTTGGTTTCGGCGTCCCGCCGAAACGAACTTCCCGACGGGTGGCAACCGGCAGGAGCGAGCGCTTTCACAGAGCCAC
>JANPHJ010000067.1:0-12279 GCA_031424395.1 Chthoniobacter sp.
TCTCCTCGCGGTCCAGGACGCGGGGAAAATCTACCGCCACATCGCCGCTGCGAAAGGCGCGGACAATTTCATCGCCGAAATTTCTATGGACGAGACCGACTCGCCGCAAACGCCGCCCGAGCTGCTCGTGATTCTCGCCGCCATCGCCGGCGAAAAAATCCCCGTCCAGACCATCGCGCCGAAATTCACGGGCCGGTTCAACAAGGGCGTCGATTATGTCGGCGACCTCGCGCAGTTCGAGCGCGAGTTTCACGACGACCTCGCGGTCATCGCCCACGCCATCGCCCGCTACGGCCTCCCCGCGAATCTCAAGCTCAGCGTCCACTCCGGCAGCGACAAGTTTTCGCTCTACCCGATCATCCGCCGCACGCTCCCGAAATTCGGTGCGGGCCTGCACATCAAGACTGCCGGCACGACCTGGCTCGAAGAACTCATCGGCCTCGCCGAAGCCGGCGGCGATGCCCTCGCGCTGGCAAAGGAAATCTACGCCGGGGCTATTGGCCATGTGGATGAACTCTGCGCGCCCTACGCGTCGGTCATCGACATCGATAAGGCGAAGCTGCCGACGGCAGAGGAAGTCGCCGGGTGGACGAGCGACCAGTTCACCGGCGCGCTGCGCCACGACCAAAGCCACCCGCTCTTCAATCCAAGCTTCCGCCAGCTCCTCCACGTCGCTTTCAAACTCGCGGCGAAAAAAGGCCAGCGCTACCTCGACCTGCTCGACACGAACGCGGGAATCGTCGGAAAAAACGTGACCGAGAATCTCTACACTCGGCATTTGAAGCCGCTGTTTATTGGTTGAGACGGGATTATCAGGATTCGCAGGATGGACAGGATTTCGCCCGACCCGCGCGCTACGCGAATCCTGTAATCCTGCAAATCCTGCAAATCCTGTCTAAATATTCCATGCGCTCCGCCATCACTGTCTCCCTCGTCCCGCAAGCTGCCGGCGGCCCGTTCGTTTTCTGGAACGGCTTCGCCGACGCCTGCGAACAAGCCTCCAGCCTTGGTTTCGACGCCATCGAGATTTTCCCCCCAACCGCCGACGCGCTCGACGTGGCGGCGATGCGCGACCTTCTCACGCAGCACAAACTCGCCGTCGCCGCCATCGGCACCGGCGGCGCCTGGGTTGTGAACAAATGGACCCTCACCCACCCCGATGCCGCCGTGCGCGCCGCGGCGCGGGCTTTCATCGAGTCCATCATCGACCGTGCCGCTGCGCTCGGCGCGCCCGCCATCCTCGGTTCCATGCAGGGCCGTTGGGAAGGCGCGGTCTCCCGCGAGCAAGCCCTGGCCTGGCTCGGTGCAGCGCTCGACGACCTCGGCGACCACGCCGCGAGCCTCGGCCAAATTTTTCTCTACGAGCCGCTCAATCGCTACGAGACCAACCTCTTCAACCGCCTCGGCGACACCGCCGCCTGGCTGCGCACCCTGCGGACGAAGAACGTCCGCATCCTCGCCGACCTCTTTCACATGAACCTCGAGGAAGCCGACCTCCCTGCTGCCATCATCGAAGCCGGCGACCTCATCGGCCACGTCCACTTCGCCGACTCAAACCGCCGCGCCATCGGCCACGGCCACACCGATATCCGCGCCGCCTACGCCGCGCTCGACAAAATCGGCTACCGTGGTTTTCTCTCCGCCGAGATCCTGCCACTGCCCGACGCCCAGACCGCCGCGCGCCGGACCATGCAGAGTTTTCAAAACCTCACCCGCTGACGATGCTCAAACACCAGCTCATCCACCCCGAGATCAACGCCGTCCTTGGCCGCGCCGGACACCACTCGAAGATCCTCATCGCCGACGGCAACTACCCCGCCTCGACCAAACGCGGCCCCCACGCCGCGCTCGTCTGCCTCAATCTCGCGCCCGGCTGCGTTACCGTTGCGCAAACCCTGCGCGCCCTGCTCAGCGCTGTGCCCATCGACCACGTCAACACCATGGGCATTCCCGCCGACGACTCCTACGCGCAGCATGGCGAACCGCCTGTCTGGACCGAGTACCGCGCCGTCCTCGCCGAGGCCGGCGCGAGCGCGAAACTCGAGCCGATTTTGAAATGGGATTTCTACCAAGCCGTGGAATCTCCCGACCACGTCCTCACCATCCAAACCGGCGACCAGGCGCTCTGGGGCAATCTGCTCCTCACCATGGGCTGCCGCCAAAACTAACCCCAAAACAAAACGCCACAATGAAACGCCTCCTCACCCTCCTCGCCTGTACCGCCGCCCTCGCCCTGCCCCTCGCGGCTGCGCCGAAAAAACCCGCCAAACCCGACGGCGAGAAACCTGCCACCGAAAAAATTGCCCCCGATTTCACCGGCCACTACGAGCTGAGCGGCGACGCCAAGACCGTCTTCATCCTCATCATCCGCCACAGCGGCGCGACCGCTGAAATGGAATTCTCCGCCGGCCGCGCCGACGGCACCGGCGCCGCGCCAGATGGCAACGGCAAAGGCATCCTGAACGACAAGAGCGAACTCGAGTTCACCTTCGACGACTCCTTCGGCAACAAAGGCACCGCCGTCTTCAAAAAAACCGGTGCCACCTTCCAACTCGCCATGAAAGCCGCCACCATCGCCGACCCCCGCGCCGCCAAACTCTACGGCACCCTCACCCTCAAGCGCACCGCCGAGCGCGAGAATTAAGCGTGTTGGCGGTGCGTGGATGGAGAGTCTTGTCATTTCCCCTCACGCCAGCCAGATGTCGTTGCTCATGCAAACCCGCCGCCTCGGCCAGACCGATCTTCATCTTCCCATCCTCAGTTTCGGCGCGTCGTCGCTCGGGGCGGAGTTTCGCAATGTCACCGTCGAGGAGGCGTTGAAGAGCGTGCATGTGGCGCTGGAATGCGGGCTGAACTTCATCGACACCTCGCCCTTTTACGGACGCGGGATGAGCGAGGTGCTGCTCGGCATCGCGCTGAAAGGCGTGCCGCGCGACAGCTACACGCTTGGCACAAAACTCGGGCGCTACGATCTGCCGCATTTTGATTTCTCGGCGAAGCGCGTGGCCGAATCCGTGGACGTTTCGCTGCACCGGCTCGGGACGGATCACCTCGACATCGTATTGTGCCACGACATCGAGTTCGTGCCGATGCAGCAGATCGTGGATGAGACGCTCCCGGCGCTCCGGAAAATCCAGGCGGCGGGGAAGGTGCGCTACATCGGCTTCTCCGGCTACCCGATGAAAATCTTCCGCTTCATCTGCGATCAGACGGACGTGGACTGCGCGCTGAGCTACAACCAGTACACGCTGCAAAACACGCGCTTCGCCGACGAGGCCGTGCCGTATCTGAAAGCGAAAGGCGTGGGCGTGATGAGTGCCGGCCCCTTCTCCGCGCGCCTGCTCACCAACGCGCCGCTGCCTGCTTGGCTGAAGGAGCCCGAGGCGGTGAAAGCCGCCGCGCGGGCCGCCGCCGCGCATTGCGAAACAAAGGGCGTGGACATCGCGCAGCTCGCGCTGCAGTTCGCGATTGCGAATCCCGACATCACCACCACGGTCTCGGGCAGCGCGAACCCGAACAACATCCGCAAATGGGCGCAGTGGGCCGCCGCGCCGCTCGACACCGAATTGCTCGCGGAGGTGCAGGCGATCTTTGCACCGGTGAAAAACCTCGGGCACAAAGAAGGGCTGCCGGAAAACAATTAGGCGTTCCGCACAACGCCGCTCCTTATCCTATGAAAACCCTCATCCTCCCGATCGCTTTCCTTGCCGTGCTGCTGCCCGCGCGCGCCGACGTTTCGCTGCCCACGCTTTTCTCCGACCACATGGTGCTTCAGCGTGATGCGGAGGTGCCCGTCTGGGGCTGGGCGGAGACGGGTGAAGAGGTGAGCGTGAGCCTCGCCGGGCAGACGAAAACCACGAAGGCCGGAGCGGACGGCAAATGGCGCGTGAAGCTCGATAAGCTCAGCGTCGCCGAGCCGGTGACGCTCACGGTAAAAGGTAAAAACGAAATCGCGGTCGCGGACGTTCTCGTGGGCGAGGTGTGGCTTTGCTCCGGCCAGTCGAACATGGGTTTCGCAGTGCAGCAGGCGGAAAATTTTGCGCAGGAAAAAGCCGCCGCGAATTATCCGAAGCTGCGCATGTTCATCGTCACCTCCGGCGCGGCCACGCAGCCGCAGGAGAAGTGCAACGGCAAGTGGATCGTCTGCACGCCGGAGAGTGTCGGCGGGTTTTCCGCGACGGCGTATTTCTTCGGACGCGAGCTGCATGCCAAACTCGGAGCGCCCGTCGGGCTCATTCATTCGTCGGTCGGCGGCACGCCCATCGAGGCGTGGACCAGCCTCGATGCGCAGAAAGATGTCCCCGAAGTGCAGCCGATTTTCGAGAGCTGGTCTCGGCGCATTGCGACGTGGGATCCGGCGAAGGCGCGGGCGGATTATGAAACGAAGAACGCCGCCTACACTGCGCTCGCCGAAAAGGCCAAAGCCGACGGCAAACCTGTGCCGCGCAAGCCCGTGCTACCCGTCGAGCCCAGCATCGACGGCCACCGCCCGGCCAATCTTTTCAACGGCAAAATCGCCCCGCTCATTCCCTATGCGATCAAAGGTGCGGTCTGGTACCAAGGCGAGAGCAACTCCGGCAGTCCCGCCGCCGGCCTAGCCTATCGCAAGCAACTGCCGCTGCTCATCGCCGACTGGCGCGCGCGCTGGGGGCAGGGCGATTTTCCCTTCGGCTGGGTGCAGCTACCGGACTTCGTGAATGGCAGCAGCGACGGCTGGTGCCTGGTCCGCGAAGCGATGCTGCAAACCCTGCGCCTGCCGCACACCGGCATGGCCGTGACCCTCGGCCTCGGCGAAAAGCACAACGTCCATCCGGTGAAAAAGCAGGAGGTCGGGCGACGCCTGTCGCTCTGGGCGCTCGGCGAGGTCTATGGCCAGAAAGGTGCGACCAGCGGCCCGCTTTACGCCGGACATAAAATCACTGGCAGCGATGTGACGATCATTTTCACCCACGCCGACGGCGGGCTCACGGCCAAAGGCGGTGAGTTGAAAGGCTTCGTCGTCGCCGGCGACGACCGCGAATGGAAACCCGCGCTCACCAAAATCGACGGCGACAAAATCATCGTCTCCACACCCGACGGAGCCAACGCCGCCGCCGTCCGCTACGCCTGGGCGAGCGATCCCGAATGGAGTCTTACCAACGTCGCTGGTCTTCCGGCGTCGCCCTTCCGCACGGACGACTGGCCCATTCCGCCGGCTCAGTAACGGCCGCGTTTACCGGACGACGCGGAGCAGCGCGGGGGGCGAGACCTGGCTGCCGTCTTCGGTAGCTTTGAGATGAAAGAGCCGCTCGCCGGGCTGCGCGATGGGCGCGGCGGTGATGCTGAACTCGCGCTCGCTTTGGCCTTCGACGATGAGCAGGCCGTTGAGGCCGATGTTATCGACGAAGACGCCGTAGGGCAGGTTGCGACCGCAGTCGTCGGTGCCGAAGCCGACGCGCGCTTTGAAATCACGGCGCGCAACGCGGACGCGGGCGGTGATGGTTTCGCCGGGGTGGATGGTGAACTCGACCGGCTTGCCCGGTTCGGCGTCGCCGGCGGCGGGCAGGATTTCCACGGTGAGCTTCGGCTTTTCGGCGAGCTGGATTTTGCCCAGGCCGCCGAGGTCTTGCGTGATCTCCTTTCCCCCGATTGTCGTGGTGGCGGTAATCTTTACGGCTTTGCTGGCGGCTTCATCGGGGGCCGCGGCATCGGGCGCGGCGCGGAGCACGCCGAGCGCGTTGCTTTGCCCCGGCTCGATGATCATCGGCGTCGTCACCGTGAAGCCCGCCGGCAGGTTCGCGAAGTCCACGCGCACCGGGCCGTCGAGGCCTTCGCTGCGGACGATGCCGATGGAAATCTCGCGCCCGCTGCCAGGGCTGACCTTCGGGTCTTTGCCGCCCACGCTCGCGGTAAACGACGGCTGCGGCGCGCGGAGCGCGAGGGTGTAGTGGAAATCCTTTTCGCCTCCGAAACCGCGCACGTCGGTCAGGCGCGCGATGTAGTCGCCAGCGTGCGGCGCTTTGAAAATGAGCAGCGAATCGCTGCCACTGCGGCGGTTCGGTTCGTCGTCGTTTTCGTAGTTGATGCGGAAGTCGGGGAGGCCGTTTGGCAGCGGCTCGCTGCCCGGCGCGAGCGGCTGCACGAGGTAGCAAAACTCGCCGAGCGGATGCGCGTTCGCCGTGGTTTGGAAAAACGTGTGGCGGCTGCCGGTGCCGGGATAGACGCGGAAGCCGCTGTCCGGGCCGCGCGGGTAACGCCACAGTTTCACGACTTCGCCGTTGCAGTAGAGCCAGTCGTTCAGCTCCATCTCGCGCCAGTTTTGCAGGCGGAAATCGTCGGAATCCACCGAGTCCTTGCCGCGGAAAGTCAGCCACGAATCTTTCACCGCTTGCAGCACCACCTGCTCGACGGGCTGGCCGTCGGGTGTGAGGACTTCGATGCGTGAATCGATCTTTGAGCCCGCGCTCGCGGCGTCCACGTCGAGCACGATTTCCTGCCCGGCGCGGGCGTGAAAGCGGAAGCAGTCCGTGTCGCCGGGCCGGCCGAGCGTGCCTTTGATTTTCGCGGGAAAAGGGAACGCGGTGACGGCTTGCGCGGGCGTGTTGTTCGGCTCGGTCTCGTAGGTTTCCACGGTCGCGGCGGCGACGGTGGGCGCGGCCGTTTCCGGCGCGGCGATGGCGGCGATGGCGGGTTTTTCCGGCGGGATGACGAGCGACTCGGTGGTGCCATTCATGCGCGCGACGAGGAAGCGGTCGCTCGCCGGCTGCGGCGCGAGCACGGGCGCGGCGGCGGACTGCGCGGGCCAGGCGTGGCGCTCGATGAGCGCGGGGAGCGACCACACTTTCAGCGTGCGGTCGGCGGCGCTGGAGAGCACCGATTTTCCGTCGGCGGCGAGCGCCAGTCCGCTCACCGCGCTGTCGTGGGCGAAGCGCGCGAGGAGCAGGGGATTGAGCGCGGGTTTTTCGCGCGAGACGAAGCGCCAGATGTGGATGCGCCTGTCCGCACCAGCGGAGATGATGTGCTCGCCGTCGGGCGTGAAAAGCACCGCGGTCTGCTCGCCGAGCGGCTGGTTCAGCGTGTCGAGGCGCTCGCCGTCGGCCACGCGCCAGAGCTTCACCGTCGCGTCGGCACTGGCCGAGGCGAGCACCTTGCCCGACGGGTCGAAGGCGAGGTCGAAGATCGCGCCTTTGTGGACGTCGATGGAGCGCAGGAGTTTGGCGTCGGCGGTCTGCCAGAGGCGGATGATGCGATCGTAGCCCGCGGTGGCGACGAGGGTGCCGTCGGGCGAAAATTCGGCGTCGTAAAGCGTGTCGCGCGCGCCGGAAAATTCGCGCACGAGTTTGCCGTCCGCGGTGCTCCAGAGTTGCGCCGTGCCGCTCAGTCCCACGATGCCGGTGGCGGCGAGCAGATGCGCGCCGTCGGGCGAGAAATGCACGGCGTTCACCTTGCCGGGAAAGCCGGTGAGGCGGTGGAGCACGGCGTTGTCGGCGGCATTGCGAATCTCGACCGCGCCGCCCTGCGCGATGGCGAGCATCTGCCCGTCCGCCGAGTAGGCCGCGGCGGTGACCGGCCGCCTGCTGCCGGCGACCGGCGCGGTTTTCGGGACGGTCAGCGATTTGAATAGAGACACGTCATTGGCCGGGCCGGGCGCGCCGGCGGCGATCCACGATTTGAGCGTTGCGAGTTCCTCGGGCGGGAACTGCGGTTCGTCTTTCGGCGGCATCTTCTGCTTCCCCGCGCGTTCAATGACGCGCAGGAGCAGCGGGCCGTGGTCGCCAGCTTTCAGCGGGTCGCCTTTCTCGCCGCCCGTCCGCAGTGCGGCGAAAGTTTCCATGCTGAAATCGCCTTCGAGGTCAGTGTCGTTGTGGCACCCCGCGCAATACGTCCGCAGGATCGGCGCGATGCGCTGTTCGTAGTTCTGTGCGGTCGCGGTGGAGAGTAGCGCGGCGGTGAAAAGGATGACGGCTTTCATGGCGGCTCAGTGCTGAAAAAGAAACTCGCGGCTGGTGAGCAGGGACCAGAACAAATCCTCGACGACCGCGCGTTTTTCCTCCGGCGGTGCGGCGGCGAGGATGGCGAGCAACGGCTCTTTCTCCTTCGCGGTGGCGGGACGGGAGAAGGCGAGGACGAAGGCTTCGTCCACGATTTCCGCGTCGGGCAGATTGCGCGTGAGGAGCGTGGCGGCGCGGCTGTCTTTCGCGGCGAGCTTGTCGTTGAAAGTGCTGCCGTTCGCGAGGTTCAGCACCTGCACGAGGCTCGGCTGCGCGGAGCGCCCGCACTCGCAGGTGACGTCGCGGGCGTTGCGGCCGAAAGTTTTCAGGAAGTAACTTTTCACCGCACTGTCGGCGAGTTGGAGGCTGCGGGTGCCGGGTTTGTAGGCGTCGGTCTTTTCCACAGAGCCGTCATTGAGCGCGATCTCGTTGAACGTGTCCGGCACCGCGGTCACGTCGGCGATGGCGTCGGCGAGCACCTCGGCCATGAGCCGGCGCGGATAGAAATGGCTGTAGTGGCGGCGGTCCTCGGCGTTTTCCGGCAGCGCCTGGCTGCTGCGGCGGTAGGCGTGCGAGGTGAGGATTGCACGCATCAGCGCGCGCAGGTCGTAGCGGTTTTCGCGCAGGTGCGCGGCAAGCGCGGAGAGGAGTTTTTCGTTGCTCGCGGGATTCGTCACGCGGAGGTCATCGACGCTTTCGACGAGGCCCACGCCCATGAAGTTCGCCCACACGCGGTTGGCGATGGCGCGGGCGAAATACGGGTTCTCCGCCGCGGTCAGCCACGCGGCAAGCACGGCGCGGCGGTCGCCCGCCTCGGCGGCGGGAATGGCGGGTGCGTCGAGCGGCGCGGGCGGCTGCGGGCGGCCGGTGCGCGGCTGCGTGAGGTCGCCGGCGTTGAGCGCGAAAAGCGTGCGCACGCCGTCGCCGCTGCGCGCGTCGCCGCCCCAGCCTTTGGCGCGGACGCGGGCGAACAGATTGGCGAACGCGTAGTACTGGTCATTCGTCCATTTTTCGAGCGGGTGGTTGTGGCACTTCGCGCAGCCGATCGAGAGCGAGAGAAACGCCTGGCTCACATTTTCCGCCATGCCTTCCGGGTCCTGATGCACGGCGAAAAAATTCGTCGCGCCGTTGTCGATGGACGAGCCTGTGGCGGTGACGACGCGGCGCGCGATTTCATCCCACGGCGTGTTTTCCGCGACGCGCTGGCGAATCCAATCGGCATACGCTTTCACCGCCGCCGGCCGCAGTTTCGAGCCGGTGACGAGCAGCATGTCGGAGATTTTGTAGCTCCAGAAATCCACGAACTCCGGCCGCTGCATCAGCCGCTCGGCGAGCTGCGCGTGCTTGTCCGTCGCGGGGTCGGCGGTGAAAGCGCTCGCCTCGTCCGGCGTCGGCAGCCGCCCGATGGTGTCGAGGTAGGCGCGGCGGACGAAAGTCGCGTCGTCCGCGGCGGGCGACGGCTTGAGCTTCAGCCGCTGAAGCTGCGCGAGCACGAGGTCGTCGATGAAGCCCGCGCGCGGCGCGTTCGCAAACACGTCGGCGGGCACGTCATTCGTCCACGGCGCGGTCACGCGCGCCACCACCACAAGCGAGGAAAACCACGCCGTCACCGCGCCCTGGCCCGCGCCGAGGACGCTCACTTTTCCGTCCGGAGTCACCGTCGCCACGGTCTCGTCGGCGGAGGTGAATTTCGCCCAGCGGGTCACGTCGCGCGCGGTGCCGTCGGAGTATTTCGCCGTCACTTTCAGCACCAGCGTGTCGCCGGTCTGCGCGATGTTTTCCTCCGGCGAAACGACGATGCCCGTGAGCTGCGCCTCGTCCGCTTTTAAGCCTGGCGCCCCGTCCGCGATCCACGCCGCCAGCATGCGGTAATCGTCGCCCTCAACGGTCAGCCGCTTGCCGCCCTTGTGCTTGATCGCCGTGGTGGGCTTGGTCAGCAGCAGGCTCGCGCCCGGCTCGTCGAAGTCCACGCGCCGCCCGCGCGATTCCTGCGTGATGGTCTGCCAGTCGGCCTCCGGATTGTAGCCGAAGAGCGACAGGCGGAACCCGCCCTTGCCCGCGAGCGCGCCGTGGCAGCCGCCGGTGTTGCAGCCGGCCTTGCTGAAGATGGGCAGGATGTCATTGCGAAAGGACGGCGTCTGCGCGGAGGCGGCGACGGCGAACGCGGCGAGGAGCGAGAAAACGCGGAGCATGGGCGGGCCTTACGCGAAGAGTTCCTGGATCGGCTCGGTGCCGAGATCGGTGAGGTAGAATGGGCGGTTGCCGGGGCCGGGGAGCTGCGCGTGATGATCGAAGCCGAGGCTGTGGAAGATCGTCGCCACGATGTCGCCCGGCCCCGCCGGACGCTCCGCGGGGAAGCCGCCGATGGGGTCGCTCTTGCCCACGACGCGCCCGCCTTTCACCCCGCCGCCGGCGAAGTAGCAGGTGAAGCACTGCGGCCAGTGGTCGCGCCCGCCGGCGGGATTCACCTTGGGCGTGCGGCCGAATTCGCTAAGATTCGCCACCAGCGTGTCGCCGAGCAGGCCGCGCTGGTCGAGGTCCTCGATGAGCGCGCTGTAGGCCTGGTCATACATCGGGCAGACGAGGTCTTTCATGCCTTCGATGGACGTGAAGGGTTTTGAGCCGTGGATGTCCCAGGTGATTTCGTCGAAGACCGTCAGGAACGTGTTGATGGTGACGAAGCGCACGCCACTTTCCACGAGCCGCCGCGCGAGCAGGCAGCACTGGCCGAAACGGTTCATGCCGTAGCGTTCGCGCACGGCCAGCGGCTCTTTCGTGAGGTCGAAAGCGGCGCGCGCCTGCTCGCTGGTCATCAGCCGGAAGGCGGCGTGAAAATTGTCGTCGAGCAGCCGCGCATCCTCGCTCGCCTCAAACTGCGCCGTCGCGTCGTCCACGATCGCGCGCATCGTTTTGCGGCGCTCGAGCCGCGCCGCGCCGAGTTGATCGGGCGGGAGCAAATCCGGCACGCGGAAATCTTTTTTTGAGGGATCAGCCATCAGCGCAAACGGGTCATGCGACTTCCCGAGAAAGCCGCCGCCCTGGCCGTTCGGCAGATTGCCGCCGCCGCGCCCCATGAGTTCCGGCAGCACGACAAAAGGCGGCAGATCCGTTTTGCGCCCCATGAGGTAGGACGCCACGGCGCCCGCGTGCGGTGTCTGGATGCCGCCGGAAAAACGCCGCCCGGTCTGCATCATCTGCCAGCCCGCGTCATGCACCGCCGCGCCGTCGTGATGACATGAGCGCACCAGCGAAAACTTGTCCGCGATCTTCGCATGCAGCGGCAGCAGTTCCGAAAGCTCGAACGCCTCCGACTTCGTGCGGATGGGCTTGAACGGCCCGCGAATCTCGCTCGGCGCGTCGGGTTTCATGTCCCAAAGATCGAGGTGGCTCGGCCCACCGAGATTGAAAATCATGATGCACGCGCGCTGGTCGTTCCCCGGTTTCACGAGGCCCGATTCCTTCGCGCGCAAATACTGCGGGAGCGACAGCCCGGCGGCGGCCAGCGCGCCGATTTGCAGGAACTCACGCCGCGTGCGGCCGCGTCCGCACAGCCGGGCGTGGTCATTGAGCGAGGGGGCGAGGAAGTCGAACATGACGCGTAAGCTAACTGTGCGCTTGCCGGATGTCCGCGAAAAACTGTCTTTTGGCCGGCGCGTGTTTTGGAATAATTACCGCATGGCTCGCAAAACCACGCCCGATTTTTTCGCCCAGCTCGCCGCGCCCGATGAGGTGCTGCAGCTCTTCGATTTTCTGCCGCGCGTCTATCTTTTCGTGAAGGATGCGGCCAGCCGTTTTGTCCGCGTGAATGAGCCGATGCTGCTGCTCCAAGGGCTCAAATCGCAGGCGGAGATCGTGGGCCGCACCGACTTCGATTTTCACCCGCCGCTGCTCGCCGCGCAGTACGTGGAGGAAGACCGCCGCGTGATCCGCTCGGGCCGGCCGTTGCGCGACCAGGTGTGGCTGGTGATGGGCGCCGACCGGATGCCGCGCTGGTATCTCAGCAGCAAGCTGCCGCTGCGCGGGCGCAACGGGCCGGTCGCCGGACTGGCCGGCGTGCTGCGCCCGTACGACGGCACGGGGCCTTCGCCCGGCGACTACCACCGCCTCACGCCGGTGCTGGAGCATGTGCTCGCCGGCTACGGCGGGGTCGTCACCGCGGCGCAGCTCGCCCGCGTGGCGCATCTTTCGGTGAGCCAGCTCCAGCGCGAATTCAGCCGGCTCTTTGCCATGCCGCCGATGGAGTACCTCATCCGCGTGCGCCTGCTCGTGGCCCGCCGCCGCATGGAGGAAAGCGACGAGCCGCTCGCCA
>JANPHJ010000068.1:0-9000 GCA_031424395.1 Chthoniobacter sp.
AAAGGCGAACGGATGGCCGGGGCCGACGGCGATGGTCTTGATGCCGAGGCGGCGGCGGCAGGCTTCGCGCCAGCGGGTGAGGCCGGTGCTCGGCTCCTCGAGCGTGATGACGGTGAGCGGCAGGCCGCGTCGCGCGAGGACGAGCCCGCCGAGTTCCCAATGCCCGAGATGGCCGGTGACGACGATGGTGCCGCGTCCCGCATCGCGCGCGGCGGCGAGGTTTTCAAAGCCGCTCCAGCCCTCGATGAGCGCATCGCAGCGGCGCGCGGCGTCGGCTCCGGCGCAGAGGAAATAGTCGGCGAGCATGCGGCTGAAATTGGCGACGTTTTCCGCGCAGAGCGCGTCGAGCGCCGCGCCGCGGAGGCCGGTGACGAGCTGGAGATTCGCCCGGAGCGCGGCCTGCGCATCCGCCTTTCGCCGATAGGCCGCCCGCCCGACAAAGGCCGCCAGTGCTTGCGCGGCGGGCCGCGGGAGGAGATGCGCGACGGCAAAGGCCGCCTTGAAACCGCCGAGGGTGTAGAGCGCGTTTTTCACTTCGCGCCGCGCCACGCGCAGGCCGGCAGGACGAAAAAAAGAGTGGCAAAAAGACAGCACGCCACACCGACGGCACACACGATGCCGAGTCCTTGCAGCGCGGGATTTTGCGCCAGCGCGAGCGAGGCGAAACCGGCGGTCGTGGTGAGGCCGCTGAGGAGCACGGGCTTGATGACATTCGCGACCGCCTGCTGCGCCCCGGCGCGCATCGCGCCGACGACGTAGATGCCGTAGTCCACGCCGATGCCGAGGACGAGCGGGAAGGCGAGCACGTTGAAAAGATTCAGCGCGACGCCGAGCACTTTGAGCGCGGCGAGCATCGCGCCGAAGGACAGCGCGAGGCCGAGCATGAGCACGGCGATGGGCTGCGCGCGGCGGTAGAGCAGGGCGAGCAGCACGACGTTGAAGGCGATCATGATCGCGCTGAGTTCCACCATCTTGCCCTTCGCCCAGCGCACCAAATCTTGCAGCGTGTAGTTCCAGCCGGAGAGGTGGTAGGGCACGTCGGCGGTGGATTGCGCGAGGAGCGTGCGGAGGCGTTCTTTCTGCGCGTAGGTGGTGATTTTTTCCGCGGGGCGGACAAAGCCCGCGGTGATATTCGGATCGGCGCCGAAGAACTGATCGACGAGAAACCACCACGTCGAACTCGCGGGCAGCCGGTGCCGCCAGTCGAGCGGCGCGCGGTCGCCGGTGGCGACGGCGGCGAGGGCGTCGAGCGTGGCGTTGGCCGCGGGCCTCGGCTGCGCGCCGGACTCGGTGAGCGCGGCGGCGAGTGCTTCGCGTGCGGCCTTTGGGTCGAAATCGCGCGCGAGGAGAGCGGTGTTGGCGGCGACGTTGGCGGGCGAAAGGACGAGCGCCCCGGCGAGGATGGAGGTTTGCTTTAGCTCGCCCGCGGTGACGAGCTTGCCCCACTCGGTCTGCAGCTTCGTCCAGCCCGCGTGGGTTTTTTCCGCGCCGTCCGTTTCGAGCAGCACGAGCAACTGCTCGCCGAAGCCGGGGAATTTTTCGGTGATGAGGCGCAGCGCGCGGCCGGCGGAACTGTTCGGCGGTTCGAGCGTGCGCGGGTTGGCGTCGAAGCGCAGCGGGCGCAGCGGCGACGCGGCGAACGCGGTGGCGACGAGCAGAAAAATGGTCGCGGGCACGAGGAGGCGGCGCGGGCCGGCAAAGACCCAGCGGACGAAGGCCTCGCCCGCCGTGCGCAGCGGATCGCTTTCGCGCGGACGCACGTCGCCGCCGATGGAGACGAAAAACAGCGACATCATCAGCGCGCCCGCAATGAGGATGCCGAAGCAGATGAGCACGCCGAGTTGCGCGAAGCCGGGGCAGCCGCTGAAGACGTGGCTGAGGAATCCGGCGGCGCTCGTCAGCGCGCCGAAAATCACGCTGCGGCCCTGGCTGCGCAGCGCGGTGCCGATGGCCGCTTCGTGGCTGCGGCCCGCGCCGCGTTCGATCTCGTAGATCGAGTAGAGCATCATGCCGAAATCCACGCCCAGCCCGATGAGGATGGCGCAGAGGCCGATGGTGATCATGTTCAGCTCGTGAAAAACCGCCGCGCCCAAACCGACGGCGAGCACACAGCTCACGAGCAGCACATGCAGGATGGCGACGAGCGGACGCACGCGCCGGAAGCCGAGCCAGAAAACCACCGACACCAGCAGCGCGGAGGACAGCAGCGTCTCGATGATGTCTTTCCGCATGATGACCGAAAGCTCGCCGACGTAAGCGGTGCGCCCGGTCACGAGCACGTCCGGCTTTGGCCCGTCCCAAGCGCCGACCACGCGCCCGCGGAAGTCATCGACCCGGCGCATCATGTCCTGCGAGGCGTGCGCGCCGAGGTCGTCTTGGTTGGTGATGGCTTGGACGAGGTGCGTGGTGCCGTCCGGCGAGCTGAGAGAAAAAGACTGCTCGGCGCCGGACGAGCCGAGCTGGCGAAAGGCGGGCGCGAGCACGCCGAGCGGATCGACTTCGAGACCGAAATGCTCGTCGCGAAACGAGCCCGCTTTGAACCGCGCCACGGATTTCGTGATGCGCTCGCGGATGGCGTCGGGCTTGAGCGCGGCGGTCACTTGCGCGAACTCGTCGGGCGCGCAGTTCAGCAGCAGCGGGAGAAAAAGCGCCTGGGCCTCGGCCATCGCGCTTTCGTCGCCGAGCGGGAGCTGATCCATCGCCCGCACGATCCACGGCTCCTTGCGCAAAGCCTCGGCGAAATAGTGCGTGAACCCGTCGAGATCGACTTTCCCGGTTTCGTCATGCACCGCAAAAATGAGCGAGCGGCCCTGGGCAAATTCGCGGTTGGAAACTTTCCAGACGCGCACGGAATCAAAATGCGCGGGAAAGAGATCGAGCACGTCCGAATTGAACCGCACCCCGAAGCCAATGACGCACGCGCAGAGCGCTAGAAGACCGAACGTGAACGCGTGGACGCGTCCGGGGCGGCTGGCGAGAAAACGGGCGAGGGCTTGGGTCATGGGCGCTGCGCGCGGCGGGCGGACGGCATCAGGCGCTCAGCGGTTGAACTGGAAGACGAAGTGCTGCCCGTCCGCCGGGAAGTCCATGCTCCGCTGCGCGCCCGCCGCCGGCTTTTGCAACGCCTCGCGGAGCGCGACCCAGTTCCGCAGATGCGCGGGCGCGCTGGCGGGTGCGCCTTGCCACGAGCCGCGGGCGAAAAGCCCCTCGGCGCGCGCGGTGGTGGCGTCTTCGCGAAGCGTGAGCAGCGGGAAGCCGCCGGCCTTTTGAAACTCGAGCTGGAAGTCCTGCGCGCCGCGCTGCTGCACGACGACATCGCCGATGAGCGTGCGTTTCGCGTCGCTGTATTTGAGCTGGCCGATGTGTTGCCGCCACGATTTGTCCGGCGTCGCGAACTGGTGCGGCGTCTGGCAGGCGCTGAGCAGCGCGGCGGCGCAAAGGGCGATGGGAATTTTCATGCGGCGGGTTCGAGTTCCGGGACGGGCGCGGATGCTTTGGCGTCGAGGCGCGGGCAGAGCGCTGCGTAGCGCTGGAGGAAAAGCACGAGGTAGAAAAGCTGCATGCGCCACCAGATGGGGAAGCTGCTGCCGACATTGCCGGCGAGCACGGAGTTCACCGCGGCAGCGAGCTGGAGGTGCTTCGTGGGCGAGGTAAAGACCTCGATGAACTCCGGGCGGTACCAGGCGGTGACGAAGCGCAGATATTTGTCCATGAGCGCGTGCAGGCCGCGCTGGTAGCGGCGGAAAAGGCGGGGCTGGCGCGCGGGGTTGGTGAGGATTTCCTCGAGCATGTCGGCGCACTGCTCGCCGCTGTGGATGGCCAGGAAGACGCCAGTGGAAAAGATCGGGTCGATGAAGCCGGCGGCGTCGCCCGCGAGCAGCCAGCGGTCGCCCGCGAGGCGCTTGTTGCGGTACGAGTAGTCGCCCGCGGAGTGGACCGGCGTGAGGCGGACGGCGTCGGCCATGCGCTCGCGCATCACCTCGGAATCGCGGATGGCCCAGGCGAGCGCGGCCTCGGGCGATTGCTTGCGCGCTTTGAAGTCCGCGAGGTCCATGACCACGCCGATGCTGGTGCGGCGGTCGTCGAGTGGGATGAGCCAGAACCAGCAACCGGGCGCGCGGACGAGACGGGTGAGCGTGGCGTCGATCCCGGCATCGCGCTGCACGTGCTGGTAGTGCGCGTAGCAGGAGAATTTCTTGAGGTGCTCGTAGGTCGTCTTGAGCTGGAAATGCGAACCGACGACCGCGTTGCGCCCGCTCGCGTCGATGAGGTAGCGGGCTCGAATCGTGGAGCCGTCCTTCGTTTTCACGGTCACGCTTTCGGCGTCAAAGGCGAGTTCCTCGACGGCGGTTTCCTCGCGCACTTCCGCGCCGGTTTCGCGGGCGCGGTCGAGGAGCATTTTGTCGAAGTCGGCGCGCTCGACCTGATAGGCGTTGTGGTGGCGGAGGCGGAAGCCGTCCTTGAAATAAAACTTCACCGCGCGCTGGCCGCAGGCGGTGGCGATTTCGCCGCCATGTTTCTGCATCGCGCCGGCCTCGAGCTGGGCGCGGATGCCGAGCCGGTCGAAGGCGGTGAGCGAGTACGGCAGGAGCGATTCGCCAATGTGAAAGCGCGGAAATTTCTCCCGCTCGAGGACCACGACGCGGCGGCCTTTTTGCGCGAGCAGGATGGCGGCGGTGCTGCCCGCCGGGCCGCCGCCGATGATCGCTACGTCGTAAAGATTCTCCTTGAGTGGGCGGGGAACTTAGTCGTCTTCGCGATGATGGGAAGAGGCAAGATGCGGCGCGGACTGCCCGGCGCTGTTACTTCGCAGGCACCTCCGCGCGGAGGTCTTTGAGCAGGCGGGCGAAGGCGGCCTCGAAGGGGTCGTGCTCCTTCCAGTGCGAGAATTCGGGGATGAAGTATTTGCGCAGCTCGGTGGCGAAATCCTTGCCGCTGTCGGCATCGAAGCACTCCCAAGCGCGCATCGTCTCGATGTCCGTCAGCCGCACGGGGTAGAATCTTCCGCTTTCCGCTCTGACGTTCGGCGTTGCGCGGCTTGCGCAGTTCGGTCATCACCCATTCGTTTTGCAGGCTCGCCTTTGAAACGACGCATCAGCGGCGTTTCTTTTTAGGTGGAGTAAAGCGGGGGCCTTTTCGGGGAAGATTGCCGCGCAAAGTCGCCATGTCGCGCGTGATCGCGACGCGTGCCTCGTGATCACGCGGAAGAAGCGGTAGGAGATCTGTAAGGACTGTCAACGCTCCGCGGTTATTTCCGCTTTGGTGGAGTGTCCCGGCGAGATCGCGTGCAGTTCCAACGCTCAACGCGTGCCCGCTACCGAAGCGCTCTCTTTGTATTTTCAAGGCGTTGCTCAGTAGTTTAATGGCCTCATCGCGCTTACCGCGTTTGAATATTGTGTTTGCCGGGTTCCTTTGGGCGTCAGCGGTGCGGGGATGCGAGGAACCGAGACTCGTTTCAACGATGCTCAGCGCCCGGCGCTCGTGTCCTTCCGCTTTCTCGAAATTTCCGGGAAGAGGCGTTCGAGAAAAGCCTGCGCCTCGCTCTTCTCGTCGCCCTTTAGCGCCCGCGCGGAGGCTGCAAACTGGGCGAGGGAGGATTTGAGGTCAGCCGTGGACACGGGCGGAGCGTGGATAAAATGCGCACGGGGTGCAAGGCGGGGCGTTTCGGCGCGCGGAAGTCCCACGCGCGGCGGCCTGCTCCAGACGCGCGGCAAACTGCTTGCCAACGCCCGGTGCGGCGCGAAAGATCGCGCGCTTTTGAAACTCATCGACCGCTATGTTGGCTGGCAGGTTTTGCTCACATCCGCCATCGCGGTCGCGGTGCTGAGCGTGGTGCTGGTGCTGGGCAATGTCTTCAAGCAACTGCTCGAACTGCTGGTGAAAAACGACACGCCGTTCGAGCAGATCCTCACCTTTCTCGCCTACATCCTGCCCTTCTCGCTGACCTTCACGATTCCGTGGGGCTTTCTCACCGCGGTGCTGCTGGTCTTTGGAAAAATGTCCGCGGAAAACGAACTCATCGCGCTGCGGGCGAATGGCGTGAGCATCCCACGGATCACGCTGCCGGTGCTGGTGCTGGCGCTGCTGAGCGTGGGCCTGTGCCTGTGGATCAATGTGGATGTCGCGCCGCGCGCACAGGCGCAGATGAAAGAGGCGCTTTACACCATCGCCACGCAAAACCCGCTGGCGATGTTTGGCAGCGACAAGGTGATCGAGGATTTTCCGGGCAAAAAAATCTACATCGAGCGCAGCGAGGGCGCGCAGCTTTTCAACCTCCTGGTCTATGAAATGGACGACGACTTCATGCCGGTGAAGGTCGTCTTCGCGCACAAGGGACTGCTCGAAACGGATCACGAGAAGAAGCAAATCCTGCTGCACATTTTCGACGCGCGCTACGAGCAGCGGGACAGCGCCGCACCGGAAAACCTGATGAAGATCCACACGGCCACGGCGCAGGAAAACACACTGCCGATTTCGCTCGAGGAGCTGTCGGAAAAAAAGCGCGGCAAGGGCATCGGCAGCATGACGGCCAAGGAGCTGCTGGAACGGCTGAACGCCGAGGAAAGGCTGGCGAAGATGAGCGAACGCGAGCGGCACGAGGAGCGGTCCGCAACGCGCACCGAGATCAGCAAGCGCTACGCTTATGCGCTGGCTTCGTTCACCTTTGCGCTGGTCGGCGTGCCGCTCGCCATCACCGCACATCGCAAGGAAACGTCC
Source organism: Chthoniobacter sp. (assembly GCA_031424395.1). Taxonomy (GTDB): domain Bacteria; phylum Verrucomicrobiota; class Verrucomicrobiia; order Chthoniobacterales; family Chthoniobacteraceae; genus Chthoniobacter. The sequence goes on from JANPHJ010000068.1 coordinate 6,718, forward strand.
GTCGGTTTCCTGCTCAGCCTCGGGGTGGCAGTGACGTATTTTTTCATCGGCATCTTCATCTACGGCGTCCGCGATAACGCCCGCCTGCATCCCGAGCTGCTGATCTGGATTCCGAATCTGCTTTGCCTGGGCCTCGGCGGGTGGCTGTTTGCCCGCATGAGCCGGCGCTGAGGGGTTTCCAGTAATTTCCCGCCCCCTATAAATTGTCCTTTTCTAGGACAGCCGCCGTGGTTATCAATGGCGAAAGGAGAAGACCATGAGGAATGAATCCACAACTGCGCGGGTGAAAGTCGAGACGCTCCGCGAACTAGATGCTTTGGTCGGAAAATATCTGATCGGGGAAGATCCCCAGACGTACTGGGAAGACAGTCATTCGTTCTTGCGCTTCGACTCGATCGAGGAGGCGCTCAACGCCATGTCCGATCCCTATTTTCAACGGTGCTTTCCGGAAGGTGTGCGGATGGACAATGAACTGAGCGAGGTCTTCGAGTTTCGCGCCTATTCGTCGGATCTCAGCCTGGCGTGGGAAGTGGTGGAGCGGCTTAGCGGGACGGTGAATACGCTGCGCGTCAAACGGGAGAAAGGCCGCTGGGTCGCCGCTTTCGGCGACGCACCGGCCCTCAGCGCCAGCTCGGCGCCGGTCGCCATCTGCCTCGCAGCGTTGCGCACCCGCGGGATCGAGGTGGACTTTGATCAGGAGCGCACCCCGTGGCAGCGCAGCGGGCGCGTGCCGGCGTAGGCGGATCGTCCTCAGTCGCGGGCGCCGAGGATGCGGCGGGTTTCGTTGAGCAGCACGCCTTGGAAGCGCATTTTCAGCGCCTCGGGATTCGGGGAATTCGCCAGCGCCTCGGCTTGGCTGATGTGGCCGGCGGTAACAAGTTCGTGCAGCGCCAGGTTGAAAGTCTGCATGCCTTCACTGCCGCCGAGTTCGATGGCGGCGGGGAGTTTTTCCAGCACGCCGGTATGGAAGAGCTTGGTCACCGCGGCGTTGTTCGTGAGGATTTCCAGCGCGGGCCGCAACCCGGCGTCGGGCGTGCGCACCAGCCGCTGGCAAACCACGGCCCGGAGCGTGGTGGCGAACTGCTGCCGCGCCTGCTCGCGCTCGTCCGCGGGGAAAAACTCCAGCAGTCGCTGCACGGATTTCGCCGCGTCCATGGTGTGCAGCGTGGAGATGACGAGATGACCGATATTGGCCGCGCTCATGGCCGCGACCACGCTCGCCGCGTCGCGCATTTCGCCGATGACGAGCACGTCGGGATCCTGCCGCAGCACGTTTTTCAGGCCGGAGGCAAACGTCGCCGTGTCGAGCCCGACCTCGCGCTGCTCGATGACGGATTGCTTGTCCTCGAAAAGAAACTCGATGGGGTCTTCGAGCGTGAGGATGTGCTTCCGCGCGGTCGCGTTGATGTGGTCGATCATCGCCGCGAGCGTCGTGGATTTTCCCGAGCCAGTCGCGCCGGTGATGAGCACGATGCCGCTCGATGCTTCCGAAATGCGGCGCACCGAATCGGGCAGGTGGAGCTGGGCGAAAGACTGAATCGCGGACTTCACCGAGCGCAGCGCCAGGACGTAGCCGCCGCGCTGCTGGAAAACGTTCACGCGGAAACGCCCGACCGCCGGCGCGTGGGCAAAATCGACTTCGTGCTCCTCCTCCAGCCGCGCGCGCAGATGCGCGGGAACGATGTGCCCGAGCACCGTCTGCATCCACTCGGCGGTCGGCGGCGGCGCGTCCACGGGCACAAGTTCGCCGGCAATGCGAAAGATCACGGGTGCGCCGATTTTGAGATGGATGTCCGACGCGCGGGCCTCAACCGCGCCTTGCAAAATCCGCTCGAAATTTTCCATGGCGTGAAGGCTCAGCGCGCCGCGGCGGCGAGCAGTTGATCAAGCTGATCGCAGCAAATCTGTGACCACGTTTCCATGGCCTCGCGCCGCGCGGCGAGTGCGGCGCGGTCGAGGAATTGCAGCTCGGTGATCATCGCCTCGCCTTTTTGCACGTCGGCGGATTCGAGGGTGAAAATGTGGACGACACCGAGATGCACGCGACCCACTTCGGTCGTGTCGTCATTGAGCAAAGCCACCGCGCGATTCGTGTAGCGCGCGCCAAGCTTCAACTCCTCGCCAACCTCGCGCTGCACCGCCGCATCGTAGGCCGCGCGGTCGAGCGTGAAGAGCCCTTCGTCGTGATCGTTCATGTGGCCGCCGATGCCGATCGAGCCTTTCGCGACGAGCCGCTGCTCGCCCGCTTTTTTCCCGCGGACATAATGCAGCACGCGCCCGCCG
>JANPHJ010000069.1:0-48871 GCA_031424395.1 Chthoniobacter sp.
CCGCGCGCGCAGCACATAGCAGCGCCCGTCCGTGGCTTGCACCTCGCGTTCGCGCATCGTGCCCGTGTCGAGGACCTCGCTGAGCAGGCGCTCGAAATTTGGCGCATCGAGATTGTGGCGGATGCCGCCGATGCCGCGTCCCACATCGCTCCTCACGAGATTGAAAATCTTCTCCGCCGCGGGCGTGAAGCGGCGAATCGTGAGTTCGCGCGTGAGCAGGAGGATGGGCGTTTCAATGCTGAGCTGAAGATTGTTCAGGTCGGCGTTGACGCGGTTCAGTTCGTTGTTCCGGCTGACCATTTCATCGTTGATCGTGGTCAGCTCCTCGTTGGTGGATTCGAGTTCCTCCTTCGAAGTTTCCAGCTCTTCGTTGATGCCCTGCAGTTCCTCATTCGCGCTCTGCAATTCCTCGCTGGAGGCCTGGAGTTCCTCGTTGGCCGCCTCGTATTGCTCTTGCACGGCCTGGAGGTAGTCGCGCGTCTCGGCGAGTTCGCGCTCGAGTTCGGTGATGCGGCGGGTCTCGAGCTGGGGGGGCGTCCCGCCAGGGCGCACTTTCGCGGCGGCCGCTCGCTGCGGCGCGCCGTCGAAACCGGCGGGCGAAACGCCCACCCCACCGGGGAGCCCGGAGCCGCCCGCCTCTTCAAATAAAATGAGGAACCACAGCTCCTTCAGATTGCGCAGCGGGATCACCTGGAGCGCAATCGTGCGCTGGCCCACGCGCACGCCCGCGCGGCGCACCGGCTGCCGCTCGCGCTTGGCCTTGGCGAGCGCCGCGCGCAGCGGGAGCATCAGCCCGTCGCGCGCCATCTTCAGCAGGTCGAAGCTGGCCTTGCCCGTGGGCGGCTCCAGATACGCGCTAGTCGCGCCGCGGAATTGCAGGACGTGCCCGGCCGCATCCACCAGCACGCCCGGCGGCGCAAACTGGCTGACCGAAATCCGGTCCGCCTCGCGCTGCGCCGTGAACTCGCCGCTCCGCTCCTCCCGCACCGCGCCCGCGGCCACCGGCAGATGCCCGCGCACCGCCGCCGGCTCCCGCAGTCCCGGGAGCGGCAGCCGGAAGGTCGGCGTCGTCCCGGCTTTGCGGGAAAAGATTTTCTGCTTTTTGTCGGCGGGCGCAAAGAGATCGGTGAACGTGCCGATGGACTCGCTCGTGCCGAGAAAAAGATAGCCGCCCGGCTTCAGCGCGTAATGGAACGCGGGAAAGATTTTCTTCTGCAGCTCGGGCTCCAGATAGATGAGCAGGTTCCGGCAGGTGATGAGGTCCATGCGCGAAAAGGGCGGATCGCTCATCACATTCTGCCGCGCAAAGACGACCTGCTCGCGCAGCAGCTTGCTCACGCGCCAGCCGCCTTCCTCCTCAACGAAGAAACGCCGCAGCCGCTCGGGCGAAATATCCTGCGCCAGCGATTTCGCATAGAGGCCGTGCCGCGCTTTTTCCAGCAGCGCCTCATTGAGATCGGTCGCGAAGATCTGCAGTCTCGCCCCGTGCGCCTCGTCGCTGGCGGCTTCGGCGAAAGTCATGGCGAGCGAATACGCCTCCTGCCCGGTCGAGCAGCCGAGCACCCAGACGCGCACCGGCTCATCGCGACCGCGCTGCGTGAGGAGCTTCGGGAAGACCTTGCGCTTCAGCGAGTCGAAGGCTTCCGGGTTGCGAAAGAAGCTCGTGACGCTGATGAGCACGTCGGAATACAGCGCATCGAGTTCCTTGGCGTTGCCTTTCAAAAACGCGGCGTAGGCGGCGAGGGTCTCGTGCTTGTTCAGCACCAGCCGCCGCATCACCCGCCGCTGGATGGTGCTGGATTTGTAGAGCGAAAAATCCACGCCGCAGTGCTGGTGGAGGATGCGGAGGATTTCCTTGAAGCCGTCCTTGATCGCCGCCGGTTTGTCCGCTTTCGCCGCCGCCTCTTTTTTCGCCTGCCGCGAGCCCGTGCGCGGCGAGCCGTGCCCGCCGCTCGCCAGCGGCGCGTCCAGCGGCTCGGCCTGATCGCTCTCGCGCTCGGCCTCCGCATGCATTTCGGGCGCGGTTTTCCCGTCAGTCTCATCCGTCCCCTTGGTCCCATGGGACGGATGCGACTCAGGCGACTCATGGGCCGCACCGCCCGCCACGAAAGGATGCCGCGCGATGCGCGCCAGCTCCGCCGCGATCCGCTCCGGCGAGAGCACGAGATCCACCACGCCGGCCGCGATGGCGCTGCGCGGCATCGAGTCGTATTTCGCGGATTCATCCTGCGCCAAAGTCACGCCGCCCTCGGCCCTGATCGCCTCCAGCCCGAGCGTGCCATCGCTCGCCGTGCCCGAGAGCACCACGCCGAGGGCGCGCTCGTGCTGATCCTGCGCCAGCGCCTCGAAAAAGAAATCAATCGAGCGCGTTGCCCCGCGCAGCTTGCCGCGTGGCGTCAGCTTCAGCACGCCCTCCGCGATGGCCATCTGCACATTCGGCGGGATGACATAAATCGAGTCCGGCTCCACGCGGAGATTCTGCGTCACCTCGCACACGGGCATGGCGGTGGCGCGCGCGAGCAAATGCGTGAGCGCGCTCTCGTGCACGGGGTCGAGATGCTGCACGAGGACAAAGCCCATCCCGGTGTCTGCCGGCAGATGTTTCAGCAAATCCGTGAACGCCTCCAGCCCGCCCGCCGAAGCGCCGATGCCGACGATGGGAAAGGCCGCGGGGCGCGGGGGAGTCTCGCGGTGCGGGCGCTTCGCCGGCCGGGTCGTGGATTTGGGCACGGTTTTCTTCATCGGGGGAGGGCAATGTAAGAATAAGGCGAAGCCATGCGATGCAAATTTGTGGGGCGTGCAGGGCAGGCCAGACGGCCCCGACGAACACCCTCCCCAATCGCACACCGGCCCCGCCTCGGCTGCGGCAGTCTTTCCGCGCCGGTCAAAACCCGATCCGGTTGCACGTTGAAACTTGCCCGGGAAAAACCGAATCTGCAGCCCACATGAAAGACCGCCGCTCGCACCTGCTCACCATCGGCGCCACGGCGCTGCTCACCGCCGGGGTCACCACCCTGGCGCGCAATTTCATCTCCGGCGAAAAGAAGATCAAACACCGCATCGCGCAACGCTATGGCATCGCCGATCCGCAGTTCGAACGCGCCATGAGCCAGCTCCTCGGGCCGCCGATCCTGGACGGCAATCTCGCGACGCCGCTGCGCAACGGCGCGGAGATCTTCCCGGCGATGCTGGCTGCGCTCGAGGGGGCCATGCGTACCATTACGTTCGAGACCTACATTTACTCTTCGGGGCGCATCGCGGAGAAATTTGCCGCCGTGCTCGCGGCCAAGGCCCGGAGCGGAGTGAAGGTGCATGTGCTGATGGACGGCGTGGGCTGCAACTGCGTGCACGGCCCAGCCATCCGGCAGATGGCGGACGCCGGGGTGGAGCTGGAATTTTACCACGTCTCAAACTTCGCCCGCGCCAACCATCGCACCCATCGCAAGCTGCTCGTGGTCGATGGCACGACCGGCTTCACCGGCGGGGTGGGCATTGCGGATGAGTGGGAAGGTAACGCCGAATCCCCTGGGCACTGGCGGGATTCACACTATCTCGTAGTGGGGCCCGTGGTCGCGCAAATGCAGGCGGCGTTTCTCGACAATTGGATGAAGACGCGCGGCGTCGTGCTGCACGACGAGGCCTACTTTCCCGAGCTGCAACCCGCCGGGCGGCATCGCGGCCAGATGTTTAAAAGTTCGCCGATGGAAGGCAGCGAGAGCGCGAGGCTGCTCTACTTGCTTTCGCTCAGCGCCGCGGAACACAGCATCCAGATCGGCAACGCCTACTTCATCCCCGACGATCTCATCACGCAGACGCTGGTGGAGGCGGTGGAGCGCGGCGTCACCGTGGAAGTGCTTGTGCCCGGCCGGCACATGGATTCCGGCATGGTGCGCAGCGCCTCGCGGCATCGCTGGGGGTATCTGCTCGAGCGCGGCGTGCGGATCTTCGAGTTCGAACCGACGATGTATCACTGCAAGCTGATGATCATCGACGGCCTTTGGACCTCGGTCGGGTCAGCGAATTTCGACAACCGTTCTTTTCGCCTGAATGACGAGGCGAACCTCAACCTGATTGACCGCGAATTTGCCGCGGGCGAGGCGCGCGCCTTCGAGGCGGACAAAGCCCGCGCCCGCGAGGTGAGCTACCGCGACTGGCTCGCCCGCCCCGCCTGGGAGCGGGCTGCCGACGCCGGCGCGGGCCTCTTCCGCTCGCAGTTGTGAGCGGGTCCGGAGCCTTTCACCCCGGTCTTTAGCGCGGGCAGAATTTACAATGCACGCAGGAACGCCACGAGGTCCGCTTTGTCCGCGGCAGGCAGCTTCGTCTCGAGCACGAGGTTGAAGAATTCCACGGTGTCTTCCAACGTGAGCAGGCGGTCGTCGTGCAGATACGGGGGTGAGTCTTTGATGCCGCGGAGCGGGAACGTTTTGATCGGGCCATCTGCGCTCGCCTTGCGGCCCTCGATCATCCGCTCGGTGAAGAAGCGTTCAACCTGCAGATTGTGCATGGTCAGGTCGGTGTAATACGGCGGCGCGTGGCAGGTGGCGCACTTGGCCTTGCCAAAAAAGAGCTCCTGCCCGCGCAGCTCCCCGGCGCTCGCTTTGCGGGGATCGAGCTTGCCGTCGATCCCGAGTTTCGGCGCGGGCGGGAAGTCGAGCAGCGCCTGGAATTCGGCCATCGCGTGGACCTGGCTCCCGCGTTCGAGCGGGCTGATGCCTTTCTTCGCGGCGATGACCGGGTCGCCATCGAAATAGGCGGCGCGCTGCTCAAACTCGGTGAAGTCCTCCACCGACTTCAGCGCGCGCTGCGAGCCGAAGAGCCGCTGGATGTTGACCCCGCGCAGGCTCGGCGTGTCGAGGCGGTGCCGGTGCTCCTGCGGGCGGATGTCGCCGACGAGATGGGTCGAGGCATTCGTGTGGCCGTTCGAGTGGCAGTCGAAGCACGCCACGCCGCGGTGCGGATGCTCCGAGCGGCGGTCGCCGGTCATGTTGAACTGCTGCTGCGGAAAGGGCGTCAGGAGGAGCCGCAGTCCGTCGAGCTGCTTGGGATTGAGCGTGCCGTCGAAGAGGTCCATGAAGTTGTCGATGGTCACACGCTGGCCTTTCGACACGTCGCCGAGATCGGGGCGCGTGGTAAGAAACATCGGCGCGGGAAACTCCGGCAGCAGATGGTCCGGCAGGTCGAAGTCGAGGTCGAAGCGCGTCAGGTCGCGCTGCTCCTGTTTCTTCAGTTCCTCGATTTCGAACTTCGGGAAAACCATGCCGCCCTCGGGATGATTCGGGTGCGGCAGCGGAAAAAAGCCGGCGGGCCAAAGATCCTTTTCGCGAATCTGTTCGGGCGTCATTTCCGCGAGCTGCTCCCACGTCGTGCCTTTGGGCAGGCGGACGCGCACACCGGCCTGCACCGGCTTCTGCCGGGCCATGGTCACCCCGGGGGCGGGGTCATCGCGCAGGTCGTAGCGCGCGGTGAGAAGATCGTGGTGGCCCTTCTCGATGGCGGCCTTCCCGGCCTTCATGCGCTCCATCGTGGTCTTGAAATCTTCGCGCGGAACCACCGGCATGTAGCTGGTGGGCACCGGGCTCGGCGGCGGCGCGGCGTCTTTCTTTTTCGGTTCCTCGGCGTTCGCCCCGGAAGTGGCGAGCAGCAGCACCGGGATAGAGCGCAGGATAAAGGATGGGGCTTTCATAGGTCAGTTGGAATCGCGCTCCAGCAGCGCGCCGGACGCATGCATTCCCAGCGACGGCCTGAGAGTAAGTAACGAAAGTCGGAAAAGCGCGGGTGACCCGCGGAGGAAACAACGATGAAACCTCCCGTGCTCCCCCGTGACAAAAAAACACTTTCGCTTCATCCTTTAACCCGGCCGGCGCAGGCCCGGCTCGCGCGCCCAGATGCGGCCCTTTTTCGCCGCGGCGATGAACTTGGCGACGGCCTTCTCATTGGCCAGCGGGACACAGCCGGCGTCCGGTGCCACTCCGGCGCGGTCGAGCAGCGGCTGGGCTCCGGCGGTGTAGGCGAGGACTTTGAGATGGGCGAAAGCGTCGCCCACCCACGCGACGGCGGCGGCTTGCGTGGCGAGGTCGGCGGCTCCCTGCTCGGACGCAAGGATGACGGCGGCGTCGAAGAAAACCGACGGCGCGGCGGAAAGCGGGAAGTCCGCCTCCACCAATGCGCCCGTGCGGTCTTTGGCCCCGCCCACTTTCGGCGCGATGACGGCGAGCACGGCTTGCTCCGCCTTCCCGCTGCGGCGCAGCGCGGCGAGGAGCGCGGGGTCGAAGCCATCGGTGAGGAGCACGCCGATCTTGCGGCCCTGCAAGGTGGCAGGCGCTTTGCCGATAAGGCTGAGGGCGGGCGACGGCGGGAGATCGCGCGGGGCCACGGCGGGGGTGATGGCGTCGGCCTGCTCCGGCATCCCGAGCGCGGCGGCGACCTGGTCGTGCAGCGGGGCGTCGATGTTCGCGAGGTGGCCGAGCATCCGCAGGCGGATGGCTTTGGTCTCGACCTTCGCGAGTTCAAAGGCGAAGGCGCTGACCATGTGCCGCTGCTCCGGCTCCGTCAGCGAGCGGAAGAGCATCCGCGCCTGCGAATAGTGGTCGGCGAAAGTCTCCGCGCGCTTGCGCTGCTTGATGGCGTCGAGCGGCTCGGGGTGGCTGGAGAAACCGCGTCTCGGGTTTTCGCGCGGAGTGCCGGCGTCGAGGCTGTTCGGCTCGTAGTTCACGCGGCCTTTGGGCACCTCCATTTGGCGCAGGCCGTCGCGCTGGAAGTTGTGCATCGGGCAGCGCGGCGCGTTGACCGGGATCTGGTGGAAGTTAGGTCCGCCGAGTCGCGAAAGCTGCGTGTCTTGGTAAGAAAAGAGCCGGCCTTGCAACAGCGGGTCATTCGAGAAGTCGATCCCGGGCACGATGTTCGTGGGTAGAAAGGCGACCTGCTCCGTCTCGGCAAAGAAGTTATCCACGTTTCTATTAAGCACCATCTTCCCGACCATCCGCAGCGGGATGATTTCCTCCGGAATGAGCTTCGTCGGATCAAGCACGTCAAAGTCCAGACTGTCCGCCGTGGCCTGGTCAAAGACCTGGAGCCCAAGCTCCCATTCGGGAAAGTCTCCGCCCTCAATCGCCTCCCACATATCGCGCCGGTGAAAGTCGGAATCCGCGCCATTGATCTTCACCGCTTCATCCCACAGCACCGCGGCCGCGCCGAGCTTTGGCCGCCAGTGGAATTTCACAAAGCGCGAGACGCCCTGCGCGTCGATGAGCCGGAAAGTGTGGACGCCAAAGCCCTCGATCATGCGCAGCGAGCGCGGGATGGCGCGGTCGGACATCACCCATGTCAGCATGTGCATGCTCTCAGGCGTGAGCGAAACGAAGTCCCAGAAGTTATCGTGCGCCGAGGCCGCCTGCGGGAAACCGCGATCCGGCTCCATCTTCACCGCATGCACGAGGTCGGGAAACTTGATCGCGTCCTGGATGAAGAAGACGGGGATGTTATTCCCCACGAGATCGTAGTTACCCTCGGCAGTGTAAAACTTCACCGCAAACCCGCGCACGTCGCGCGCAAGGTCGCCGGAGCCGGCACCGCCGGCGACGGTGGAGAAACGCGCAAAGACTTCCGTCTTTATTTTCGGGTCTTGAAGGAACGCCGCCTTGGTGATGTCGCTCAGACACTCATAAACCTGAAAGTAACCATGCGCCCCAGTGCCCCGCGCGTGGACGATCCGCTCCGGGATGCGCTCGTGATCGAAGTGCGTGATCTTTTCCCGCAGGATGAAATCTTCCAGCAACGTCGGCCCGCGCTCGCCCACTTTGAGCGAGTTCTGATTGTCGGCAATGGGCAGGCCGTGGTTGGTCGTCAGCGTGTCTGCCAGGTTGGTGACCGTTTGATGCGTCTCGGCCACTTGCGCAGCGGCAGGAGGCGGCGGAGCAGATTTCTTGGCGCGGGGTAGTTTGGGTTTGTCAGGCATAGGAAGGTAGCGGGTTAGCAGGGCATGTATACAGGGATCGGCGCCGGGTGCTGTGAAACGCCCGGCGGCTCGCGAAACTAAGAGGCGGGTTGCTGGCCCTCGGCGTGCACGGTGGCATCTATTTGTTCCAGCAATTTGTGGGGCAGGGTTGCCTGTTCGAGCACGGCGATTTCGGGATCGTCGTGGGACTCAACCCCAACCTTTTGCGCAATCTCTTTCAGCAGTTTCAGCATCTTGGTATTCTCCTGCTCAGCGAGAAGATTGATTTGCAAATCCAAGTGGCTGCGCCGCTCATCAACGAGTGCCTGGCGGTTCTCAGAAATCAGAATGAAGGTCGAAAGGAAAATTGCTTCGAGTGAAACGGTGAGAGTTAAGAGACTGAACGGAAAGGGATCGATAGCCCGCCCGCGAAGCATGCTGTTGGTAAAAATCCAGATCGCGAACCACGCGACATGGACCCAAAGAAAAAGCATGGACCCGCAGAAGCGGGTAATTGTATCAGCCACCCGGTCGCCGAACGTCCGTTGAAGATGCGCGGCATTTTCCAACTCAGCGATCAGTCGGACGTTTTGCGCCGTATGTCGCTCAATGGAATCCTGCTTGGAACCCGCTTTAGGTTGGTCAGGCATGGGTGGGATGGGCATTAGGAGTGCGGCTGTTCAGATTGGGCGCAGGGTGCTTTTCGTCGCCCGCGCCGCTTTTCACCGCGCCTAGCTCAGCGTCGGCGGCCAGCAGCGCATTATTGATGGCAAACCCGGCCTGCATCCCCTCGGCGGCCGCCGCGATGACGAGTTGCAAGCCGCGGCTCGCATTGCCGGCGATATAGACGCCCCGCACGCAGGTGGAGGCGTCCTCGCTGCACTGCACACAGCCGTCGTCGGGGCAGAATTCGCAGCCGAGCATCTCGGCGAGAGGCGAGCGCTGATGCTGGCCGGGGGAGAAAAAAAGCGCGCGGCGGCAGTTCGCGCTCCCGTCTTGAAAAATGATGCGTTCGAGCTGCGCACCGGTGCCCTCGAGCCGGGCAATGGGCGTCTGGATGACCTCCACTGCATTGCGGGCGAGCAGGTCGAGCGCGGCGCGGTCGCAGGTCGGCGCGCCATTGGTGCACAGGATGATGTCCTTGCTCCACAAGCGCAGTTCCAGCGCCAGCTCCGCCGAGTCCTGGCAGCTACCTACCACCGCCATGGGCTGCCCGCGATGTTCCCAGCCATCGCAGTAAGGACAGTTATGCGCCGAGACGCCGTAAAACTGGCGGAAGTTCTCAACCTGCGGCAGTTCATCGACCAGACCGGTCGCGAGCAACAGCATCCGGGACGAAACCCGCTCCCCGCCTTCCAGCACGACGGTAAAACGCCCCTCGCCGGGTTCGACCTGCTCCACCTTGACCCTGCGAAAGGCCACCGTCTCATACGGTGCGAGCTGCTCGCGACCGATGCTTAAGAACGCGGCCGGCGAAATCCCATCGCGGGAAAGATACCCGTGCATGGCCTTTGAGGCTTCATTGCGCGGATGGCCCGCGTCGCACACTAGGACGCGGCGCAGGCAGCGCCCTAGGATCAGCGCCGCGCTGAGCCCCGCCGGCCCGCCACCGACGATGATCACATCGAGCAAACCCTCGCACGCGCCACGCAGCGAAAAGTCGGGCTGGGGTTTGCTCACGGGGAAAAATGAAGCGTCTCCGACCGGTGGAAAGACACGACAGGATACCAGTCGCGTGGAAGGACGGAGCGGAATGATTAGACGCTCCGCTTGGCGACGAGACGGTAGAGGCCCAGTAGAATCATTGCGCCGACGACCGAGCCAATGAAACCGGCGGGCTCGCCTTGATTATACAGACCTAGGGCCTGCCCGAGGTAAGTGCCGACGAAGGAACCGACGATACCAATGAGGATGGTAACGATCCAGCCGCCGGGGTCTTTGCCCGGCATCAGTAACTTGGCGATGGCCCCGACGATGAGGCCAATGACGATAGCGGAGAGAATGCTCATAAGGATATTGGCGGGTGGTTTATGGAACTTTCTGCGAGCGGTGCAGAAGGGAGCTGTTCTGGGTGGCGTGCCAGAGTTTCGATACGCCGTAGAGAAGAGCCGCGGGCTTGAGCAGCGCGACCGAGAGCCGGACGGCTCCGCCGAGGATACGCATGGTCGGGAGCACCCGCAGTACGTAACCCGTGCCGAGCGCCCACAGGACCGTCTGGTGTGGGTGGCCTTTGGTATGCGCCGTCACGTCGTCGAGGCACTGCTGCGCGTTCGCCTTCAGGGCAGCGAGCTGATCTTCGATGAATTGCTCAGGGCTCCGGGTCGGAGCTCCCGCCACAGTGCGGTCCACGGTCGGTGTCATCTTTTTGCGGCGCATGGGCGCGGTTAGTCGAGGTTCAGCTTCTGGCCCCAGCGCTTGAGCAATCGGCGCGTGTTTTCGGAATAATCGTCCCGCTCTTCGCGCGCCATGCTCCAGCCGACGAGAACTCCAAGCAGCAGCCCTGCGCCGAAGACGCCGAGGACGGAAGTCCCGGGATTGTCGCGCACGTAGCGCTCGCCGGTCTGCAGCGCCTCGCCGGCTTTCTCTTTCGTGGTCTCCCAAGCCTGCGCCGCGCTTTCCGTGGCCGCCTGGGTTGTGGTTGTGGGAGTCGGATTGGATGGATCGTTGTAGTTCATAATGAGTGTGGTGGTTTGGGCAGCGCGCGAAACCGGTGTGCCGATTTGCGGACGCGCGACGTTTCTTATAAAGCTGATCGCACCCAGCTTCTGCCGTGCGCTTACAAAGTCACAAGAGCGCGAAGTTATTTTTCGCCTCAACAATGGCTAACCTGGCTGACCGCAAAGAACGGATCGCCGAACTCGCCGCGTCCCGCGCTACCTGAGCGCTCCGGTGGGCCGCGCTGAGTCGCGCTTTCAGCCAATGCGCCGGGCCACTTCGTGCCGGGCGCGCTGCAGCAGTGCGGCGAGATTATCCGTGGCCTGCCCGCCGAGGTCGGCCAGGTTTTCGCGAAGTCGCGTGGCCGGCTGCTCCGCCGCCTCCGCGCGACGCCGGGCCAGCAAACCCAGGAGAAACGCGCCACCAGTGACGGCCAGCAACACACCGAGTGGATTTGCCCCCGCCGGGGGTGCAGCCACCCGAGTGGCGAGCAGCACCGGCAGATCGGCCTGGATGGCGGCGCTGGGCACCAGGCCCTGCTGCGCCCGCGCTTCCGCCGTCACCGCCACCGCCCCGGCCACGGGCCGGATCTCGTGGCCCATCTCGCGCGCATAGACCTGGGTGAACTCCGCGCCGAAAAGCAGAATGCACGAGGCATAGTAAACCCAGAGCAACAGCATCACCATCGATCCGGCGGCACCAAAACTCGACGCCGTGCTCGCGCGGCCGAGGTAAAAGCCGAGGCCGAACTTTCCCAGCTCAAACAGGAGGGCGGTAACCGCCGCGCCAATCCAGACATGACGCCAGCCTATCTGCGCGTCGGGCAGCACTTTGAAAATGAAGGCAAAGAGCACCGTGACGACGCCAAAAGAAAGCACGAAGCCCAGGAACAGGGCGACGAAGGGCGGCAGGCCGATGAGTTGCTCGAAGTAACCACTTAGCGCGGCGAGGGCCGCGGTCAGCAGCAGCGAAATGAGCAGGAGGAAGCCGATGACCAGCACCACGCCGAAATTCAACAGTCGCGCGCGCAGGAAGCCCCAGACGCCCGCACCGCCCGGTGCCTTGACCTCCCAGATGGTGTTCAGCGCGTCCTTGAGCTGCCCGAAGATCGCCGCGGCGCCGAGCATGAGGGTGCCGAAACCGACGACCGCGCCCAACCACCCGTCAGTCGGCTTAGCCGCGCTCTTGATTATCGCCTGCACGCCCTCTGCCGCCTGCGCGCCGATATAACTCTGGAGCTGCTGCCCAAGCTGCCCGCGCACCGCTTCCTCACCCAGCACCAGCCCCGCCAAGCTGATGGCGATAACGAGCAGCGGCGCGATGGAGAAGGTCGAATAGTAAGCCAGCGCGGCGCTAAGCCGGAGCGCGTTGTCTTCCATCCAGTCGTCCAAGGTTGCCTTGAGGAGCTTGAAGACGCGATTGCCGGTGAGTGTTTGGAGCTTCATAACTTAGGGGCATGCAGCGACGCACACGGGCGGTCGCCTGGGGCGACAGACAGTTAAGCCACGATTTACGCCTGCTTGGAAAAGCAAGCGTCTCGCCCACCGTGAAAGACACTGCGGTATGCCGGGCGGAATCGGCGGACGCAGGATTGCGGAGACCTTACTTATCCGCCGCGAGGTTGATCACGGAAGTCGCGAGCTTGGAAAGCTTCTTATCCGTGTCGGCTTCTTCGTTGAGCGTGGTTTGCAGCAGCTTCGCGCCTTCCTTGTCGCCGAGCAGCTCCGCGTAGGTGCGGGCACAGCCATAGCCGGCCATCTCGTAATGTTCAACACGCTGCGCCGCGCCGATCAGCCCCGCGTCGCGGACCTCTTCGTCGGCTTCCTCTGCGATCATCTCTGCGCCTTCCTTGAGCGCGCCTTCCATGCCGAGGCACTTCGGACCGCGGGTCGTCTGCCCGTGGCTGGCAAGGATCTTTTCCAAGCGCACGGCGTGTTCCCTGGTCTGCTCGAGATGCTCCTTGAAGCCCGCGGCCAGCTTGGCATTGGTCGCGGCTTTGGCCATTTTTGGCAGGGCCACGATGATTTGTTTCTCGGCGCTGTACAGGTCTTTCAGCTCGAGGATGTAGAGCTCTTTGAGGGTTTCTAGTTTCATAGGTGTTGATGTGGTTAGGTGGTGGACGGGTAGGCCGCTGTATCGTGTCCAGATTGGGACGCGGATGTGGGTCTTCCAAAAAAAATCCGGAAAGGGTCCGCCGAAAGTAGGGGGCACTGGTCGCCTGACTATTTCTGCTGATGGCATTCTTAAAGTTCCTTGCGCCCTTTTTTGCGGTGCGGCGGATGGCGATACAGCATCGTCTGCAATTGATAAGCGCAAGCCCCCCGCCCCACGCGAAATCCCAGCATGACAACAAGCCGTGCGTTAGCGCGCTGGACCGTAGCATTGCCGCCCTTCTTTTCAAATGCCAGAGAGGCCTGAGCCACCAGCGCCGCGGCGCCGACTCGAGCTGACCATTTCCTCGACGACCATTCTAAAAGTGCTCGTTGCCGCACTGCTGACTTATCTTGCGGTGCAGCTTTGGCCCTTGTTGGAGCTTTTGTTCCTCGCGCTTCTGATCGCGATCACGCTCTTCCCAATGGTGGCCTGGACACGCCGCCGCGGCTGGCCCGATTGGAGCGGCGTCCTTTTCAGTGCGCTGCTGCTTTTCGTCTCCGTCGCCCTCTTCGCCGGCATACTGGTCCCCACCATCGGCAACCAAGGCGCAGAGATGATCAAGAAGCTGCCCGAATTCCAAAAGGATGTGGCCGCGCGGCTGCACTCGCCGTTGCTCCGCGATGCCGTGAACAAAGTCTTCGAGTCGGCCTCGCTCACAAATCCCGAGCTGTTAATGAAACAATTTCTGGCGTGGGGAACGGTCGCCGTGCAAGCGTTTGGGGAGTTCCTGATCGTCCTGGTCGTCGCCGTCTATTTTCTGGCGGACGGCGAGCGGGTCTATCGGTGGCTGCTCGCTTTCCTGCCGGAGATTCATCGCAAAAAGATGGCCGCGGCCTCCCCGGAAATTGCCTCAGTGGTCGGCAGTTATATGTCCGGGCAATTGATCACTTCGCTGGTGTGCGGAACTTACACGTTCATCATCTTAAGCGTCCTGCACGTTCCGAACGCGGCACTGCTCGCGGTCATCGCCGGGGTTTTCGACATCCTGCCGCTCATCGGCTTTTTCCTCTCGATCATCCCCGCGCTCATCGTGGCAATGTCCGTCTCGCCGGTCGCCGCCGGCTTGGTCCTACTCCTCTATGGCGTCTATCACCTCGTGGAGAATTACTTCATCGTGCCAAAGATTTACGGCGACCGGCTGCGGCTCTCCACGCTCACGGTGCTGGTCTCATGCATGGCCGCAGCCCTTGTCGCCGGGGTCGTCGGCGCGATAGCGATTCTGCCGATCATCGCGTCCTACCCGATCGTCGAGCGGATCTGGCTGAAGCGGCATCTAGAGGCGGACACGGTGACCAAGCATGCGCAGATTGATGCCGAGGAGCATCCGACGGCCTAAACCCGGCCAACCTCCCTGCGCTGGCGTTCCGCGGTTGCGGCTGACTGCGGAAAGTTTTCACCGCCATACATCCAAGGTTTTTCGCCCCTGCGATCTCCATGCATCATGAAAACCCCGCACCTTACTTTGACAGCCGCCTTGTTCGCCCTCACCATTTCCTTTGCCGTAGCGGAGGATAAGAAGGCTGACAACACCGACCGTAACAAACAGGATAAATCGGGCCAGACTAAGACGCCGATGGATCAGTCGAACAAACCCGAAGACATCAAGCTCGTCGCCGCCATCCGCAAGATGGTCGTGGATGACAAGTCGCTCTCCGCGACCGCCAAGAACTGCAAGATCATTACCGCAGGCGGGCTCGTGACGCTGCGCGGCCCCGTCACGACCGCCGAAGAGAAGACCACCATCGAAGCTCATGCCATGATGGCCGCGGGCAAAGACAAGGTGGACAGCCAACTCGAAGTCAAAGCCGCCAAGTAACCACGTCAGTCATATAAAACCAGCAGGCAACCAACGAACAAACTAACTAATAAGTCTTATGTCCAAATCCGTATTCTGTATCGCCACCACGCACGGCCAGGCCGAAAACATCGTCCGCACCTTGCAGTCCCAGGGTTTCGCCGACTCCGAAATCTCCGTCTTGCTGCCCGACACCGCGGGCACCCATGACGTGGGTCACGTCAAAAACACCAAAGCCCCCGAAGGCACCGCGACCGGCGCAGCCAGCGGCGGCGTCGCGGGCGGGGTGCTCGGCCTGCTCGCCGGCATTGGCGCGCTCGCCATTCCGGGCGTGGGCCCGTTTATTGCCGCCGGCCCCATCATGGCTGCGCTGAGTGGCGCGGCCCTCGGCGCGACCGCGGGCGGAGTCGTCGGCGGACTCATCGGCCTGGGCATCCCGGAGCTCGAGGCCAAGCGGTATGAGGAGAAGTTGAAAAAGGGCAACTACCTCATCTCGGTCCATGTCGATAACGGCGATCAGGAAGATCGTGCAAAAGGCATCTTCAAGGATCACAAGGCCGAAGACATCACCACCGCTAGCGAGAGC
Organism: Chthoniobacter sp.; assembly: GCA_031424395.1. Classification (GTDB taxonomy): domain Bacteria; phylum Verrucomicrobiota; class Verrucomicrobiia; order Chthoniobacterales; family Chthoniobacteraceae; genus Chthoniobacter. The sequence goes on from JANPHJ010000069.1 coordinate 15,124, forward strand.
AGCGCCCCCGCCGCAAAGTAACTGCCAACATTCTTCAACCGCGCCCGCCGGCTGCTCACGCGACCGGCGGGCGCTTTTGCCTTGAGGCCTAAAAGGGCGAAAGGACTACGTCCGCCCGCCTTTGCCCGGGCGATTCTGTGTGAGTATGAAAAAAACTTTGCTTCTGCTCACCCCCATCATCGCTCTTGCCTATGGCCTCGGGGGCTGCGCCGCATCACCAAACCATCAGCCCACGAAGCCCGCCCGGGAGGGTGCCCCCGGGACCAAGCCTATTCCGCCTCAGTCCGGACCCGCTACGCGCTGATTTCCGGCAGGGCCAAAAATCGCCGCGCCGCTCTGGCAGAACCCGGGCGGTGGAATTTGCAAGGAGGAAGCCGCCGGGCTGAAGGGCCTTTTTTTCATAGGCGCAGCAGTCGCTCCGCGCGCGATGAAAATGGCACCATGAAAAATACGACATCAGTCCTTAACGATCTCATCGAAACCCTCAAAGATGGCGAGGAAGGCTTTCGCGCCGCGGCTGAAGATGTGCAGTCGGGGGAGCTGAAAAAGCTCTTTGGCGAATATTCGCGCCAGCGCAGCCAGTTCGCCGCTGAGTTGCAAACCCTCGCCCAAGCGGAAGGCGAAAACGACCCGGAAACCAGCGGCTCGGTAGCCGGAGCTTTGCACCGCGGCTGGATCGACCTCAAAGCCGCCTTGACCACCAAGAACGACCACGCGATCCTTGCGGAATGCGAGCGCGGTGAAGACTCAGCGGTGGCCGCCTACCGGAAGGCACTCGCGGACGGCGGACTGCCCAGCCATGTGACCGCCACGCTCCAGACCCAGTCCACGGCGGTGCAAGCCGCACACGACCGTGTCCGGAATCTCCGCGATTCGCTGGCCGCGAAATAAGCCGGCCGGTTTCCTTCAGCCCCCCGCTTTCACGACCACGCCGAGACGCTCAATGGTGAGCCATCCGAACTGTGTGACAAAGGCCACATCGGTCGCATCCCGCCCGTAGGCGATGGCGATGCGGTGTCCGGCGGTCTGCGCGTGCATCCCGTCGAAGACAAACCAGCGTCCGCCCACGTAAGCCTCGAACCACGCGTGAATGTCCGGCACCGCCAAGTCCAGCGTGTAGCCCGCGACCATGCGCGCGGGGATATTCAACGCGCGGCAAAGGGCGATGCCGAGGTGGGCAAAATCGCGGCACACGCCTTGACGGGAGCGGGCTGTGTCGAGCGCGGTGGTAGCCGTGTCGGTGAGGTCGGTGCGGTAGGCGATGTGGCGGTGCAGCCAGCGGCGCACGGCTTCGACCTGCCCATAGCCGGGCGTAGCGCCGGCCACTACTTCCGCAGCCAGCGCGCCCAATTGGTCGGAGGGGCAGTAGCGGCTGGGCAGGAGGAAATGCAGCACGCTTTCCGGCAGGTCTTGCGGCTCGATGTAGGCGGCGTTGAAATCCACGTCCACCGTGTCGGCCGTGTCCGCCTGGCAGACCGCGCGCAGCTTCGTCTGGCCCACGGGGATGACCGTACGCTGGCAAAGGTTGTCAAAGATGTCCGTGTACTCGCTGACCGGCAGGCGCGGGGTGATGGAGTACTCCTCGTGGAAAATCCACTGCGCCGGGCCGCTGCGCGGGCGGAGCATGAGGACAACGGGGACAGGGTAGGCGGCTTGAAAGTCGATTTCGCAACTGGCGGTGAGGAGACTCATGGGATGGATGGTGGCACTTTTTTTCATACATCCGCGCGGCGACGGCGGGGCGATGAAAAGGCACTATGACTAAACTCGAAATGAAAGGCACCTGGCACGAAATCAAAGGCAAGCTGAAGCAAAAATATGCCGACCTGACCGACGACGATCTCACTTTCGCCGAAGGCAAGGACGAGGAGATGCTCGGCCGCCTGCAAAAGAAAATCGGCTGCACGAAGGAAGAGCTCCGCAAGGAGATCGGCGAACTTTAAGCCGCCCTTCCCCACCCAGCCACGAAACCCGCGGCGCGGGACTCGCAAGAGTTCCGCGCCGCTTTGCGTATTGGGGCTTTCCCACGGTGCCACTCTCGGGTCTGGTAGCGGCCTGATGCCCGCGCCGCTGAAAAAAATCGTCGTCATCGACGATGAACGCTCCGTCCAGGCGACCCTGACCGCCGTGCTCCAGCGCTACGGCTATGCGGTCGAAACCGCGCCGAATGCCGCGCAAGGCCGGCTCAAGGTCGCGCAGCTCAAACCTGACCTCGTGCTGCTCGATCTCGGCCTGCCAGATGCCGACGGGCTGGACGTGCTCCGGGAGCTAAAGGCCGCCCAGCCCGGCCTGCCGGTAATGATCCTGACGGCGCACGACTCGCTGGCCAATGCCATCGAATCCATCAAGCTCGGGGCGTATCATTTTCTCCCGAAGCCCTACGCCGTGGAGGAGCTGGTCAGCCTGTGCGCGCGGGCGCTGGAGCAGCAGGCCCTGGTGGCGCAGACGGTGCGGCTGGAGGCGGAAAAGGCGCAGCTCCAGATCAAGCTGAGCGCGGCCGAGGAACAGCTCGCGCCGGTGGCGGTGAGCCGGCGGATGCGGGAGATCGAGCAGCTCATCGCGCGCGTGGCCCCCACGCAGGCCAATGTGCTGCTGACCGGCGAGAGCGGCGTGGGCAAGGAGGTCTTTGCCGAGCAGGTTCACCGCCGCAGCGCGCAGGCCGGCGCGGCCATGGTGATGCTGAACTGCGGGGCCTTTCCCGCGAACATGATCGAGGCCGAGCTGTTCGGCTACGCCAAGGGCGCCTTTACCGGGGCGGTCACGGCCTTTCCCGGGATGCTCGCGGAGGCCCATGGCGGCACGCTTTTTCTCGACGAAATCACCGAAATGCCGGTGGAGCTGCAGACGCGTTTTCTGCGCGTGCTCCAGGCGCGCGAGTACCGCCCGCTCGGCACCACGAAGAGCCTGCCCGCGACCTTTCGCCTCATCGCCGCCACCAACCGCGCGCCCGCCACGGCGGTGCAGGACGGGCGGCTGCGGCAGGACCTTTACTACCGGCTGAAAACCTTCGAGATCGAAATCCCGCCGCTGCGCGAACGGCGCGAGGATCTGGTGAAACTGACCGACACTTTTTTGCGCCGCTTTGCCCAGCAGCTCGGCAAACCCCCGCCGCAACTCGCGCCCGAGGTGCTGGAGCTGCTCCGCGCCTACCCGTGGCCGGGCAATGTGCGCGAACTGCAAAACGCCATCGAGCACGCCCTGGTGCTGTGCGACGACCCGGTGCTGGAGCCGCGCCACCTGCCGCGGGAAATCCACACGCCCAGCCTCACGGTGGCGCGGACCGGCCCGCCGCAGAGTTTCGCGGACGCCGAACGCGAGACCCTGCTCGGCGCGCTGCACCGCGCCCATGGCAACAAGGCGCAGGCCGCGCGCCTCCTCGGCATTCACCGCGCCACCATCTACGCAAAACTCCGGCAGTTCGGCCTGGCGGGGTGAGCCGGCCGAACGCGGGTTGTAGCCAGGAGGAAAACAAGGTTGTAGCGATTTTCCCCCGGTGCCACCGGGCACCCACGATTTCGACTTACACTCTGCGTACGACGGCGGCCCGCGCCTTCTGGGGAAGGTCGCGGGCCGACGGGTGGCGCGGAAAAAAAGGTGCGATCAGGCGGCGGCCGCGAGGGGCTCCCGCAGCTCACCGAAGGCGCGCGCGGACGCCCGCAGTTTGCGCAGGGCCAGCTCGAGGCGCGTCTTGATGGTGCCGAGCGGGATGCCGGTCTGCGCTGCGATTTGGCGCTGCGACAGTCCGTGGAAGAAGGAAAGGCGCACGGCTTCCTGCTGGGCCGTTGGGAGATTGGCGATGAGCCGGGCCACAACCTGCGCGGTATCGCCCTGCTCGGCTTCGGCATCGGCCCCGCGGTGCATGCCGGTAGTGGCCTCACACTCCGTTTCCACGCGAAAGCGATCCTGCGCCCGCCAGTAGGCCGTCTTGCGGCGCAGCCGGTCGATGGCGCGGCGACGGGCCAAGGTCACCAGCCAGCCGAGCGGCTGGCCTTTCGTCGCGTCGTAATTCGCCGCACGCCGCCAGACTTCGAGCAGGCATTCCTGCACGATTTCGTCCACGTCGTGATCATTGCCGATGACCCGGCCGATGACGGTGCGGAGGAGGGCGTGGTAGCGGCGGTGGAGGAGACCGAGAGCACGCTCGTCGCCGCCTTGAATGTCCACCATGAGCTGTTCATCCGAGGGCTCGGCGGGCGCGGGAGCGGGGCATTGGTCAATGTGTTGGTTTTCGAAGGAGTAAAGCATGGTGGTTGGGATTGGTGGTGGAGCCCCTGTATTTGCCTGCCCCATGCCAAGCCTCCGCCACTCTGAAAAGGGCCTCGCCGCCCAAGGAAAAGCGTCGCGAAAACCATCATCACCGTCGTGGCTGCCCGACACTAACCATTGCCCAAACCGCATGTTTTTTGGACAGCCAGACGAGCCCCCTGCCGCGTATCTTTGGCGCCATGGAATCCGAACCCGAAGTCTCTTGGCCGCGCCTCGCGGCCTTCGTGCGTCAGCACACCCACGATGTCCGCAACGGCCTCAACAGCCTCGACCTGGAGACGGCCTTCCTCCAAGAGCTCGTGACTGACGAAGAAGGCCGCGAATGCGTGGCAAGGGTGCGCCAGCAGGTGCGGGCTGTGGCGGAGCAGCTCCGTACGCTGTCTGTGTATTTCCAAGATCCGCTGCCCATCAGCGGGCCGCTGCCGGCGCGCGAGCTGATGCTCATCTGGCGCGAGCAGCACGAGCGCTTGCCGGAGCCCCCTGCCGTCGAGTGGGTGGATGAAATTGACGATGAGCAGGTCGAGGTGGACGCGGGGATGATGGCCGTAGTCTTCCGCGAACTGCTGGCGAATGCCCAGGCTTTCCGCGACGGCCAGCCGGCCACCGCATCCGTGCGGCGCGAGGGCGGGGAAGTCGTCTATGAACTCCATGAGCCGAAGTCCGCTCCCGTGAATACCGAGGGCTGGGGCCGGAGCATTTTTACCACCACGAAACGCGGCGGCTACGGCCTCGGCCTGTGGGCGGTCCGCCGGTTGGTGGAGGCGAACCACGCCACCATCACCCAGCGGCATGTGGCGCAGGACGGCGGCCTGCACACCCGCATCGCGCTGGCGGCGCGGTAACGGGCAGCAAAACGGGCCGGATGCGCGCTGCGCACCCGGCCCGCATTGGAAGACCTGCGGCTCGTTGCCCTAGGCCACCGGCGGCGTGCGGCGGCCGAGGAGCATGGTGACGATGAAGAGCACGAGGAAGACGAAGAAGAGGATCTTCGCAATGCCTATGGCGGTGCCGGCAATGCCTCCGAAGCCAAGGACGGCGGCGATGAGAGCGATAATAAGAAATGTGATAGCCCAGGAGAGCATGATGGTTTGGTTCCTTTCGGTTTACTGAGTTGCGTTGTTCCCCCCCGGTTCGCCTCCGCGGGCGTGGCTGCGTGGGTGAAATTCAGAAATATTTCCCGCGCCGTCCGCCCCGTTTTTGTAGCATCCGGCGGCGTTCGGGCGTGCGAACTACGCGGCTAATCCCTATCCACTTCCCGTATGAATCCATTCCACGTCTGGCAAGGTCACCCGTTTCCGCTTGGCGCCACTTGGAATGGCGAGGGCACCAATTTCGCCCTTTTCACCGAGCATGCCGAGCAGGTGGAGCTGTGCCTTTTCGATCCGCAAAATCCCCGGCAGGAGCTCGCGCGGGTGCGGCTGCAGGAGCGCACCGACCATGTCTTCCACGGCTACCTTCCGGAGGTGAGGCCGGGCGCGCTATACGGCTACCGCGTGCATGGGCCGTGGCAGCCGGAGGCCGGGCAGCGCTTTAATCCCCACAAGCTGCTGCTCGACCCGTACGCCAAGGCCATCGACGGCGGCTTCCAGTGGGCGGACGAGATGTTTGGCTACCGCGTGGGCGGCAATGAGGACCTCGACATGGATGACCGCGACAATGCCGCGCTGATGCCGCGCTGCGTGGTGGTGGACGACGCCTTTGACTGGGGCGGCGACCGCCGCCTCGACCGCCCGATGGCGGACACGGTGATCTATGAGGCGCATGTGAAAGGCTTCTCGAAGCTGTGGCCGGTGCTGCCGGAAAAGCTGCGCGGCACTTACGCGGGGCTCGGCTCGAGCGAAGCCATCGCCTATTTCCAAAAGCTCGGCATCACCGCAGTCGAGGTGCTGCCGGTGCATCATTTCGTGAACGACAGTTTCCTCCATGGCCGCGGGCTGACTAACTACTGGGGTTATTCGTCCATCGGCTATCTGGCGCCGGACGCGCGTTACTCGGCAAGCGGCGCGACGGGGCAGCAGGTGTCGGAGTTCAAAGGCATGGTAAAGAACCTGCACGCGGCGGGCATCGAGGTCATCATGGACGTGGTCTATAACCACACGGCGGAGGGCAACCACCTCGGGCCGACGCTGAGTTTCAAAGGCATTGACAACGCGAGCTACTACCGCCGTGTGGCCGACTCGCCGCGGCACTACATGGACTACACGGGCACCGGCAACACGCTGAACATGCAGCATCCGCGCGTGCTCCAGCTCGTCATGGATTCGCTGCGTTACTTTGCCATCGAGTGCCATGTGGATGGCTTCCGTTTCGACCTGGCCTCCACGCTCGCGCGCGAGCTGCACGATGTGGACAAGCTGGGCGGCTTCTTCGACATCATCCACCAGGATCCTGTGCTCCAGCGCGTGAAGCTCATTGCCGAACCGTGGGACGTGGGAGAGGGCGGCTACCAGGTGGGCAACTTCCCGGTGGGCTGGGCGGAGTGGAACGGGAAGTACCGTGACTGCGTGCGGGCCTACTGGAAAGGCGACGACGCGCAGGTGGGCGAACTGGCCGCGCGGCTCACCGGTTCGAGCGATCTCTACCAGGACGATGGGCGGCGGCCCTATGCGTCGGTGAATTTCATCATCGCCCACGACGGCTTCACGCTGCACGACCTCGTGAGCTACAACGACAAGCACAACGCCGCCAACGGCGAAGAAAACCAGGACGGCGACAACAGCAACCACTCGTGGAACTGCGGTGCGGAAGGCCCGACCGAAGACGACGCCGTGAACACGCTGCGCCGCCGCCAGCAACGCAATTTCCTGGCCACGCTGTTCCTTTCGCAGGGCGTGCCCATGCTCGGCGGCGGGGACGAGTACGGCCGCACCCAGCAGGGCAACAACAACGCCTACTGCCAGGACAACGAACTCTCCTGGCACACCTGGAAACACACACCCGAGGAGCAGGCGCAGACGGAGTTCACCGCGCAGCTCATCGCCTTTCGCCGCGCGCATCCGATCTTCCGCCGGCCCAAGTTTTTCCAAGGCCGCGAAGTGCGCGGCGCGGGGGTGAAAGACCTCGTCTGGCTGAATCCCGGCGGCCAGGAAATGAATGACGACGAATGGGGCACGCACTTTGTCAAAACGCTCGGCATGCTGCTCTGCGGCGACGCCTTGGACGTGCGGGACTGGCACGGCCAGCCCATCAAAGACGACTCTTTTCTGCTGCTGCTGAACGCCGCCTCCGACGCGGTCGATTTCGTCCTCCCGGACCACGCCGCGACCCGCTGGGCCGTGGTCCTCGACACCGCCGACGAGCACGGCTTCCTCGACCCGCAGCCCGAGCATGCGGCGGGAGAAACACGGCCGCTCACGGGGCGGTCCTTCGTCCTGCTCCGGCGCACGGCTTGAGGCTTTTCGGGGGGCGCGCCGTTGCATCCGCAAGGGCGCGCGATATTCTCCGCAGCCTGTACCCTTCCGTCGCCCCTCGTATGACCATTCCCACCGAGCCCATCGGCAGCATTCCCCGACCCTTGAAACTGATCGCAGCGGCGATGGCGGCGGAGGGGGGGGTGAATCCGGAGTTGGACGCGCTTTACGAGGCCGCCATTCGCGACACCATCGAATGTTTCGAAGCCACCGGCTCGCCCGTCATCACCGATGGCGAGCAGCGGAAGTATCACAACTTCTGGACGTATTGCGTGCATGGCCTGGCAAACACCGCGCCCGACGGATTCAAGATTCCTTTCAGCGCCGGCCACGTCTGCCGGATGCCGCGGCTGACGAGCGGGCCGTTTCGTTACCAGCGCTATGCGGACAGCTATCTCGAGGTGGCGCTGCGTTACGCGCAGGTGCCGGTGAAGCAGGCGGTCATCTCGCCTTCGGCGCTGAGCCTGTTGTATCCCGCGGAAGGCGTGCCCGGCTATTCGCGGGAGGAGTTCCTCGACGACCTTCTGCGCGAACACGAAACCGAAGTGCGCGGCTGCCTGCAGAAGGGCGCGCACAAGGTGCAGATCGATTTCACCGAGGGCCGGCTCGCGGTGAAAATCGATCCGTCGGGCACTCTGCTGCACAGCTTCATCGACTTGAACAATCTCGCCCTGGGCCGCTTCTCCGCCGGGGACCGCCAGCGCATCGGCGTGCATACCTGCCCCGGCGGCGACCGCGACTCGACGCACAGCGGCGAGGTGGATTACGCCGAGCTGCTGCCGAGTTTGTTCGAGTTGAAGGCGGGGAATTTTTACGTCGCGCTGGCGGGTGAGAAAGACCGGGTGCGGGTGCTGAAGCTCATCCGGAAAAGCATGAAGCCGGATCAGCGGATTTTTGTCGGCGTCGTCTCGCCGATCGACCCGCATATCGACACGCCGGAGGAAGTCCGCGACCGTGTGCTGGAAGCGGCGGAATACATTCCCCTCGCGCAACTCGGCACCACCGACGACTGCGGCTTCTCCCCGTTTTGCGATGACACTTCCACGACGCGCGAGACGGCCTTTGCGAAAATCCGCGCGCGCGTGCTCGGCACCGCGCTTGCCGCGGAAATCCTCGACCGGCGCTGATGCCTGACGAAACCGACGAGGAAAAAGCGATCCGCTCCGTCGCGCTGCAAAGCGCGCAGAGCATCTTCCTCGCGCGCCAGCGCGCGGAGCGCGAACTCATCGAGGCGAAAGAGGCGCTGGAACGGAAGTCGGCCGAACTCGCGCACCAGCGCGAATGGTTTCGGGTCACGCTGGCGAGCATCGGTGATGCGGTGATCACCACGGACACCGGGGGGAATATCACGTTTCTCAACCCGGTCGCCGAGGCGCTGACCGGCTGGAGCTTGGCCGAGGCCGAGGGGCAGCCGGTGGAGAAAATTTCCACCATCGTCAATGAGGAAACGCGCGAGACGGTGCCAAATCCGATCGGCAAAGTCTTGCGCGAGGGCGTCATCGTAGGGCTCGCGAATCACACGACGCTGATTGCCAAAGACGGCAACGAGACGCCCATCGAGGACAGCGCGGCGCCCATTCGGGATGGCGAGGGCAAGATCATCGGCGCCGTCATGGTCTTCCACGATGTCACAGCGGGACGCCGCGCCTCGAAAGCCCTGGCCGAGCGTGCGCGGCTGGCGGTGTTGCGTGCAGAGATCAGCACGGCCTTGGTCAGCGGCGAGGATCTCCCCGCCGTTTTGCAAAAATGCACGGAGGCGCTAGTGACCCATCTCGGCGTGGCTTTCGCCCGGATTTGGACGCTGAATGAGGCGGAGGGCGTGCTCGAGCTAAATGCCAGCGCCGGGCTTTACACACATCTGGACGGGCCGCACGGCAGAGTGAAGATGGGCGAGTTTAAGATCGGCCGGATCGCGCAGAGCGCGCAGCCGCTGCTGACCAACGACGTGCGGCACGATCCGAACATCAGTGATCCCGCCTGGGCGCGGCAGGAGGGCATGGTGGCGTTTGCCGGCTATCCGCTGCTGCTCGAAGGCAGCGTGCTGGGCGTCGCGGCCGTCTTTGCCCGCCACCCGTTGTCGACGGAGGTCTTCGGGGAACTCGCGCCTATCACCGAAGCGATCTCGCAATGGGTGAAGCGGAAACGCGCGGAGGATGCGCTGCGCGGCGCGCGTGATGCCGCGGAATCCGCGAACCGCGCGAAGGATGAATTCCTCGCCGCGCTCAGCCACGAACTGCGCACCCCGCTCACGCCCGTGCTGATGCTCGCCGCGGACATGGAGAAGTCCGCGGAGTTGCCCGCGGCGGTGCGCGCGGACTTTGCCATGATCCGCAAAAACGTGGAACTGGAGGCGCGGATCATCGACGACCTGCTGGACCTGACGCGCATCACCCACGGCAAGCTGGAGCTGCGTTTCGAAGCGGTGGATGTGCACGGGCTCATCACGCATGCGCTCGCCATTTTGCAGGGCGACCGCGCGGCCAAGGACCTCGCCGTCGCCCTCGACCTCACCGCGGCCGGCCATCACGTCTGGGGCGACGCGGTGCGGCTGCAGCAGGTCGTTTGGAACGTGCTCAAGAACGCCATCAAATTCACGCCGGAGGGCGGGCGCATCAGCATCCGCTCGTGGAATGACGACGGCGGCCTGCGCGTGGCCACCGCCGACAACGGGCTGGGCATCACCGCGGAGGAAATGCCGCGCATCTTCACGGCCTTCGCGCAGGGGCGGGAGGCGGCGGCGGCGCGCTTCGGCGGGCTGGGCCTCGGGCTGTCGATCACCGCGCTGCTGGTCGCCGAGCACGGCGGACGGATTTGGGCGGAAAGCGCGGGCCGCGATCAGGGCGCGACCTTTCACCTCGCCCTGCCGCTGGCCACCGCATCGGCGCCGGAGCCGCCCGCGCCGCCGGACGCGCCACGGTCTGCGATGCAGTCGCTGCACGTCCTGATCGTCGAGGACCATGCCGACACCCGCTCCATCCTGCAGCGCCTGCTGATGCGGTGGGGCCACCGCGTAGCCGCCGCGGCCTCGGTGGCGCAGGCCCGCGCCGCCCTGGCGGACGGCAGTTTTGACCTGCTGCTCAGCGATCTCGGGCTGCCCGACGGCACGGGCTACGAGGTCATCGCCGCGTGGCGCGAAAAGTCCGCCGCCCCGGCGGTGGCCATGAGCGGCTACGGCATGGAGGCCGATCGCGCGCGGACCCTGGCCGCGGGTTTTGACGAGCACCTCGTCAAGCCCGTCAGCGCCGAAGCCCTGCGCGCCATGCTCGCCCGCCTCCCGTCCCGGGCCGCTCCGCCGGAGGCCTCGCGATGAACTGGAACCGCATCTCCTACACGCTCAGCCTCCTCGCCCTGCTCATCGGCGCGGTCAGCTTCGCCGGCTGGGTCTTCGCGCTCGACGCCCTCACCCGCATCCACCCGGCGTGGGTCACCATGAAAGCCAACACCGCGCTCTGCCTCATGCTCGCCGGCACCGCCGTGGCGGCCCTGAGCGACGAGCGCAGCGGCGGGGTGAAAAGGCGGCTCGCCCAAGGCTGCGGGCTGGCCGTCGCCATGGTCGGCACGCTCACCCTGGGCGAGAATTTATTCGGCTGGGATCTGGGCATCGACCAGGCGCTTTTTCCCGAAACGGTCGCCGGGGCCGGGCGCTCGTTTCCGGGCCGGATGGGGCCGGCCTCGGCGCTGGTTTTCATGCTGCTCGGCGCCGGCATCCTGCTGCTCGATGTGCGCACGCGGCGCGGCGCGTGGCCCGCGCAGTTCTGCGCGGCGGCGGCGACGGCTGTCACCTTCCTCGTTTTCCTCGGGTATTTCTACAATGTGGAACTCCCTGCCGCGGTCGCGCCCTACGTTTCCATCGCGCTGCACACGGTCATCGCCTTTCTGCTGCTCAGCGCGGCGCTCCTGCTGGCGCGGCCGGCGCGGGGTTTCGCGGCTGTCTTTCTCGGGGAAAATATCGGCGGCAGCGTGGCGCGGCGCATGGTGCCCACGGCGGTGCTCGCGCCCGCGCTCCTCGGCTGGCTCTTCGTGCTCGGGCGCGAGGCCGGCTACTACGGGCGCGGCGCCGGCGTGGCCCTGCTCGCCGCCACCCTCACGGCCATTTTCACCGGCCTCGTCTGGTGGACCGCGCGGGCGGTCGGGAGCACCGACGCCCAGCGCCGCGCGGCCGAGGAAAACCTGCGGCGCAGCGAACGCGAGCTGTCGGATTTTTTCGACAACGCCGCCGAACCGCTGCAGTGGGTCGGGCCGGACGGCACGGTGCTGCGGGTCAATGATGCGGAACTCGCCATGCTCGGCTACCCGCGCGAGGAGTACCTCGGCCACGGCATCGCCGAGTTCCACGCCTCGCAGACCGTCATCACCGACATCCTCAGCCGCCTCACCGCCGGCGAGACGCTCACCCGCCACCCCGCGCAACTGCGCTGCAAGGACGGCTCGCTGCGCGACGTGCTCATCGACTCCAGCGTCTATTACGAGGACGGCCGCTTCATCCACACGCGCTGCTTCACGCGCGACATCACCGAGCAGAAACAGATCGAGGCCGACCTGCTCGCGGCGCGCGACGCCGCCGAATCCGCCAGCCGCGCCAAGGACGAATTCCTCGCCGCGCTCAGCCATGAGCTGCGCACCCCCCTCACGCCCGTGCTCATGCTGGCCGCCGACATGGAGCGGTCGCCCGACCTGCCCGCGCCGGTGCGCGGGGACTTTGCCATGATCCGCAAAAACGTGGAGCTCGAGGCGCGCCTCATCGACGACCTGCTGGATCTTACCCGCATTACCCGCGGCAAGCTGGCGCTCCATTTCGAGACCGTGGATGTGCATGCGCTCATCACGCACGCGCTCGCCATTTTGCGCAGCGACTGCGAGGCGAAAAACCTCGCCGTGGAGCTCGGCCTCGCCGCCGCCGGACATCACGTCAGCGGCGACGGCGTGCGGCTCCAGCAGGTGATGTGGAACGTACTGAAAAACGCCATCAAATTCTCCCTGCCCGGCGGGCGCATCACCATCCGCTCATGGGACGGGGCCGGACAGTTGCGGGTGGCCTTCGCCGACACCGGGCTCGGCATCACCGCGGAGGAAATGCCGCGCATCTTCACCGCGTTCGCGCAGGGCCGGGAGGCGGCGGCCTCGCGCTTTGGGGGGCTCGGGCTCGGCCTCTCCATCACCGCCCTCCTCATGCGCGAGCACCGCGGCCGCATCTGGGCCGAAAGCGCGGGCCGCGAGCAAGGCGCCACTTTTCACCTCGCCCTGCCCCTCGCCGCCGCGCCCGCGCCCGTCCCGCCCGCGGCACCGCCCGCGCCACAGGCGCCGCCACCCGCGCTCCGCATCCTGCTCGTGGAAGATCACGACGACACCCGCGGCATCCTGCTCCGCCTGCTGACCCGCTGGGGCCACAGCGTGACTGCCGCGGCCTCCGTCGCCCAGGCCCGCGCTGCACTCGAGGCCGGTACCTTCGACCTGCTGCTCAGCGACCTCGGCCTGCCCGACGGCTCGGGCTACGATGTCATCGCCGCCCTGCGCGCCCAGTCTGGCGCCCCCGCCGTGGCCATGAGCGGCTACGGCATGGAAGCCGACCTCGACCGCACCCGCACTGCCGGCTTCGCCCAACACCTCGTCAAGCCCGTCGCGGCCGACCGCCTGCGCGAGCTGGTCACCCGCTTCACGCCCCTTTAGGTGCCGGGCGGAAAGTCCCGCGCCACCACCGTTTCCATGCACGCCGGGCAGATGCCGTGCGAGAAATCCGTGCCGGTGTGCTGACGGATGTAGGACTCGATTTCCTGCCAGTAGTCGCCGTCCTCCCGCACCTTTTTGCAATACATGCAGATCGGCAGCAGCCGCTCCAGCTTGCGGACATCGTCGAGCGATTTTTCCAACTGCGCGATGCGCTCTTCGAGCCGCTTTTCCAGCGCCAGCACGCGCTCGCCGCTCCGCAGCCGCGCCAGGAGCTGCGCGGTGTCGGCCGGTTTGGAAAGGATGTCATCCGCCCCCGCGGCCAGCGCCGCCAGCAGATCCGCCGCGGAGTCCCGCGCCGTGACCATGATGATGTAAATGTAGCGCGCCCTGGGCATGGCTCGGAGAGCCCGGCAGACGGCCAGGCCGTCGAGCCGCGGCATCTCCCAGTCGAGCAGCACGATGGCGGGCGGATTCGGCTGGGTCAGGGCGTCAAGCGCGGCCTGCCCATCGGGCGCCGCAGTCGCGGTATACCCGTGGCGCTGTAGGAGAAAGACCATGGCTTTCTGCGCCCGCGAATCGTCCTCCGCCACGAGCACGCGCACCGGCTCTGGCGGGAGCGCTGAGTCAGGATCATTCATGGCCATGTGATCGCACTCCCCACCGCCTGCGGATGCCTGCCGCGGAGCTACTTCTGCTCGCGGGTGTCCTTGGCGGCGTCCTTCAGCGCGTCGGCCTCGCGCTTGCCCTCGATGCGAATGGCTTCGGCCTTGCGGTCCAGATTCTTCTTGCTGTCCTCGGTCGCATCGGCGGCCTGCTCCGAGGCTTTTTTCGTGGCCTTGGCCTGGTCTTCCAAGTTGTCGGCCCGGTTTTCGAGGCTGGCCTTGCGGGCCTGCTCTTCTTTCGAGTCACAGGCGGTGAGCGCGAAGGCCGCTGCGATAAGGACGAATGAGATATTTTTCATGCCCGTGCATCGCCGCCGCCGCCGCGGCTGGCCGTATAAAAAACGCGCGCGTGGCCATTGCGGACGGGAGTATTCCCGCAAGGCGCTATATCCGCCCCATGAGGACGAGAATGAGCACGATCACCAGGACCAGACCCAGACCGCCGCTCGGCCCGTAGCCCCATTTGGCACTGTGACCCCACGTGGGCAGCGCACCGACGAGCAAGAGAACAAGAATGATGAGTAAGATAGCGGACATAAGGTTTGGTCTTTCTGACCGGTATTCGCAGCCCGCGGCGGGATCGCGCGTTTCTATTTTCCACCCACCCGCGCGTTCGCCCCCGGCTGCGCATGGGGGGCAAAACGCAGGCTCGTCATCCAGCGTCGCGGATACATTGTATCCGCCGCCCGCATGTCCCGAACCCGCGCTTCCACCCTCTGGCTCCGCCTCGCTGCACCGTTTTTACTGTTCGTCGTGGCGGGCTCCATCGGCATCGCGCTGTGGCTGCACGCGGCGGCGCGGCGCGAGTCGCAGACGGTCTTCGCCACGCTCGCGCGAACGAACGCCGACTTCATCCGCAGCGCGAAGCTGCCCGCCAATGAGCGCGTCGCGGAGTCCATCGGACGCGTGCTCGGAATGGACGTGTTCTTTCGCCAAAGCACCTGGGACATGAGCCTCGGCGAGGGCGGTGCGACCGATGTGCAGAAAAGCCGCGAGCTGGTGCCCGCGCCCAGCGGCCCGCTCGCGGAGCACGCCGGGCTGCTCGGCGAACTGGTGGCGGAGCAGGGCATCGTGAACGCGGGCGCGGACTACGAGGCTATCGCCGTGCCGATGGACAAGGAGCGCAGCCTCATCGTGGTGCGCCGCGTGCAGCCGGCGATCGGCTTTCTGCTGAAGCCCGAAACGCTGCTCGTGCTCGCGGTGTTCTGGCTCTTCTCCGTCGGCCTCGCATGGGCGCTGGCGCGCGGGCTGGTGCGCCCGCTGCGCCTGCTCGCCCAACGTCTGCCGCACATCCAGTGCGACTCCGAAATCCTGCCCGGCGCCGAGCGGCACGACGAAATCGGCCAGGTCGCCCGCGCGTATTTGGAAACACGCGCGCAACTCCGCGCTGAGCGCGTGCGCCGCGAGCAGGCCGAGCGTCTGGCCCTGCTCGGCCGCATGGCCACGGGGCTGGCGCACGAGATTCACAATCCGCTTTCCGCCATCCGCATGCACGCCCAGCTCATCGACTCCGCGGGGGACGGCGAGCAGGCCGCGGCGCTGCGCGAATCGCTGCCCGTGCTGCTCGGCGAGACCGCGAAAATCGAAGGGCTGGTCAACCAGTGGATGTTCCTCGCGCGCCCCGCGCCGCCCCAAACCGCGCCCGCCGACCTCGCCGAAATCGTGGGCGGAGTCGTGCGCGCGCGCGGCCCGCAGGCGGCGCATGCGCGCGTGGAAATCGTCAGCGAACTGCCCGTCGGCCTGCGCGCGAGCGTGGATGCGCGCCGGATTTCGCAGGCCGTCGGGAACATCGCCGTGAACGCCCTCCAGGCCATGCCCGGCGGCGGCACCCTGACCATCAGCGGCTGGCGCGGCGACAGCGTGCGCCTCGTCTTTCGCGACACCGGCGCCGGCTTTTCGCCGACGGCGCTCGCGCAGCACGCCGAGCTTTTCTTTTCCGAAAAAGAAGGCGGCATGGGCATCGGCCTCAGCGTCACCGCCGAGATCCTCAAGGCCCACCGGGGCGCGCTGGTCGTGGGGAATGGGCCGGCCGGCGGCGCGGTGGTGACGGTGCAATTGCCTCTGCTGGTGGAGAAATTCGAAATCCGAAATCCGAAATCCGAAACAAATTTCAAAAGTGTGTAATTCAAAAAACTGCACGAGAGCGCATCGTCCGACAGGCACCCTTTTCCCCCATTCACGCCTTTCGAATTTGTTTCGGATTTCGATATTCGGATTTCGAGTTTTCCCCTCGTTCGGATTTCGGATTTTCCCATGAAACCCCTGCTCATCATCGAAGACGAACACGCCCTCGCTGCCGCCCTCGCTGCGGTTTGCCGCCGGCTCGGGCGCGAGGCGGTGCTCTGCTACTCCGGCCAGCGCGGGCTGGATGAAATCGCGCGCGGCGAGTTCGCGCTCGCCGTGCTCGACATCGGCCTGCCCGACATGAGCGGCCTCGCCGTGCTGGAGCAAATGCGCGCGCGGGTGCCGCAGCTCCCCGCGCTGATCATCACCGCGCACGCCAATCTCGACAACGCGGTCGCCGCCAAAAAACTCGGCGCGGCCGCGTATCTCGTGAAGCCGCTCGATTTGCACGAAGTGCAGGAGACGCTGCGCCAGCTCCTCAGCGCCACGCCGCCCCCGCCCGCGCCGCCGCGCGATGCGCTCGCGCTGCTCGTCGGCGCGGCGCCCGCGATGCAGCGCAGCTTTGTGGAAATCGCCAACGCCTGCGCCACCGACGCGCCCGTGCTCATCACCGGCCCGACCGGCACCGGCAAGACGCTGACCGCGCGCGTCATCCACGCGAATGGCGCGCGGCGCGAGGCGCCGTTCGTCACGCTGCATTGCAGCGCGCTGCCGGAGACGCTGCTGGAGAGCGAGCTTTTCGGGCACGAGAAAAACTCCTTCACCGGGGCGGGCGCGGCGCGCGCCGGGCACATCGAGCGCGCCCAGGGCGGCACGCTTTTCCTCGACGAAATCGCCGACATCGCGCCCGCCATCCAGGCGAAGCTGCTGCGCTTTGTCGAAGAGCGCACCTTCACCCGCATCGGCGGGCGCGAGGATTTGCGCGTCGATCTCCGCCTCATCACCGCGACCAACAAAAACCTCCGCGACGAAGTGCGCGCGGGCCGTTTCCGCGAAGACCTTTACTACCGGCTGCACGTCCTCGAAATCGCGCTCCCCTCGCTCCGCGAACGCGCCGACGACATCCCTGCGCTCGCCGCCTCCTTCCTCGCCACGCTCGCGCCCGCTCGCGGCGCGCAACTTTCACCCGCCGCCACCGAGCTGCTCCGGCGGCACGAATGGCCGGGCAATGTGCGCGAACTCCGCAATATCCTCGAACATGCCATTGCCGTGTCGAGCGGCGGCGTCATCCTCCCGCAGCACCTGCCCCGCGAACTCCGCGAAACCGCCGCGGCTCCCGGCTCGGCGCAGCCGCTCGAAGCCGCCCTCGCCGCCTGGCTCCAGCAAAAGCTCCGCGCCGGCGCGAGCTACCGCGAGATGCACGACGAACTCGAAGCGATGGCCCTGCGCCACCTCCTCGCGCACTTCGGCGGCAAGCCCACCGTCCTCGCCCGCGAGACGAAAATGAACCGCGTCACCCTCCGCCGCAAAACCCGCCTCCTCGGCGAGAATCCCGACCCCGCGTGAGCACGAAAGTTTGTGCAAGATTCACCCATTGGCCGGGTGATAAGTAAAAGCGCCAAGCCCTCTTTTCCCATGTTTCTCCACCACTGCCGCATCCTCTCCGCCCTCTGCACCGCCGCGCTGCTCGCGTCCGCTTTCGCCGCGGACGCACCGAAGCCGCCGGAGCCGCTCTACGAGACGCGCGCCGAGCATGACCGCAATGGCATCGGCAAGTTTTTCATGGGCCGCGAAATCGCGCACGTCATGGGGCACCAGGCGGCGGACTGGCTGGAGCGGCCCGAGCGCGAGGAGGAGGAGCGGACGGATTTGCTGATCGAGGCGCTGAAATTCCACGAGGGCGAGGTGGTCGCGGACATCGGGTGCGGGTCGGGCTACATCAGCCGGAAGATCGCGAAGAAAATCGGCGCGACCGGCGTGATCTATGGCGTCGAGATTCAGCAGGAGATGCTGGATTTGCTGATGAAGCGGATGGCCATGTTTCGCATCGCCACGGTGAAACCTGTGCTCGGCACCATCACCGATCCGAAGCTTCCGCCGGCGTCGTGCGACACCGAGATCATGGTCGATGTCTATCACGAGTTCGATTTCCCGTACGAGATGATCGAGAACATGATCGCGGGGCTGAAGCCGGGCGGGCGCATCGTGTTTGTCGAGTACCGGAAAGAAGACCCGACAGTGCCGATCAAGGAAGTCCACAAGATGAGCGTGGCGCAGGTGAAAAAGGAAATGGGCGCGCACGCCCAGCTCGAATTCG
This sequence comes from Chthoniobacter sp., assembly GCA_031424395.1. GTDB lineage: Bacteria > Verrucomicrobiota > Verrucomicrobiia > Chthoniobacterales > Chthoniobacteraceae > Chthoniobacter. The sequence goes on from JANPHJ010000069.1 coordinate 33,510, forward strand.
CCGAGGTGATCGAAGCGCTGCCCCGCCAGCACATCATCACCTATCGGAAAAAGTGAACGCTGTCCTCCGCATCCTCCTCGCGCTCTTCCTCACTGGCGCGGTCCACGCCGAGCCGATCACGCGCGCGGCGGCGCTGGCCATCGGCGAATCCTACATCGGCCACCGCTGGGATGCTGCGGCAAAACACGTCCGCCACGGCAAGGACAGCGCGGGCATCGAAATCCACACGCCCGACCGGCCTGGCCGTCACGGCGATCCCGCCGCCGACTGCTGGCTGCCCGATGCGGCCAACACCGGCGTGCCCTACAAGTGGGGCGGCTTCGACACGCCGGCGCGGTTCGACGCGGGGCTGCGCGCGGGCAAGGCGGCGGGCGATGTCTATACCCAGGAAAAGCGCCGCAAGGGCGGGGCCGCGGTCAGCGCCGACGCCGTGGGCATCGACTGCTCCGGCTTTGTCTCCCGCTGCTGGGGGCTCGCGGAGAAACATTCCACCTCGATGCTCTTCGGCATCAGCCAACGCCTCGCCTCGCCCGAGGCGCTGAAGCCCGCCGACGTGATGAACACCGCCGAGGGCCACGTCCTCCTTTTCGTCCGCTGGCTTGATGGCGACAAGCACCGCGCCCTTTTCTACGAAGCTGCGCCTTTCTGTAAAACCCGCGCTTCCCAGCGCGACCTCGCCGAACTCACAGCCGCCGGCTACCAGCCGCTGCGCTACCGCAAAATTCGCGAGTAAATTTGCCAGTCCGGTAGCGCGTCTGCAAAATACCCAGGCCCTTGCCGCATGAACCCACTCGAACAGCGCCTCAAATACAAATTCCGCAACGCCCTCCTGCTTGCGGAAGCGCTGACCCACCCCAGCCTCGGCCACGAAACCCAGCGGCATCATTTCGACAACCAGCGCCTCGAATTCCTCGGCGATGCTGTGCTCCAGCTCATCTTCACCGAGTATCTTTTCGACACCTTTCCCCAACTCTCCGAGGGCTACCTCACCAAAATCCGCGCCCGCATCGTCTCCCGCGACGGCCTCCGCATCCTGGCTGAGCGCCTCGGCCTCGGACGCTACCTCATGATGGGCCGCGGCGAAGAAGCCAACGGCGGCCGCGACCGCGCCAGCACGCTCTCAGATGCCTTCGAGGCGCTCATCGGCGCCATGTATATCGACAGCGACTTTGTCACCGTCCGCCGCGTCGTCCTGACCGAGGCCCGCGAACTCCTCGAAGACCTCGAGATCGACCCCGCCGACAACAACCCCAAGGGCCGGCTGCAAGAGCTTCTCCAATCCATTTCGCCGGTCAGCCCCACCTACCCGATCATCCACCAAAGCGGCCCGGAGCATCAGAAATCCTTCATTGCCAAGATCGTCTGGGAAGGAACCGAACTCGGCCGCGGCGAGGGGCGCAGTAAAAAGGAAGCCGAGACGGCCGCCGCCCGCGACGCCTTGGCGCGCGAACTTTGGCAAGCTGGGAAGACCGCCGTCGCGCTCAGCGACAACTCTGCGAACAACGCCCCAACAACTCCCGGCACCGCCGAATAACCCGCCCGCCCGACCACTTTCTCGGAGCCGTCGGGCGCGCGTGTCCGGTTATTCGCACCCGCCATTTCCCGTGGAACTCAACTGGCGACATCGCGGAACGTCATCCTGGTGGGTTATTCACACCCTTAAGAATAAGAAAGAACGTCGGTTCAATGATCATTCAATCATCAGAGCATGTGAATAACGCGGGCCACCGCTGAAAATGTGGGTGTCCCCACACGCGCAAAAGGCGTTCGGGCTTACGCCCAAACGCCCGCCTGCTTTGAGCCGAAGCCCACACTGCTTTCCCCCTTGCCCTACATCGAAGCCGCGCGCGTGATCTCGCTAAGCTTAGCCTCGAGTTTCTCCACGAGATGCTCGGCCTGCTCCCGGGCGCGGCGCTCCTCCATGAGTGTTTCTTCGAGGTCGCGGATGCGCTGCTGCAGGTTCACACGGATGCTCGTACGCACGGGCTGCTGCGCTTCCTCCTCGTCCGGCGAAGTTTGCAGTTCAGCGATGTCTTTCACGAGCGAACTGGAGCCGTCGCGGCAGTTCGTGACCGTGGTCTCGCTGTGGATTTCGCCCATCTGGAGAAACTCGCGGACCGCGCTGAGCGTGGTCGGGCCGTAGAATTGGTCAGGGCTGACCTCCACGAGGTAGTCCATGCGCAGTTCGGGCACCATAGGCGCTTTGATCCAAGTCCTTTCATCGGTGGAAACCTTGTCGAGTGGAGAAACCTGCGCATCCGTGGACCACTGGCGGAGCTGCTCGAAACTGATCGGCCCAAACACGGTGCCGTCTTCGTTTTTCATCAAAAACCAATGTTGGGAGTTTTCCATAGGATCAAGGGTTCTCTTTTTTGTCAGCGGGGGTTTCGGGGATTTCGGGGGGTTCAGCAGCTTTGACTTCCGGGGCGAGGACGCCCGGGATGAGGAGCGTCTGCCCGATCTGCAGTTTACGGTCGTTGGTAATCTTGTTCCTGTTTTGCAGGTCAGGCAGGGGGATATTGTAATGCTTTGCGATGGAGGTCAACGTTTCCCCCTTTTCGACGGTGTGCTTGACCGCGGGCGGCAGGGCCTCGGCCTTGGGCACTTCCGGGGCCGCTTTCGGAGCGGGGGCCGCTGGAGCGGGCGCGGGTTTGGCTATTTCCGTCGTCGCGGCTTGGGGCGAGGGGGGCGAGGCGGCTTTCGCGGCTTCCGTGAGCTGGGTCAGACGCAGGATCTGCTCGCTCAGCGCCTCTATTTTTTTGGCCTGCATCTGCACATCTCGGCGCAGTTCGTGAAGTTCCTGCGTGAGCGGCGAATCTGCCGCCAAACCTGCCGGGACGAAACTGCCCAGTGCGGCGAGCGCCGCGAGCATGGGAGAAAAACGACTCATGGAAAAAGAGTTCTCACTTAACCCCGAGACTGGCAAGCGCCACGCAGGCGATTGGCGGAAAAAAAGTCCGCCGGGTTCGTCCGCGAGCCTTGCCTTTTCCAGCCGCGCCGGTAGCGTCCCGCCATGCCTGACAGGACGCAACGACCAACCGGTCCCGCTCCATGGGGACCGCAGGAAGGCGACGGCGGCGGGCCCAAAGCGCCCGACGTGCAGAAGCCCGACACCAAGGATTTGCTCCAGCGCATGCGCCGGGTCGATCCGAACCAATCCAAGCGCTACCGCCAGCGCACCGGCCAATGACCGGCCTCCCGGACGGTCGCGCCCCGGTGGTCGCGCCCGAGGATTTCTCCTCGTTGTTGAAAGCGCGTGGGCTTTACCCGGCGACGCCAGCCTTTGCCCAATCGGCAATCGGCAATCAGCAATCGGCAATCCAAACGCAGGCCACCACCATCCTCGCCTTCAAATACGCCGAGGGCGTCCTCGTCGCCGGCGACCGCCGCGCCACCGCGGGCAACCTCCTCGTCTATGACCGCGCGGATAAGGTGCTAGAAATCGACCAGCACTCGCTCATGGCCATCGCCGGCGTGCCCGCGACGGCGTGGGAAATGGCGCGCGTGCTCGAACATTCCTTCCAGTTTTACCGCCGCAGCCAGCTCGCCGAGATGAGCCTCGAGGGCAAAGTCCGCGCCCTCTCGAAACTCCTGCGCGACAACCTCGGCGCGGTGCTCCAGGGCATCGGCGTCGTCGTCCCCATCTTCGCCACCTACGACCACGCTGGCACCGCCGCGCGCCTCTATTTCTACGACGCCATGGGCGCCCAATTCGAGGCCGCCGACTACGCCGCCACCGGCAGCGGCTCCCCCGCCGTGCGCAGCGTCCTGCACTACGAAAACACCTGGGGCAAAAAGCCGCTCGCCCGGCTCCGCGAGGAAGACGCCGTCCTCCTCGCCCTGCGCGCCCTCGACACCGCCGCCGAAAGCGACACCGCCACCGGCGGCGTGGACCGCCGCGGCCGCGTCTATCCCATCGTCAAACTCATCGGCCCCGCCGGCATCACCACCCTGCTGGAGAAAGCGCTGGCGAAGGTGTTTAAGAAGCACGTGGCCTAAAACGAAGTTGGCCGCCTTCATTTCTTCCACGTCAACCGTGCTTGTTGCCCGCCTCCTTTTCGCTACCGTTTTTGCATGAGCGTCGAACAAATAAAAACCAGCCTCGCCTCTCTTTCACCCGCCGAGCAGGGCGAAGTCTCCGCGTTTCTCTTCCACCTGCGCCATGCCTCCGATCCAGAATATCAGAGCCGTGTAGAAGCGCGATTGTCTGACCCCGACCCGGCGCACTGGCTGACACCCGAAGAATTCGAGCGGAGACTCGACCAACAATAGCCGGTCTATGCCGAGCTATGAGGTTTACATGCACATCGCCCTCTTGGATGCTGTTCCAAGAACCGGCCTCAAACGGAGGAAGATTCTGGATTTCATCAGCCGGCTCCGCGAACGCCCGGACACCCCCGGCGATTTCACCGACAAAGACGTCTGCGGCCGCGAACGCCAGATTTAGATCATCGGCGATTATGCGATGACCTATTGGTCGGATGCGCCCGTCAAAAGGGTCATGGTGGTGGATGTCTCCCTCGCAGACAAATGAGATGCCCATCGTCAACCATCAATCCGCTGGCGTCACGACCCTGCCGGAGAAAGCGCTGGCGAAGTTGTTTAAGGAGCATGTGGCGTAAGTCATAGTTAGGTGTCGCGCGATGCCGCCCGTGAGAACGATGCCTTCACAATCAAATGGATTCCGGATTACTCCTAGTTCCGCCGCTGTTGCTCACTTTGTGGTTCTTCGCCCGGCTCGCGAGAACCCACTGGCTCAAAGATTGTTTTCTGGAGCGCCTTTATGCCGATCACCGCGACATTTGGGAGTCACTTGGCAGTCCTTGCGGCTGGCAATGGAGTCCACCTGGTCGGATGGCAACCCCATGGTCCACGTTTTCCGTGCGGTGGGAGTGGTTTCGCACCGATCCAGATTGGTTGGTGAATGTGCCAGAGCTTCGCGACGTATTTCGCCGACATTGCGACGGCGTCCGCGAATGGAACCTTCGAGCTATGCCGATCATGGTTGTATTGTGGGTTATCTTCGAGTCCGCGGTCACGTATCTTCAACGCCCCCAATGACAGCCTTCTCACACGCTGTATCTATATCGACTTGATGTTCGTTAGCCGCGTCCCACCTTTCACCCCATGATCGAAGAGCCCTACCGCTGGGTCGAAGCCATCGCCAATCGGCGCGAATACATCGAGCATCAGCTTGCCGGGGGCAGCCCCATCGCGGCGGTCGGCTATCGCGAAGGCATCCTGCTTTTCACCCTCGGGCGCGAGCGGCAGAAGCTGTTTGAAATCTACGACCGCATCGGCCTCGGCGGGATCGGCCACCCCGGCGACATCGAGCGCCTGCGCATGGCAGCGATCGAGGTCACGAGCGCGGAGGGCTTCGCCCGCTCGGCGGACGATGTCTCGCTGCGCCGCCTCGCGAACTACTCGCTTTCGCCCGTGCTCAAGGCCGCCTTTGAGCAGGTCTATGGCGCGCCCTATCTCGCGCGCTTGCTTTTCGCCGAGCTGGGCCGCGCGGGTGCGCCGAACCTTTTCCTGCGGCTCGACTACGACGGCTCGATTCACACGAACGGCGGGGCGTTTGCCCGCGCCTTCGAGGACTTCGGCGTCATCGCCGGCACCGCGCCCGCCACGGCGCAGATGGAGCGTTTTCTCCGCGAGAAAAAGTGCGCGCACAGCCCGCTCGACGACGCGCTCGCCATCGCCGCCGACGCCTGGGCCGTGGGCCACCTCGCGCTCACCGCCGAGCCCGAGGACGCGCTGCCCGGTGCCGAAAAAATCGCCGTGCATCGGGCGGAGCAGCTTGGCACCCTTTCCATCGAAGCCGCCGTGCTCGAAAAGACCAGCGCCCTGCCCATGACCTGGCGAGCGCTGCCCGAAGAGCCCATCCGGCGGCTGCTCGAAAAGCGTAACTGAACCTGTGGACAACATGGAAAATCCAGAACAGCTCGACCTCTTTCCGCGAATGCGGGAGCCCGCCCCGGCGTCGAACCCCGCCATGAAAAGCCATTCCACCGCCAAGCTGCGCCGGGCTGGCTTTATGGGCAAAGTGTGCCAGCTTTTCCGTATGAGGAACGCGATGCCCTGCGTCGGCCTGGTCGTCCTAGGCGGCTGCCTGACTTTTATCGTCGCCCCGGATGACGGGCCGACGCTCGAAAGCCGTCTCAATTCCGCGCTCAATCCCGGGGCGTTTGCCACCGTGGTCATCGACCCCGGCCACGGCGGCAAGGACGAGGGCGCGCGGAGTTACGGCGTCAAAGAAAAGGACCTCAGTCTCGACCTCGCCCTGCGCGTGGAAAAGCTGCTCAGCGCCTACCATTTCCCGACCGTCCTGACCCGGCGCGACGACACCTTCATCCCGCTCGCCGAGCGCGCCGCCGTCGCCAACCGGATCGACAATGCGATGTTCGTCAGCCTCCACTTCAACCAGTCCCGCGACAGCACTGCGACCGGCGTGGAAACCTTTTACGCTTCGTCGAAAGTGCCGCCGGAGAGCGCTTGGACGTGGATCGGCTTTTTCAGCAAACCGGAGCCCCTGTCCGACGACGATGGCGAGGATCTTGCCGGCTATATCCAAACCGCGCTCGTCACGCGCACCGATGCGACGAACCGCGGCATCAAGGCGCGCGAACTCTACGTCGTGCGCCATACCCGCTGCCCGGCGGTGCTGGTCGAGGGCGGCTTTATGAACAACCCGCTCGACGCACGCCTGATCGCCAACCCCGAGTACCGCGACCGCCTCGCCAAGGCCATTGCCGAGGGTGTGATGACCTATCAGAAGTCCCGGAAGAGCTCCGTGAAACCGCCGGAAAAAATGGCCCAGGCCGCGCATTGAATGGTGGCGCGGTGTACCGCGTCTGATGCTCCGCGATGAAAAAATCCGTCCTTCTGTCCGTCCTCCCGCTGCTCCTGGCCGCGGACGCTTGCGCCGATGACCAGCTCCGCGGCGTGCAGGCGGAGTTGAAATCGGCGGGGTTTTTCTATGGCGACGTCACCGGCCAGACCTCGCCCGAAACTACCGCCGCGCTCCGCCGCTACCAAATCCGCAACGGCCTCGAAGTCACCGGCAGCGTGAACAAGGAAACGCTCGACGCCCTCCACGGCGGCGGCAAACCCGCCCCGCAGGCCGCCCCACCCCCTGCGCCGAAACTCGCCCCTTCCGAGCCCGTGAAAAGGCCGCCTGCCGACCTGCGCAAAGACGAGTCTGCGGATGATGCCGACCACGCCTTTCTCGAACGTGAGGAAGCCCGTCGCCGCGCCACTGGCCCGGGTGTCCGCATCACTCCGCAGCCTGCCCCGCCGACCGTTCCGCGCGATCCCTCCGTCGTCCGCCCCCCAGCCCCACTCGATGCTCCCGGAGAGGATTTCCCTGTCTTTTTCGCCCGCACCCCCTACGCCACTGCCCCGCTCGCCGTGCAGCAGCAGGTGCTTCGCCGCGCCCAAGCCATCCTCGCCAGCCGAGGCTTTTACCGCGACATCCTCGACGGCCTCCCCGGCCTCGCCACCGAGGAAGCGCTCCTGACTTACCAGCGCGCCACCCGCCTCACGCTCACGGGCCGCCTCGACTTGGAAACGCTCAGCCGCCTCGGCCTCCTGCCCGGTCGCAGCGTCACGCGCGAGGCGGAGCCGCCACCGACGCAGCGCGTCTATCGCGGCATTTGGGTGAACTGAAAAAGCTTGCCCGCCCTGCTCACGGCTCCGCGAATTTCACCGACTCCAGCTCCGTCCACACGCTCCCGACGAACACCTCCGCCTGCACTTTCAGCAGCAGCCGGTCGCCATCATCCGAGACCCAGATGAACGCTCGCTTGAATTTCTTATGCGGCTCCAGCTCCAGTTTCTTCGTGACCCCCTGCAGCCGCAGCTCGCACTTAATGGCGTCGTATTCCTTGCCGCCTACGGGCAGTTTTTCCCGCCCTGCCACGATGATCTCCGCGAGATACGGGTCGCGCGCCGGATAGACGACGAGGCGGTAGGTGTCGCCCTTTTTCATTGGCTGGCTGCGCGTGAAAAGCAGCGCTGTGTGCAGGTCGAAAACATCCGGGCATTTGAACGTCCGCCACTTCGCCGGCGAGGACGCCGCCGGCTTCGACTCCTGCCAGCGCTCCAGCTTCTCCGGGCCGAAGTTCACTTTCGCGATCAGCGTCTTTGCTTTGTAGGTCTCCGTCTGCTGGAGCGAAACCGGGCGCAGCGTCGCGGCTTCGGCCAGCGCCGTGTGCCGCGCGTCCATCTGCCAGAGCTTGCGGACAAAGCCAGTGGTCCTGGCCTTGACCACCAGCTTCAGCAGCCCGTCCTTCGTCTTGGAAAAATCGAAGTCCGCCTGCGCCGCGGTGATCGTTCCCCAGCCAAATTTGTAGGTCGCCTTTTGTTCCCGCAGCGGTGGAAAAGGGCCGGGCTGCGGCGGGGTGAGCGTCGTCCGCCAGTCGTCGGCCAAGGCTGACGCACCGAACAGCGCGAGGACGAGGGCGATCCGCGGCATCATGTTTTTCCCAGCCTCACGCGCTCCACCGCGCGCTGCGGAATCCAGCCGCGGCCCGCGCCCGGCAGCGTGCAGTAAACCCATTCGCCGCGCTCGCTAAGTACCTGGACGCGGCTGCCCGCGGGCAGCGCCTCGGCCAGCCCCGCGCTGTCCGCCGGGGCCAGCCGCGCCTCGGTGGACTGCACGACGACGATCGCCAGCGCCTGCTCCGGTGCGCGCCACCAAAGTACGCCTCCGGCATAGGCACAGACCAGCACGCCGGCGACAGTGGTCAGCCACAGCCCGGATTTTTCGCGGCGCCTGCTCGTGAAAATCAGGGCGAACCCAAACAGCGCGAGCCAGCCCGATGCCGCCGCGACGACAGTCCAGACGTCCACGGACTCGCCCATAAACACCTTGTCCTGCCACGCTTCCGCGCGCCGTCGCGCGCCGGTCTGCGTGCGCAGCAGCGCGAGATTCGCCCGCGCCTCCGGATGCGCCGGATCAAGCGCCAGCGCCCTTTCGTAGTCCAGCATCGCCCGGCCCGGTGCGCCGAGCCGGTAGTCCGCGTTGCCGAGATTGTAGAAAACATTCGCGCTCCACGAGCCCTCCTCCACGAGCTTTTCGTAGCCCGCCTTCGCCTCGGAAAACTTCCCCTGATCATACGCCTGATTCGCCGCGTCAAAGTCTGGCCCACCCGCCAGCGCCCGCCCACCCAGTATCGCCAGCGCCAGGAGCACGCTGGCCCATCTGGACATGTCAGCTTTTGGCATTGTTCCTCCCAAAGGTTTCCAGCGCCGCTAGCACCCGTCCGCGTTCGTCGCCGGACATGTTGCCGGCGTCGCGACCGCCGCCGGCGAAAAGCAGTTCCGCACGCGCATTGAAAACCTCGTCGATGACTTCCGCCGTCGCCTCATCCGCACCGGCCAGCGCGCGCGCGGCGGGCGCATCCACGCCCGCGGCATCCGCGCCCGTTGCGAGCGCGGTGTCGATTTGGACGATCCGCGCCGCGCCGTCGAAAAACTCCGCGTATGCCATTTCACCCCGGCGCAGTTTTGCCCAGAGTGCCGATTTTTCGCGCCGGAGGGCCGCGCTGCGTGCGGCATCCGCATTCGGGCGGCGGCGCAGCCGGAAACCGACGAGCACCCCGAGCGCGGCCAGCATCCCGGCTTGGGCCAGCAGGAACTCCCGGCGCTCGGACAGCGGCGCGAATGTCCGCGGTTCCCCGGCGTCGTAGCGCGGGCCGTGGATATCCGTGACGTTCGGCGCGGCCTTGGGCGGCGCAGCTTCGGAATCAGCATTGGGCGCGTCCGCAGCGGCGGGCGCGACCGGTGCTGGCGCTGGCGCGGCAGGCTTCGCCCCGTCGGTTTTCAGCGGCGCGGGCTCGCTCGCCAGCGTCACGTATTTCTCCGCCTCGGGATCGAAATACGAAAAGGTGAACGCTGGCATCTGCGTCTTCTTTTCCTCGGGCACCACCGCCATCTCAAAGGTCTTCGTTCCGCTCATCCCGACCTCGTCAGTCGCGTCCTTTTGGAAAGTGCCCGACGGCGGATAGCTGCGCCAGCCGTTCGCGTCCTTGAGCGCGGGCGCTTCCACGCGGTCGAAGTTTCCGTGGCCCGTCACGCGCAGTTTCATCGTCACGGGATCGCCCACTTTCACCTGATTCGGTCGCCCCTCGGCGCTGAACTGATAGCCCCCCACCGCCCCGGAAAAATCGTGCGGCTTCCCTGCCGCTGGCAGCGGTTTCACCGTCAGCTCCACCGGCTCGGCTTTCACCTTGATCTGCCGCGTTTCGGCAAAAAACGAATCTCCGAAAACATCGTCGAGATCGAACATCGACCGTGGCCCGCTCCGCCGCGCGCGCGGGATCTGCGCGTTGTAGGTGAGTTCTCCGGGCCCGATGCTGAGCTTGCCCGCCTTGCCCGGCGTGATCGCCGTTTTGAAAATGAGCAAATCGTAGTCGCGCCCGTTTTTGGACACCGTCTCGGGGCGCCGCGGATCGGGCATCTTCTGTTTCGTGAAGCCTTCGCCCGCCACCTCGGGCATCGCCGCCACCTGCCACTTGATGCGCGCGTCCACGTAGAGCCGCAGCTCCACGGGGATCATCTCGCCGACGTAAGCCGTTTTTTTCGGCAACACGATTTCCAAAAGCCCCTGCGCCTGCGGTCGCGCCTCGTCGTCGGCGCTGCTTTTTTGCACGGTCAGCGTCACCGGCTCGGTCCTCAGTTTCTGCCCGCCCACTTCCAGCTCCACCGCCGGGATGGTGAAAATCCCGTTCTTCTCCGCCACGACCTCATAGACTTGGATCGTCGTGCTTTCGGAATGGAAGCCGGTTCCGTCCACCCGCATCGAGGTGCTGGTGGATGGCCCGAGGTAGCGGATGTCCAGCCCGTCCGCTTTCACGTCCGGCGGCTCGCCCGCGCGCTTGGCGTTGGTGATCTTGACTTGAAACTGCACCGGCTCGCCGATGACGGTCACGCCCCGGCTCAGGCTCGCCTTCACCGAAACATCCGCCGCCTGCGCGCCCACCCCGAGCACCAGCAAAAGCGCGAGCAGCCAGCGGCGCAGCCGCGTGGCGCAACCTTCCAGGCTGTGGCTGTCCGGCGGGCATCCCGGCCCGGCGTTCCGTGCTGCTGCTAAGAATTTCGTCATCATCACCAGTCCTTTAAGACGCGCCCGCCGGCCTTGCGTTCACCCGGCTTGAGTAGCTGCACTTTCGTATCTTCGCCCTTCAGCGAATCGAGCAGCCCCTTTGCCTGCGCCTCGGTCATCTTGCCCTCGGCGGCGGCCTGTGCCTCCTCGGCCTCCTGTTGCTGCGGGTCGGGCTGCGGCTGCGGCTGCTGGCCGTTCTGCGGCTTGATCTCGCCCGCGAGTTTTTTGTCTGGCTCGTCGGGTGAAGGCTTGGGCTGCTCGCCTTTGGCCTGCCCTTGTTGCTGTGGATTTTTCGAGCCGTCCTTTTTGTCATCCGGCTGGTCGCCATTCTGCTGCTTGGAATCGTCCTGCTTTCCGTCCTTTTTGTCCGGCTTCCCCTGCTCGTCCTTCTTCTCCTCGCCGCTCTGCTTGTCGGGCTGCGGCTGGTCGCCCTGCGATTTCTGATCCTGCTGATTTTTCTGCTGATCCTGTTTTTGCTCCTGCTTCTGTTTGTCCTGCGGATTCTGTTTCTGATCGCTCTTTTTGTCGCCGTCTTTGGGCTGCTTCTGGTCCTCGTTTTTGTGGTCCTTTTTCTCCTCGTCCTTTTTGTCCTGTTCCTTCTTGTCGTCGGACTTGGGCGGCTCCTTTTGCAGTTCGTCGATGAGCCGCTGCACAAGGTCGCGGTTGTATTTCGCCTCGGCGTTTTTCGGCTGCACGTTGAGCGCCTGGTCGTAGTGCTGGAGCGCGTTTTTCCACTCGCGGATCTTCGGCTCCTTGTCCTTCTGCCCCGCGCCGCGCTGGTAAAGCGTGTTGCCCAGATTGTATTCCGCCGCCGCGCGGAGCTGCGGGTCCGGCGAAGTCACCGCCTTGGCAAAACCCTCCAGCGCCTTGCCGAAATCGCCCTGTTTGTAAGCCGTCGCACCTTGGTCAAAATGCAGCGCCTGCGACTCCGGCATGCGCTGGAGCTGCTGCGTGAAATGCTCCGCCGCGCGCTTGTAGTCCTCCCGCTCGTACGCCTCGACGCCCGCGTTTTTCGCCTGTGCATCCGGGGTGAAAATGGCCGCTGCCAGCACCACGACCAACGCCAAAGCCTTGGCCGGCCTTGCTTCGCGCCGCGCCGTGCGTTTCCGCTCGCCGATGAGCATCGACGCAGCGAGAAGCAGCAGGCCGCCGCTGAGCGGCCACTGGTAGCGCTCGATCGGGCGGCGCGACATTTTGGCGTCGAGGTCTTGTTCTTTCATTTGGCCGAGGCCGTCGCGGACGATTTGCAGCGTCTCCGCCGGGCCGGATGTGAGGTGAACGTAGAAGCCCCCGGTCGCTTCCGCAATTTTCCTCAACCGGTCTTCGTCGAGCCGCGATTTCACGATCTGCCCGCTCTCGTCCTTCACAAACTCCGTCCCGCCATTCGCGCCCGGCACCGGGATGAGCGAGCCATCCGCCGAACCCAGCCCGACCGTGTAAATCCGCACCGCGCCGTTCAGCGCCTCGGCGGCTTTCACCGCATCCTCGTCCAACTCCTCGCCGTCGGTGAAAAGGATCAGCGCACGGTGGTCGCTCTCGCCTTTGCCAAAGGCCTCGACCGCCGTCTTGATCGCCGCCGCGATGTTCGTGCCGCCGCGCGGAATGATGTCGGTGTCGAGTTCCCCGAGCGAATTGAGCACTGCGCTGTAATCGACCGTCAGCGGCGCCTGCAAAAACGCGCTGCCCGCAAACGCGATCAGCCCCGCGCGGTCGCCCCCGAGCTGGCCGATCAAATCCTGCGCCGCCAGCTTCGCGCGCCCGAGCCGGTTCGGCGCGAGGTCGGTGGCGAGCATGCTTTTCGAGCAGTCGATGGCGAGGATCACGTCGCGCCCTTTCCGCTGGCTCTGCTCCCAGGTGTAGCCCATCCGCGGCTGCGCCAGCGCGGCGATCACTCCCGCCAGCCCGAGCAGCACCAGCAGAAAACGGAAGCGCCGTTTGCCCACGCTCGCGCTTCCAGCCAGCCGATCCTGCAGCCGCGCCGCCACGAGCAGCCGCAGCAGCTTCACGCGCCGCGCTTCGCTTTGGAAAAAGAGCGCGAGGAGCACGGGGAAAAGGGCAAAAGCCCAGAACCAGATGGGTTGGCCGAAGGTCAGGTCCATGCGTGGATGGTGAAGGGTGGATGGTTGATAGGGGGAAAGCTCGCCGTCTCGCGACCATCCACCAGCCACCATCCACGATCTACGCCGCTTTCGCTCACGGCAGCCTCCTTCCGACTGTTTCCGCGAGCACCAGTTGCAGCGCGAGCAGCCCGAAGCCCGACGCGAGAAACCACGGAAACAAATCCCGGTATTGCTTGTACTGGCTCAGCTCCACCGTCGATTTTTCCAGCTTGTCGATCTGCTCAAAAATCTGGGTCAGCGTTTTCGTGTCCGTCGCGCGGTAAAATTTCGCGTTCGTCAGCTCGGCGATTTTGGTCAGCGTCGGCTCGTCCACGTCTACCTTCATGTTGCGGTAGACCTTGCGCCCAAACATGTCCTGCACCGGCACCGGCGCGTAACCTTTCGTCCCCGCGCCGATGGCATAGACCTTGATGCCCAGCGCCTTCGCCGCCTCCGCCGCCGTCACGGGCGAAACCTTCCCCGCATTGCTCACGCCGTCCGTGAGCAGCAGCACGATGCGGCTCTTCGCGTCCCGGTCCTTCAGCCGGTTCGACGCCGAGGCGACCGCCGAGCCGATGGCCGTGCCGTCCTCGACCATCCCGAGTTTCACCCGCTCGAGATTTTCCAAAAGCCAGTCGTGATCCAGCGTCAGCGGGCTCACGAGATACGGCCGCCCGGCGAAGCAGACGATGCCGATGCGGTCGTTCGGCCGCGCCTCGATGAATTTTTGCGTGACCTGTTTCACCACCTCCAGCCGGCTCGCCCGCTCGCCGCCGATGGTGAAATCCTCCGCGACCATCGAGCCCGAAACATCCAGCGCGAGCATGATGTCGATGCCGCTCGCCTGCACCTTGGTGATCGTCTTCCCCATCTGCGGACGCGCCAGGGCCACGATGAGCGGCGCGAGCGCCAAAAGCAGCAGCGTCGTCAGCCAGCCGCCCATGCGCGAGCGGCGCGGCCGGCCCAGCGCATGCAGCGGTCGCAGCGAGGAAAAGACCACCGCCGGCGCGGCCCCGCGCCCGCCTTGCAGCAGCGCCAGCAGCGGCAGCGCGAGCAGCAGCAGGAGCAGCCACGGATGAGCGAAACCGAGTCCGTCCGGCAGTTTCACGCGCGCCCTCCTTGCACAAAGGCGATGGCGCTTTCGAGCAGCTTCGCGCGGTCGTCGGCGGTGGCGTCGATGCGGGCGAATTTGATCATGTCGCAGTGCTCTAGAAACCCGGCGAGCAGGCTGCGGTCAGCATCGGAAAACTTGGGGGAGTGGGAAATGGCGGCGAGAAATTCAGGCGAAGTCTGCTCCCGCGCGTGCAGCCGAAACTGCGCGCCGATGTAGGTGCGCAAGACATCCGAGACAGGAAAGCTGAACGCGTACGGCTCCAGCGCCGTCACCTGCGGGCGCAATTTTTCCAGCTCGCTCAGTGCCCGTGCGCGCGGCGTCGGTGGTGGCGGAGCGGGCCGACGCTTCAGCCAGCGGACGAGCAGCCATGTGGCGACACCGAGCACGACCAGCGCGAGGCCCGCGGCGGTCAGCACCATCCACAGCGGATACGGAAACACATCCACCGGCGGCGCGATGTCTTTGATCTCGACGGGCAAAGGCGCGTCCGGTGCGGACGACGGCGCGGGCGTCGAGATGACGGCGAGCAGCGCGGCGATCATCGGATTTGCAACCGCCGCTCGCGGGTGCGGAAAAAGGTTCGCAGCGCGGGGAGATAGTCCTGGTCGGTCTTAAGCGAGATGGCGTCGATGCGCTTGCGCCGGAAATCGCGCAGGCGCTCGGCGGTGCGCTGATCGACCGCTTTCAAATAGCCGAGCCGCGTGGCGCGGTCGGAGGTGTTGATTTCGATCTGCTCGCCTGTCTCCGCGTCCTCCAGCGTGAGCCGGCCCACGTCGGGCAGCTCCTCCTCGCGCGGGTCCACGATCGGGATGGCGATGAGGTCGTGGCGCCGGCTCGTGACCGCGAGCTGGCGGGAAAAATCGGGCGCCTGGAAATCGGAAATCAGGAAGACGACCGAGCGGCGGTGCAGCACCTGGTTCAAGTAATCCAGCGCCTCGGCGGGCTGCGTGCCGCGGCCTTTGGGCTCGAAGTAAAGAATCTCGCGGATGAGCCGCAGCGTGTGGACGCGGCCTTTTTTCGGCGGGATGAAAAGCTCGACGTG
>JANPHJ010000070.1:0-19706 GCA_031424395.1 Chthoniobacter sp.
GCCGGCAAAAGCAAACTCGCCGTCGTCTGCGCCGTCCTCCACAAACTCCTCAAAATCGCCTTCTGCATCCTCAAAAACCAAACCGCCTATGACCCCACTCACCACCCACTCCAACCAGCCGAAAATTAAGATGGTATCTACGTTCATTCGTCCCGAGGGGACGCGGCTCCCTGTCGGCTTATTGGCCGCTCACGCCGCTCACGCCGGTTACGCCGCTCCGGCCGGCACCGCCCGCGGCGGCTGCGCGAGCTGGCGCTCGAAGCGGGCCAGCTCGGCGCGCACCCCATCCGGGGCCATGAGCAGCGAGGTGCCCACGAGCATGGCGTGAAAGGCCAGCGTGTCGCGCAGGTGCGGCACCATCTCGGGCGACACGCCGCTTTCCGCGATGCGCAGCGCTCCGCCGGGGAGCTGGTGGACGAGGTCAAACTGCTCGCGCTTGATGCTGAGGTCTTTTTTCACTCCGAGGAAACGCAGCACCTTTGACCCAAAATAACGCGCGGCACTGTCGTCGCTTTTGAAGACGCGGCTGTTGATGCCGCAGAGGCGCGGGTGCGGCGGGAGCTTGGCCAGTTCATCGGCGGTGTGCAGCTCGAAGAGCACGGCCAGGCCGAGGCTCGCGGCGAGGGCGGAGAGTTCGCGCAGGCCGGCCGGCGTGAGGATATTGGCCATGAGCAGGATGGCATCCGCCCCGTGGGCGCGGGCCTGCCAGACCTGGTAGGGCTCGAAGATGAAATCCTTGCGCAGCAGCGGCTTGGCGGTGCGCCCGCCGACCACGGCCAGCTCGCCGAGGCTCATGCCGAAGTCCTCGCGATTCGTGAGCACGGAGACGGCGCGCACCGCGGGACTGTGCTCGTAGGCGTCGGCGGTGTCGGCCACGTCGGCATTGCGCATCGGGCCCATGGAGGGCGAGGTGCGCTTGATCTCGGCGATGAGCCCGAAGCCGCCCGCCACCGCGCTCTCGAAATCGCGCACCGGCCGCGCGTCAGCCGCGCGCTTTTGCACCTCGGCCAGCGGCTCCTGCTGCTGCGCCTCCGCGAGCGCCGCGCGCACCCGCCGGACGATGGGCGTGATGACGGAGCGCGGCGGCAGCGGTTCGAGAAACATGGGCCGGGCATTGTGCGGGGCTCGCGCGCTGCGTCAAGGCCGTGCCCCCGCTCATTGCCGCAATGAAATCTTTTCACTTCGCCCTGCTCTCCACTGGCGGTAAAAACGCCCCGCTTTGAACGCGACCACCACTCCATCCGCCAACCCGTTGCGCGAGGGCCTCGCCACGCGCCCCATGCCGCAGCCGTGCAGCGTCGTCATCTTCGGCGCCTCGGGCGACCTGACCTACCGCAAGCTCATCCCGGCGCTCTACAACATCGCCGCCGACGGCGACCTCCCCGCCGCGCTCACCGTCGTCGGTTTCGCCCGGCGGGAAAAAACGGACGAGACCTTTCGCGCGGAGCTGCGGGAGGCGGCGGGGAAATTTTCCCGCAGCGGGCTCAACGACGAGGTGTGGGCGAGCTTTGCCGACCGCGTCTTTTACCACCGCAGCGAGTTCGGCGATGCCGCCGGCTACCAGCGGCTCGCCGAGCGCCTCGCCCAGCTCGACACCGAGCGCGGCACCCGCGGCAACCGCCTTTTCTACCTCAGCGTCGCGCCGGGCGAATTCGAGGGCATCCTCGAACATCTCGCGGCGGCGGGTTTGAACAAAACAGCGGACGGAAGCTGGACGCGCGTCATCGTGGAGAAACCCTTTGGCACCGACCTCGCCACCGCGCAGGAGCTGAACAGCGTGGTCGATAAGACCTTTCGCGAACAGGACACCTTTCGCATCGACCACTTCCTCGGCAAAGAGACCGCGCAGAACATCATGGTGCTGCGTTTTGCCAACGGCATCTTCGAGCCGCTGTGGAACCACCGCTACATCGACCACGTCCAGATCACCGCCGCGGAGCCGCTCGGCGTGGAAGCGCGCGGGCCTTACTACGAGAGCGCCGGGGCGCTGCGCGACATGGTGAAAAACCACCTGCTCCAGCTCCTTTGTCTAGTCGCCATGGAGCCGCCCACCGACCTCGCCGCCGACAGCGTGCGCGATGAGAAGGTGAAGATCATCCGCTCGCTCCGCCCGATGTCGCCCGAAGACATAGCGCGTGATGTCGTGCGCGGACAGTACACCGCCGGAGCCATCGGCGGCGTGGAGGTAAAAGCCTACCGCACCGAGGACCGCGTCGCCCCCGAGTCCAAGACTGAGACCTATGTGGCGCTCAAGGCCAACGTCGATAACTGGCGCTGGGCCGGCGTCCCCTTTTACATCCGCGTAGGCAAACGCCTGCCCAAAGGCGCGACTGAGATCGCCGTGCAGTTCAAGAACGCCCCAAGTGTCCTGTTCAACAAAGGCGCGGCAGACATCGGTGCGAATGTCTTAGTCATCCGCATCCAGCCCGACGAAGGCATCTCGCTCCGCATGCAGTGCAAGATGCCCGGCGCGACCCTGCGCATCGAGCCGGTGAAGATGGACTTTCACTACGGCACCAGCTTTGGCAAAGCCTCGCCCGAAGCCTACGAGCGCCTGCTCCTCGACGCCATGAGCGGCGACGCCACCCTCTTCGCCCGGCGCGATGAAGTGGAAGGCGCATGGCGTTTCATTGACCTCATTGAAAATGCCTGGCATCAGGCGGACAACCCGCCGCCGGTCTGCGAATACCCATCCGGCTCATGGGGGCCGAAGGAGGCGGATGAGTTACTGGCACGGGATGGGCGTGAGTGGAGGAGGATGTAAGTGAGTTACGAGTTATGAAGGATGAGGTATGAATAAGACCAACCGCGCCACTCATCACTCATACCTCATTTTTCTTAACTCATAACTATCCCATGTCCGCCACCCTCGACCTATCCGCCCTCGGCACTCAAGTCCCGGTTGATCAAATCAGCCGCGAGCTAAAGAAACTCTGGCACACCGGCAGCGCCACGCCGCCCACGCGCGCGTCGCTGGTGAACTTCGCGGTCTATTGCCGCAGCACCGAGGCGATGGCTGCGAATACCGAGCTGATCTCCGAGTTCACCCGCAACCACGCCTGCCGCGCCCTGCTCATCTGCGTCTGCCGCGAAGCTGTCGAGCCCCGCGTTTCCGCATGGGTCAATGCCCATTGCCACCTGTCCCGCGCCGGGGCGAAAAGCGTGTGCTGCGAGCAGATTAGCTTTCTACTGGAAGGGGAACTCAAAGGCCGGCTGACTAACATCGTTTTCTCCCATCTCGACAGCGACCTGCCGCTTTACTTCTGGCTCCAAGGCGACCCCGTCGAAGACCTTAATCCCACGCTTTGGCCGTGGATCGACCGCCTCATCATCGACAGCCTCCCGTGGACTCATCCGCGCTGGCAGTTCGACCGACTCCACCAAAGCCTCCACACCGCCAAAGCCACCCTCACCCTCCGCGACCTGAACTGGACGCGCTCGCTCTACTTCCGCCAGGCCCTCGCCCAATTCTTCGACGCGCCGGAAAACCTCACCCACCTGCCCGCCCTCCGCTCCGTGTGCCTGACCCACGCGCCCGGCTACCGCAGCACCGCGCTGCTCCTCGTCGGCTGGCTCAGCGCGCAGCTCCGTTGGACTTTGAAAACGCCCGGCCCGCTCGTCTTTCACAGCCCCGTGAGCGGCGACATCGACATCCAGCTCGATGAGCAGCCCGGCCCGGCCATCGGCGGCTGCACCCTCACCTGCAGCCCCGCCACCTTCAGCCTCCGCCGCCACACCGGAGAGCGCTACCTCCACGCCGAAACGAACCTTCCCGGCGTCCCCGCACTTTACCACCTCCTCCCCGCCGGCCCCGACACCACGCTCGAACTCCTCGACGAAGAAATGACCCGCGGCGCCCGCCACACCCTTTATCTGCGCGCCTTGGAAGCCATCACCTTCCTGCTCTAAGAGGGTGTAACGGAAGTCATTTCGGAGGGCCGAAGGCCCGCATCCATACCAGCCTGGGGCAACGCCCCAGGGCCACCAATCAAAGAAAAACGAGGGCTGAAAGCCCGATCCATCTACGCGACACGACCGCGGGATGAAACGGGCTTTCAGCCCTCGGTATGTTCGCCGCAATGACCTGGGGCGTTGCCCCAGGCTGGTATGGTTTGCGCCGTTGGCGCACAAACAATGCCGACTTCCTGCACCCGTCGAAGGCGGCGGCCTTGCACCGGCCCGCGCCCTCTGGCACGCTGCGCACTTTCACCTCACCTTCACTTTTCACCACCTACCATTATGTGCGGAATCATCGGCTACATCGGCAAATCCCAGGCAGTGCCCGTCCTCCTCGACGGCTTGCGGCGGCTCGAGTATCGCGGCTACGACAGCGCGGGCGTCGCCATTTTGGACGGCGGAAAAGTGGAGGTGCGCAAGCGGATCGGGCGCATCGCGAACCTCGCCGAGCTGCTGAAGGAAAAACCTGCGACCGGCCAGATCGGCATCTCGCACACGCGCTGGGCCACGCACGGCGGCGTGACCGACGCCAACGCCCACCCGCACGCCGACCAGAGCGGCAAGCTTTTCCTCTGCCACAACGGCGTGATCGAAAACTACGCCGTGCTCAAGGAGGCGCTGGTGCGCGAGGGCCACACTTTTCAAAGCCAGACCGACACCGAGGTGCTGGCCCATCTCGTGGGCAAGGCCTACGACGCGGCGGGCGGCGAGCCGACGAAAGGCCGGCTGATCGAGGCGCTGCGCGTGGCGTTGAAACAAGTGGTGGGAACTTACGGCATCGTGATTTTGCACCAGGACGTGCCCGGCGTGCTCGTGGGCGCGCGCCGCGGAAGTCCGCTGGTGCTCGGCATCGGCAAAGGGGAGAACTTCTTTGCCAGCGATGTCAGTGCCATCATCGCCTACACGCGCGATGCGATTTATCTCAAGGACTACGACATCGCCGCGCTGACCGCGGAGGAGTTTGAAATCACCAGCCTGGTCGGCGGGGCCAGCGGCTTCGAGGTGACAAAAGTGGACATGACCGAGGAGGACGTGAGCAAGGGCGACTACCCGCATTTCATGCTCAAGGAAATTTATGAGCAGCCCGCGACCGTGCTCGACGCCATGCGCGGACGGCTCAGCCGCGAGGAGGCCACCGCTGTGCTCGGCGGGCTGGAAATGACGGCCACGGAACTGCGCAATGTGGAGCGCATCATCCTCACTGGCTGCGGCACGGCGAGCCATGCGGCGATGGTGGGCGAGTACGTCATCGAGGCGCTGGCGCATGTGCCCGTGGAGGTCGAATTCGCGAGCGAGTTCCGCTACCGCAACATGCCGCTGCCCACGAACACGCTCGTCTTTTGCCTCAGCCAAAGCGGCGAGACCGCCGACACCCTCGCCGCGCTCCGCGAGAGCCAGCGCAAGGGCCATAAGACGCTCGGTATTTGCAACAACGTGGCCTCGACCATCGCCCGCGAAAGCGATGGCGGCGTGTACATGCACGCCGGGCCGGAGATCGGCGTGGCGGCGACAAAATCATTCACTTCACAAGTCACCATCGTGACCCTGATCGGGCTGCTGCTCGGGCGCATCCGCCATCTCGGCACCACCGAGGGACTCACCATCATCAACGAACTCGAAGCGCTGCCCGCAAAGATCACGCGTATCCTCGCGCAGAGCGACCACATCAAAAAGATCGCTGAGAAATACAGCAGCGCGCACTCGATGATGTTCCTCGGCCGGCAGTTCAACTACCCCGTGGCGCTGGAAGGCGCGCTGAAGATGAAAGAGATCAGCTACATCCACGCCAGCGGCCACCCAAGCGCGGAGTTGAAGCACGGCGTCATCGCGCTCATTTCGCCAGAGGTGCCGAGCGTCTTCATCGCGCCGGATGACAGCGTGCTGGATAAGAACATCAGCAACATCGAGGAAGTGAAGGCGCGCAAAGGCCCGGTCATCGCCATCGGCACCGAGGGCAACACCAAGCTCGCGAAAATCTGCGACGACGTGATCTACATCCCCGCCTGCCCGGACTACCTCTCGCCCATCCTCACCGCCATCCCGCTGCAACTGCTCGCCTACCACACCGCCGTCCACCTCGGCTGCGACGTGGACAAGCCGCGCAACCTGGCGAAGAGCGTGACCGTGGAGTAAGTCCGCGCGCCGCCCATCTCGGCGCTGGCTTTTTACTCCGGCGGGTCCAAGATTCCCGCATGAAACTCCTCCCTGTCCTCGGCCTCCTCTTCGTCACCGCCACCACCCTCCCCGCCGCGCCGCCGGCCGCAGAGGTCACGCAATTGCTGACCGAAGGCCAGGCCGCCTTTAACAAGGGCGACTATGCCACGGCCAAGGGCGCCTTCGAGATGGTGTATCAGTTGGACCCGCGCAATGTGTCGGCGATCAACTATCTCCAGAAGATCAAGGTGCTGGAGAAAACCGCGCCCAAGAACGTGGATCAGGAACGGCAGCTCGCCGGTCTCCTCGTGCCGAAAGTGCAGCTCAAGGAAGCCACGATTGGCTCGGTCTTTGACTACCTCAAGACGACGGCAGGGAAACTCTCGGACGGGAAGATCGCGGTGAACTTTGTGCTCAAGCTGCCGGAAGACGTGATCAAGACGCAGACCATCACGCTCAGCATGAACAACGCGCCCTTCACCGAGGTCGTGAAATACGTGGCCGAGCTGGCCAACCTGAATGTGCAGTACCAGAAATTCGGCATCCTCGTGACGCCCAAATCCGGGGCCGCACCCGACGCCCCCGCGCCCGCGCCGACGGCTCCCGCGCCGCCTCAGTAAAAGACGCGCACGAGATAGAGGCCTTCCGCCGGGGCTTGGAAATGGGTCTTCGGCGAGCCGCCTCCGGCGAGCAGCGTGTCGAGAAACGCCGGCTCCATCCGCCCCTGCGCGCAGCGGATGAGCGTGCCGGTGAGCAGGCGAACCATTTTGTAAAGGAAGCCGTCGCAGGTGAAGCGCAGCGTCAGCCGCGGGCCGCGCGCGGTGAGATGGATTTCGCGCAGCGTGCGGACGGTGCTCGTGGGCGCGTGGCCGCGGTTCGCGGCGAAACCGGCGAAATCATGCGTGCCCGTAAGCTGCGCCGCGCACGCGCGCAGCACGCCGAGATCGAGCGGGCTGGGAACGTGCCACGCGCGCCCGATTTCCAGGGGCGGAAAAACCGGCCCGACATGGATGCGGTAGCGATACGTCTTCCCGCGCGCCTGGAACCGCGCGTGGAAATCCGCCGCCGCACGCACGCAGCGCAGCACGCGGATTTCGGGCGGCAGATTGGCGTTCAACGCGGCGTGCCATTTCGCGGGCGGGAGAAAAACGCGCGGCACATCCGCATGCGCCACCTGTCCCAGCGCATGCACCCCGGCATCCGTCCGCCCCGACCCATGCACCACGATGCGCTGCCCGCCAACCCGCATGAATGCTTGCTCCAGCCGGTCCTGCACCGCATCCCCGCCCGCCTGACTCTGCCACCCGCGGAACGGCCTGCCGTCGTAGGCGAGGAGGAGTTTGAGGCGAACGAAAGAAGCCATTCGCGGTTACCGATGTGCAAAAAAATTGGCGAGGCAGATCACGCCGCCAATCACCACGAACATGCCAAACAACGTTAGCGAAATAATGTGTTGGGCTTCCTCCATCTGCGAAGGCTTCCGCCACTTGGGTCGCCTAGTCGGCCAACGCCAAGGTATGGTCAGCACATTGAGCACCGCCTCAATAATCTCAAGCAAGTGGTGCATTGCCTAGGTGTTCGTTGGTCGCTGCTCATTGCCGGTGAAGAAAGTGAAGCCCGTCAGAGGTCGCTTCGTATCGGCCGGCCAATCTGCAATTTCCTGAAGCTCCTCGACAAACATCCGAGGCGAATCGTCTGGTGGGTTGACAACGGAATCACGGAGCTTCGGAGATTGTCGGAGGGTTTCTATCGCGGCATTCTCGGCGACCTCGGGAGACTCGGCCTCGACGAAGACGGTTATAAAAAATCCGTAGGTCTTGATGCCTTGCCCTTCCATGTTGCGCATCTGGAAGTTTTGGCCGCGGATGAGTGCTCGGAACTTCTGCATTGTTCAGCGCGTTTTGAAAACGACGTACGACACGACGCCTAGCCCAGCATCGCCTGCGAATCCAGCCAGCCTTGCAGGATGAGTTGCGCGGCGACTTGGTCGATGACTTTGCGGCTGTCTTTCACATTCCGCCCGGCCTCGTGCAGCGAGCGTTGCGCGGCGACGGAGGTTAGCCGCTCGTCCCACAGCTTCACCTCGCAGCCGCAGGCGGTGCGCAGCTTTTCGGCGAAGGCGCGGACCTTCTCCGCCGCCGGGCCGTAGCTGCCGTCCATGTTGCGCGGCATCCCGAGGATGATGATCTCAATCTTGTCGCGCACGACGATGGCCGCGATGCGCGCCACGGGATCGGCAGTTTTCTTGATATGAATCGTCTCCAGCGGATGCGCGAGCATGCCGAGGTCATCCGCAATCGCGAGGCCGATGCGCGCCTCGCCGTGGTCGATGCCGAGCGACCGTTTCACTGCATCGCCTCCGGCACGCGCGCGACGAGCTGCTTGATCTTCTCGGCCTCGTGCCGGCTGCATACGAGCAACGCGTCGGCGGTCTGCACCACGATGAGGTCGCTCACGCCGAGCAGCGCGATGGTGCGCGGCTGGTCGGTGAAGACGATGTTGTTCGCCGCGTCGAGAGCCTGCACGGGGGTGTTGCTTTGGTTGCCCGCGGCGTCGGCGGAGAGGTACTTGGCCACGGCGGTCCAACTCCCCACGTCGTCCCAGTCAAACGCGGCCTCGACCATCAGCACGCGCTCGCTCTTTTCCATGACCGCGTAGTCGATGGAGATTTTCGGCAGCGCGGGGAAAACGTCGCGCAAAAGGTCGGCCATGTTTTCGCCCGCATGCAGCCGCCCGACGAATTCGCCGAGCGCCGACGCGTGCCGGTTGAAGGCGCCCATGATGGCGCGGATCGACCAGATGAACATGCCCGCGTTCCAGCGGAAATTGCCCTGCTGCAAAAACTGCGCGGCGAGCTCCGCGTCCGGCTTTTCGCGGAAGCGCGTGACCTCGAAAACGCCCGGCCCGTCCGCGCCGCCGACGCCGGGCGCGCAGGCCGCGCCTTGCTCGATGTAGCCGAAACCCGGGCACGGCCAGGTGGGCTGGATGCCGATGGTCACCAGCTCGCCGGTCTGTTCCGCCGCCGTCGCCGCGGTGCGCAGCGTGCGCTGAAAACCGGCGGTGTCTTTGATCAAATGATCCGCGGGCAGCACGACCATGGTGGCCTGCGGCGCGCGCCGCGCGATCCAGCCCACGCCGAGCGCGATGGCCGCGGCGGTGTCGCGCTTGGCCGGCTCGGCGACGATGTTTTCCCGCGGCAACTGCGGGCACAGCGCGCGCACGCCGGCCTCCTGGTCGGCGTTGGTGAGGATGAGGATTTGCGCCGGCGGCACGAGCCCGTCGAGCCTGCGCAGGGTGGCTTCGAGCAGCGTCTCTTTGGAGAAAAGCGAGAGCAGTTGCTTCGGGCGCGCGCGGCGACTGAGCGGCCAGAAGCGCTCGCCGCTGCCGCCGGCGAGGATGAGGACGTAGAGCGGATTGGAGGAAGCCATGCGCAATGCCATACGGGATCACCCCGCGGATGGGAAGCCCACGCGCGGCGCTGGCGTCAGTCTTTCAGCAGTGGCGTTTCCTTTTTCCGCCGGCGGAAAAGGCCGCGCGCATCGGCCAGGGACACGCCCTCGATGAAGTAGGCCGACGCCGCGCGGCCCATCGCGAAAGTGCCGCCGGCGGCGACCGCGCCGGAGACGGCGTTGCCCCACACGGGCACGAATTTCAAGACGGCCCGCGCGCCTTCGCGCAGCGCGAGGCCGACGCCGATGTTCGCGCCGAGCGCGGCGATGAATTCGCCGGCGAGCTTCACGCTCATCTCACGTCCGCTGATGTGCATGATGCTGGCCACCATGGTGCCTTGCAGCGAGGTGAGGATGGGGAAATCCGCGAGCGGAATGGGCTGCGCGCCGATGGCCGCGCTGATGGCGGTCACACTTTTGATGACGACCTGCGCGATCTGCTTTTGCAGGGCGCGGTTGGCGGAAAGCCGCGCCATTTCGAGCTGCGCTTCGCCGGGCAGCTCGATGGCGATCAGCTCGGCCAGCCGCTCGCGCCCGGCACCTGTGGTGAGCGCGAGGGTGCCCACCATGCGGTCGCTCAGCTCGGTGCGCGTGTGCAGGCAGGCGTGCAAATCTTGGCGCGCGCTCTCGGCGTCGGCGGTACCGGCGATGAGCACGCCTAGCAGTTTGGCGCGCGGACCGCCGCGCTGCTCGGCGGAGGCGAGGATTTGCGCGGCGTGTTCGAGGTCGGCGGCGAGCGCGTCGTCGATGGGCAGGGCAGGGCGCACGAAGATGAACAGGTCGGGCGCTTCCGCGGCGAGCGCGGCGCGCAGCATGTTCAGCGAGGCGGGCCGGCGGGCGTCGAGCAGTTGCAGGGTGCCGTGGCTTTTTTGCCCGAAAGTCTGCCACGTTCCGTCACTCAGGTTTTCCTCGCCGGGCTGCGCCATGTCCGCGCCGAACAGCCCGTGCAGCAGCTCCACTTTGCCCGCACCCGCCGACCCGAGGAGCACCAGCCGCGGCGGGCGCTGGAGCAGGAAGAGCGTCTTGATCGGCGTGATCTCGCGCAGGATCGGCCCACGCAGCGACTCAGGCAGACGCTGCACGAGGGCTTCGATTTTTTCGTAGAAGGAGAGGAAAGTGGACGGCTTCATCGTGGCGCTATTTTGGAATGATCAGCACCATGCCGGGTCTGATTTTCACAGTGCCGGAGAGCTGGTTGAAGTTCGCATCCTGTATGTCCTTTGCGCGGGTCGCGTTCTTGTAAAACTGGCGGGCGATTTTCGCGAGGGTGTCGCCGGACTTCACGGTGTAGGTGCGCGCGCCGGGCGGGATGGGATTCTGCAAGGGCGCGCCTTTGCCCGGCGTGGTGGCGGCGGGCGGCGGCTTTTGCCCGCGGATGACGGCGAGCTTTTCGAGGAGCATGAGGTTCTCATTGCGCAGGCGCGTGGCCTCGGCTTGGGTGATGGGCAGGCCGTTGCTGAGCTGCATGAGGAGTTTGTTTTCGTCCTCTTTTTTGAGCGTCCGGGCGTCCTTGGCGCGCGGGCCGGCGGGGGCGAGTTCGAGGTAGCGGTCGAGGTGATGCACGGCGTCGAGCGGGGCCTTGAGCTTGTCCGCGTAGAGCAGGGCGAGGCGGTAGTGGAGTTCCGCGGTTTTCCCCGTGCCGTCGAGCGCGGCCTCGTAACGCTCGACCGCGCCGCGGAAGTCCCCGGCGGCGGCTTTTTTCTCCGCGGCGGCGATGTCGTCTTTCGAGCCCTGGTCAAAAATCCGGTCGCAGCCCGGGGCGGTGAGCAGCGCGCAGACGGCGAGCCCTTTCGCCAGCGCCGAGCGGAGCGGGCTCATCCGTCGGCGCGTTTCAGGCCCGCGCGCTCGAGGGCCTCGACGACGGTCTTCACGACTTTCACGCGGGCGTACCATTTGTAATTCGCGGCGACGACCGTCCACGGCGCGGCGTCCGTGCTGGTGCGCTCAAACAGGTCCTCGGCGGCGGCGTTGTGCTCGTCCCACTTGCGGCGGTTGCGCCAGTCCTCGTCGTTGATTTTCCAATGCTTGTAGGGATCGCCCTCGCGGCGTTTGAAGCGGAGGAGCTGCTCGTCTTTGGAAATGTGGAGGTAGCATTTAACGAAGATAGCGCCGTCGTCGGTGAGCAGCCGCTCGAAGTCGTTGATCTCGTCGTAGGCGCGCTTCCATTCCTTGTCGGTGGCGAAACTTTCCACGCGCTCGACGAGCACGCGGCCATACCAGGAGCGGTCGAAGATGATGGCTTGGCCGTAGGGCGGGAGCTTGTTCCAAAAGCGCCAGAGATAGTGGCGCTGATGCTCCTCGGCGGTCGGCTTGATGACGGAATGCACGCGCAGCAGCCGGGGGTCGAGCCGCTCGACGATGCGCTTGATCGCCCCGCCTTTGCCGGCGGCGTCCGGCCCCTCGAAGACGACGATGAGCGAGCGCCGCGCCTCGGCCAGCTCGCGGGTCAGGGTGAGCAGCTTGAGCTGCTGCTCCTTGAGCTTGGGTTTGTAGTCCTCCTCCTCGATGGATTTGTGTTCGAGTTCATCGAGGTGGCGGCCTTTTTTAAGCCCGTTGGCTTCGCGCAAGTTCGGCATGGGCTGCGGTTATAGCGGCGGCGTTTTATTCCGCAAGCGGCGCGAGAAAGGCCGCGCGGCAGCTCAAAAAAACTGTCATCCTGAGCGGAGTTCCCGGCGGGCGCAGGCGGGCGGGAACGGAGCCGAAGGACCTCCATCTTCTGCGGGCGGAGGCGGTGGTGAGATGTTCTCCGCTCCACCTCCGCCCACGAAAAGATGGAGGTCCTTCGACTGCGCTACGCAAAGCCTCCGCTCCGCTCAGGATGACAGTTTTTTTGGGATGTTTTCCCAGCAGGTGCGCTATTGAAAACTGGCCGTTGAAAACAGTATTCAGCTTTCCGCCCAGATGAAATGGATCGGCGCGTCCACGTCCGGGTGGAGGCTCTCGCGGACGGGGCAGTGGAGGGCGGCGTTTTCGAGCGCGGCGCGCTGCGGGTGGGTGGGCGGGAGCGGGATGGTCAGCTCGCTCGGGAGCCGGGCGATGCGGCGCGTGGGGACGGAGGTCATTTCCTTTTGCACCGTGATTTTGGTCCCGCGAAGCTCGATGCCGTGGCGCTGCGCGACGATGCCCATAGTGGTGACGATGCACGTCCCGAGTGCGGTGGCGACGAGGTCGGTGGGCGAAAACGATTCGCCACGACCGTGGTTGTCGGTGGGCGCGTCGGTGAGGAGCGTGGTGGTGGAAGGGCCGTGCGCGGCGGTGCAGCGCAGGTCGCCGAGGTATTGGATGGAGATTTCGACCATGATTTTTTAGGCGGGATTTTGGAAAGTGCAGGCGGCGGTGAGCATGGCGTGGACGCCGGGCTCGACGGCGCGGAGGTAGCCCGCGGAGTCGCGCTGCCACAGCATCCGCAGGTCGGCGAGGTGGTCGGCGGGGATCGGGTCGGGGCGGCTCGGGGCGTGGGGGTCGTAGGGGAGTTCGAGGGTGATCATGGCGGGCGCGGAGCCGTCGGGATAGGTGAGGCCATAGCCGCACCACTGGCCGAGCGAGCCGGGGCAGGCGGCGTAGGTGCGCTGAAGGCGGCGCTGGCCGCGGCCCAGTTCGGCCACTCGCAGGCGGTACGGGCGGCGCGCGGTCTCGCCGAGTGCAGCCCACATGGCCTGGGCGAGCGCGGTGGACTGCGGGCCGTCGGCGTCGAGTTCGGCGAGCGCCCAGTGGAGGCTCACGATTTTCGCCGGCCGCCGCGCGAGGATGAAATCGCGCAGCGCGCACGACTCCGGCTCGGACCACGGCGCGGGGCCGGCGGGCTCTTCGCTGGCGGCGCTCCAGTTGCAGCCGCAGTTGCGGTTCAGGTCCACGCCGCGCGCGTTGTAGCGCGTGCCGCGCTTGTAGCCGTCAGGGTTCGCGAGCGGGAGCACGATGACCGGCGCGGCGTGCAGCGCAGCCCAGGCGGCGCTTTGCAAAAAGCTCTCCAGCAAAAGCACCGTGGCGGGCTCGTCGCCATGCGTGCCGCCGATGAGCAGCGTGGTGCCGGACCGCACGGGCTCCGCGGCGAGGTCAAAGCTGGCACAGGCGGGGATGCCGAGCCCCTCGACGGAGGAGCCGATGGAGCGGGCGAAAATTTGGCTAACGGACATGCGCGGTTCCCGATAATGATTCCAGAAATCCTCCGCCGGAAAGATCGAATCCCCCGATCCTCGATTTTTCCGCGCCCCCATTTTTTTCGTCCATGAAGCTCACCTGCGTCAGCCGGGAACTGCACCCGCGTCACGCCTTCCGCATCAGCCGCGGACGGCGCACTGAGGTGCGCAATGTTTTCGTCCGCCTGGAACGCGACGGGATCGCGGGTTATGGCGAGGCGTCGCCGAACGCTTTCTACGACGAGACGGCGGAAGGCGTGATGGAAAAAATCCAGGCCGCGCGCGGGTTCATCGAGGCGCTGGATTTGCAGACGGTCGCGGGCCTGGAAGCCTCTTGGGGCAAGGTCTGGGAGCTGGTGGCGCCCTCGCGCGCGGCGCAGTGCGCGCTGGATGTGGCGCTGTGGGACTGGCTGGCGCGGCGGCGCGGCGTGTCGGTCACGGAGCTGATGTGGGCGCGCAAACCGGAGCCGGTGACGACCTTTTGCACGATCGGCCTATCGAGCACCGAGGAGCTGGCGGTGAAGATGGAGGAGCTGCGGCGCTTCCCGCGCATCAAGCTCAAGGCCGACGCCACCGCCAGCCTGGGCACGCTCGAATACGTGCGCGCCCGCGCCACCGGCCTCATCGCCGTGGACGCCAACTGCGCGTGGGGCGAGACCGATCTGCGCGCGCTTTCCAAGAGCCTGAAAAAGCTGCGCGTCGTCTTCATCGAGCAGCCGTATCCGCCGGAGCGCGACGCGGAGGTCGCGCGCGCCCGCGCGGTGCTGCCGCTGATGGCCGACGAGAGCTGCGTCGTGGAGGCCGACGTCCCGCGCGTCGCGCCGCTCTACGCCGGCTTCAATATCAAGCTCGTGAAATGCGGCGGCCTCACGCCCGCGCGGCGCATGGTGCTGCGCGGCAAGGTGCTCAAGCAGACGATCATGGTGGGCTGCATGCTGGAAAGCAGCGCGCTCATCGCCGCCGGCGCGGTCATCGCGCAACGCACCAGCTACGCCGACCTCGACGGCGCATGGCTCATCGGCGACGACCCGTTTCGCGGGTGGCAATTTGCCGGCGGCATCCTCACACCGCCCGCCGCGCCAGGGCTGGGCGTGGAGCCGGAGGCGGGGTTGTTTGAAAGCTGACGGTGAGGGCGGCTTGCCGCGCCATCATCGCCGTGTCACCCTTGTTCGCATGACCGCCATTTCCATTCACGAGCTGCACGAGAACACCGCGCTCTGGGTCAGCAAGGCCACCGAGCAGGAGCCCATCGTGCTCACCGACCAAGGCCAGGCCGTGGCGAAGATTGTGCCGCTGCCCGCGGCGAAGGCGGAGAATCCCTTCCTCACGCGCAAGCTGCTGCCGGGGTATGAGGCCATTATGCACAAGCGTTACGGTGGCTTGGATTCCACGGAGATCATCTCCGAGATGCGCGACGGGCGATGATCTACTTGGACGCCGCTTACATCGCCAAGTTCTACGTGGACGAGCCGGATTCGGAAAGAGTGCGAGCCTTCCTCGCCAGCACATAGCCCGCAGCGAGCTGCGTCCATGCGGTTGCCGAGGTGGCCTCCGTTTTTCATCGCAAGCTCCGCGAGGGCACGATGCCGCAGATGGACTTCGATTACTTTTGCGCTCAGTTCGAGGCCGACTGCCAAGCCGGTCTGTGGACTTGGCTGCCCCTGCCAGAAAGCCTCGCCCACACGGCCCGCCGGAAAATCAGCGCCCTCCCGGCCACCATTTTTCTCCGTGCCCCCGATGCTCTCCATCTCACCTGCGCGGCGGAGGAGGGCTGCACTGCCATCCACACCAGCGACCGCCACATGATCGCCGCCGCGCCGGCCTTCGGACTGCAAACGGTGACTTTGTGAAAGTGGATTGGCTTGGAGTCGGAGGCGGGGTTGTTTGAAAGCTGACTTGAGCCGCGCGGAAAATGCGGCACTTTTCCGCCATGACTGCTGACGAAGTGATCGCAGCCGTGGCTTCGATGGCGAGCGCAGACTGGCTCAAAATTCAGGCCGGCCTTGCCGAGATGGTCGCGTCCCGATTTTCCGGCGACGACGTTTCCGAGATTCGCGCCGCGCTTGCTGAAGCCGATGCGGAGTTTGCGCGCGGCGAGGCGCTGAGCAGTGCGGAAGTCCGGCGGCAACTCGGCCTCGCGTGAGGTTCCGTGTCGAATACGCCCCGCGGCGCGGGCGCGACCTGGCCAAAATCCGCGACTACATCATCGAAGAATCCCGAAGCAGCGAAACGGCTGATCGCTACCTCACCCGGCTGCTCAATGCGTGCGAGACGTTGGATTTCTTGCCAGGCGATTTCCGCGGTACCCCTTCGCTCGGAATTGGCGGATGATGCCTTTCGAAAACTACCTCGTCTTTTTTCGCATCCACGAAAACCCCGTCCGCATCGGCCACATCCGCCACGCCGCAAGACAGCCCTTTCGCGGCTGAAAGTGTAGGCTATCCCCCACCTTCCTACTCATGGCCCGCCGCCTTTCGCCTTTAATCACGAAATAATTCCGCCCACTTCTAGTTGGGCGACTAGTCACGCGTATGCCCGAAGTACCCCGCATTCTACCGATGACCGAAAACCTTCGCGGTGCGATGTGGCGTGCTGACGACAATCCCAAGGCAGTCGTCATCTATTTCCAAGCGCGCGAGCAGGCCGAGCCAGTTTCCTTCCGAGTCACTACCTCCGCGCCGATTCTTTCTTCTTTCTGGGAGATGCCTGCTTTGCGAGGCGTGCATTGGCTCACGCTCACCGAGTCTTGTCGCACTCACGACTATTCAATCGCCGTCGCCGACCACATGTTTCTCGACGAGGCATTCATCGTGGGTCTTGAAATCGACACTGAGGGCGACCCTCAAGACCATGTCACCGCAGCCGAAGTCTGGAACAGGTCTGGCGCAGAACCTCAAAGCATCTATGTCGAGAACGTCGGCTAATCAGGCGCTGCCGCGAGTGAGACGGCGCCTCTAGCCCGGCAGCGGATAGCGGGAGGTGAGGGCGCGGACTTCGGTGCGGACTTTGAGCAGCTCGGCGGGGTCGTCTTTGCCGAGGAGCGCGCGGTGCATGAGGTCGGCGATTTCCATCATCTCCTCTTCCTTCATGCCGCGGGTGGTGACGGCGGGGGTGCCGACGCGGATGCCGCCGCCGAGGCTGATCTTCTCGGTGTCGAAGGGGATGCCGTTTTTGTTCACGGTGAGGCCGGCGTGGTCGAGGGCCTCGCTGGCGATTTTGCCGTTGAGGCCGTTGGGCCGGAGATCGACGAGCATGAGGTGGTTGTCGGTGCCGCCGCTGGTGATGCGGTAGCCGTTTTTCATGAGTCCGGCGGCGAGCGCTTTGGCGTTGCTCACGACTTGCTGGGCGTAGCCTTTGAAGGACGGTTGGAGGGCTTCGTAAAAGCAGACGGCTTTGGCCGCGATGACGTGCTCGAGCGGGCCGCCCTGGATGCCGGGGAAGACCTGGCTGTCGATGCCTTTCGCGTATTTTTCCTGGCAAATGATGATGCCGCCGCGCGGGCCGCGCAGGCTCTTGTGCGTGGTGGTGGTGACGAAGTCGGCGAGCGGTACGGGGTTCGGGTGAACGCCCGCGGCGACGAGGCCGGCGATGTGCGCCATGTCCACGAAAAGCAGCGCGCCCACGCTGTCGGCAATCTCACGCATGCGCTGGAAATCGATGATGCGCGGGTAGGCGGACGCTCCGGCGGTGATCATGCGCGGCTGCACTTCGAGGGCCTGTTTGGCGAGAGCATCGTAGTCGATGCGCTCGTCGGCCTGGCTGACGCCGTAGTGGGTGACGGCGTAGAAGCGGCCGGAAAAGTTCGCCTTGTGGCCGTGGGTGAGATGGCCGCCATGGGCGAGATCCATGGTGAGGATTTTGTCGCCGGGCTGGAGGACGGAGAAATAGACGGCGGTGTTGGCCTGCGAGCCGGAGTGCGGCTGGACGTTGACGTGGTCGCCGCCGAAAAGCTGCTTGGCGCGATCGATGGCGAGCTGCTCGACGACATCGACGTGCTCACAGCCGCCGTACCAGCGGCGGCCGGGATAGCCCTCGGCGTATTTGTTGGTGAGGCACGAGCCTTGGGCCTCCATGACAGCGCGGCTGGTGAAGTTTTCGCTGGCGATCAGCTCGATGTTTTCGAACTGGCGCAGCTTCTCGGCTTCGATGGCTTTGAAAATCTCAGGGTCGCTTTCTTCGAGCGAAGGGTGCGACGCGTTCGAGGTGCCGAGGTGGTCGAGTTTTTCCACGCGGCGTTCGTGGCGTCCGCGCTCGAAACTCGTGGTGAGAAACGCCTCGACGATATTCGCGACGGCGCTGACTTCGACGTGATTCGAGGCGAGGCAGAGAACGTTGGAGTTGTTGTGCTGGCGGGTGACGGCGGCGTCGGCGGCGTTGTCGAGGAGCGCGGCGCGGATCTGCGGAAAGCGGTTTGCGGCGATGCTCATGCCGATTCCGCTTTTGCAAAACAGGATGCCGAAATCGGACTCGCCCGCGATGAGGTGGTGGCAGACGGTTTCGGCGAAATCCGGGTAGTCCACCGAGTCGTGCGAGAAGGCGCCGAAGTCGCTGACGATGTAGCCTTTTTTCGTGAGATGCGCGTGGACGGCCTGCTTCAGGTCGATGCCGCCGTGGTCCGCGCCGAGGGCGATGCGGAGGGTGCGGGTGGCGGTGGAAACGGCGGGTGCGGTGGTGGTTTGCGTGGTGCTCATTGGGGCGTCGGTTTTGAGAAAGTGGAGGAGGCTGGGGAGGCTGCGTTTGATGGTGTCGCGGCACTCGAAGTAGGCGTCGATGCCGAGGCCGATGGGGTCGGGCACGTCGGGATTGCCGCGGCGCACGGCGTCGGCGTCGAATTCGCGGAGCAGGTAGGTTTTTTCCGCCGCCTCGGGGAAATACATGCAGATGGCGTCGAGATGCCCGCGGGTCATGACGAAAATGTGGGTGGCCTCGTCCACCAGTTCGTCAGTGAGCGGCTGGCTGCGAATCCGGGAAATATCGAGGCCCCAGGGCCGGAGCACTTCCACGGCGTGGGCGCTGGGCGGCTGGCCGTAGCCGGTGGCCACGCCGGCGGAGCTGACCTCGAAGCCGGGCAGGTTTTTCACCGCGTCGCGGAAGATGCCTTCAGCCATCGGGCTGCGGCAGATGTTTCCAGTGCAAACGAAGAGAACGTGTTTCACGAAGGCGGTTTTTTTTGAGAGGCGCGAAGATAGGGAGCGGGTGCGGGCAAGTCAACGGGAGCGCCCGCGCCGCGTGCGCCACGCGGTTTTTGCGCCCGCCTTTTTACTCCACAAACTCCAGCTCGACCGGCGCAGGGAT
Source organism: Chthoniobacter sp. (assembly GCA_031424395.1). Taxonomy (GTDB): domain Bacteria; phylum Verrucomicrobiota; class Verrucomicrobiia; order Chthoniobacterales; family Chthoniobacteraceae; genus Chthoniobacter. The sequence continues at coordinate 18,992 of JANPHJ010000070.1, forward strand.
GAGCTTCGCGGCGTGGGCTTGGGTGAGGAATTCGCGGATGGCGCGGCGGCCGGTGTCGCCGTAGTCGAGGGTCATCTCGTTGACGTACATGCCGATGAATTTGTCCGCGAGCGCCGTGTCCAGGCCGCGCGCGAGCGGCATGGCGTGGGCGACTCCGGCGGCGCGATGTTCGAGCCCATAGCGGATGCTTTCGTGCAGGATGCGGTTGATGGCGCTGCGGTCGGAGGGGGCGATGTCTTTGCGGATGACGTTGCCGCCGAGCGGGAGCGGCAGGCCGGTCTTGATCTTCCACCAGACGCCGAGGTCGAGGATGAGCGCGAGCTGCTCGTCCGCGTAGGTGAGCTGGCCTTCGTGAATGATGAGGCCGACATCCGCGCGCCCGCTTTTCACCGCGGCGAAAATCTCGTCGAAGGGCACGACGATGGTTTCACATGCGCCAATGGCGAGTTGCAGCGCGAGGTAGGCGCTGGTCATTTTTCCGGGAATGGCGATGCGCTTGCCGCGCAGCCAGTCGCGCACTTCGCCGAAGCGCGGATTCTCGCTGAGCCCGTCGCGGTTCGGGGCCACGAGCATGGGGCCGTAGCCGTCGCCCATGCTCGCGCCGCAGGGGAGGAGCGCGTATTTGTCGAGCACGTAGGCGTAGGCGTGGATGGAGATGGCGGAGATGTGCAGTTCGCCGCGGGTGGCGCGCTCGTTGAGCGTCTGGATGTCCTGG
>JANPHJ010000071.1:0-23016 GCA_031424395.1 Chthoniobacter sp.
GCGACGCGGGTCTGATGCCCGATTTGCTCGGCGGCAAATTGGTCAATCGAGATGCTATTGCGAAACGACGCCGTGCCCGGATGCGGCGCCCCGGTGAGGAACGTCGCCTCTGCACTATGCCCCCCGCCGACCTCCGGCAGCGAGGTGCCGCTGAAGACGGTAAATTGCTCGCGGAAATCCTTCAGCGTTTCGAGATACGGCGTGAGCGCGTAATCGCGCCCCTCAGTCGCTGGGTAGAAGTGCCGGTCGAGCACGCCGAGGTTCGTGCAGATGGAAATCATGCGCCGCGGCGCGGCGGTGGTGTCTTTGCCAAAGGCCGGGCGCATCGCGTCGAGAAACGGCAGTGCGAGCGTGGCTCCGGCAGCGCGGAGAAAGGTTCGGCGTGAGAGTGGTTTCATAGAATTGTTTTTTGCTTACTTGAGGCGGAAAATTTTCCCCAGCGCGTTGATGCGTGCTTCGTCCGGTTTTCCGTCGGTGCCGAGGGTCGGCAGGAGCCAGCCGCCTTCGTCGTTTTCGTTCCAGCCGTAGATGATGACGACGTTGCTCGGATTGAGGTCGCGATTTGCTTTCGTCCAGATGAGCGCCTCTCGGATGTGCGCGGCGAGTTCGTCAGGGGTGGCGGTGACGGAATCAATAAGCGGCTTTTGCTGCGCGGGCGGTGTCTGATCCGGCGTCGCGGTGACCCATGTCACCCACGGCGGCGGGCGCTCGTTGCGCGGGCGCGTGTCCCAGCCGGTGCTGGCGAAGGTGACGCTCGGGATGCGAAGCGCGCGGCTTTTTTCCCAACGGTCGCGGCGGATGAACTCGCATTGCTCCGCGTAACTGGGCTGCGTCATGCTGTAACTACCGCCGCGTGCGTAGGCGGAGATGGCGTCGAAACCGAGCGCCGCCATGTCTTTCGCGTCCTCTGCGGGGTTCCAGCCCATGAGCACGAGATACGGTGCCTTCATGCCAGCGGCGGTGGTCTGGCGCTTCAATTCCCCCCACTCGCTTTTCCCGAGCTTTGTCGTCTTCACAAAGACAAAGAGCAGCGGACGTCCGTCGAGCACCGTTTGATAATCGGGATGCTGGAAATGCTCCACGAGCCGTTTCCAACCTGCGGTCCCGATGCCGTCCAGCCGCGGCCCTTCCTCGACGAAGCAATAGCGAATGCCCTTTTTGTCCTTGGCGGCCTGGTAGCGATTCAAGGCGACGTGCATATCCGAGGCTTCATCGCCGTAATCGAGAAACGCCCAGTAGTTCAGCCCCGCTCTCGCCGCGTAATCAATCTCCTGCTCCACAATGGCCTGCGAGTCACCGTTGATGCTGACCTTGCCCTCACCGACCACACGGGCGAACCACGGCAGGCGAAAATGATATTTCGGTTGCCCGAGCGATGCCTCGACCGCCTTCGTCGCGGTCCCCGCACCATACCAAGCATCCCAGCGAATGGCCCCGACGATGGGGGCATTATCGCGAGCTTGCAGCAGCGCCAGTGGAGTGAGCAGCAGGGCGGCGAGGATGAGGTGTTTCATTTGGTTTGAAAAAGTTCACTCGCCACGACCTCCTGCACGAGCGAACGGATGCCGTGTTTGCCGGGTTTGGTTTTGGCGACGATGGCCTCGATGGCGGCGCGGTCGGAGAAGCGGATGCCGGCGCCGGTGGCGTAGATGAGGAGCTGGCGGGCGACGTTGCGGAGGGCGTCTTCGTTTTTGAGGAGCAGTTCGCGGTAGCCTTGCAGGTCGGCGAATTTTTGCCCGTCGGCGAGTTCGCCGCTGGCGTCCACTTCGGAGCCGAGGCGGAGTCGGGCGCGGTTTTGCCAGGCACCACTCCCATAGACTTCCACGCTGGGTTCGTCTTTCTTCGCGTCCCCAGCGAGGCGGTAGCGGTCGCGGTAGCCGCCGATGACGCCGAAGCTTTCGAGCGCCATGCCGTTCGGATCCATTTTGGCGTGGCACGAGGCGCACGCGGTGTTGGCGCGATGTTTCTCGATCATCTGGCGGATGGTCACGGCCCCGGTCGCGTCCGGCTCGATGGCGGGGATGTTAGGCGGCGGGGGCAGGCGCGGGATGCCGAGGATGCGCTCCATGACCCACACTCCGCGCAGCACGGGCGAGGTCGCGGTGCCGTTCGCGGTCACTTTCAAAACGGACGCTTGGGTGAGGAAACCGCCGCGTGGCGAGCCTGCGGGGACTTTCACCTCGCGCAGCTCCGCGCCGTTCACGCCCCGGATGCCATACAGCTCGGCGAGGCGTTGATTGATGAGGATGGTGTCGGACGCAATGGGTTCGCGGACGCCGCGATTTTGCGTGAGCAAGCGGCGGAAGGTGGCGCGCGATTCGTCCAGCATCGAGTCGTGCAGCCACGGGTCGAACTCGGGATAGAGCTTTGGGTCCGGGGTGGTGAAATCGATCTTTTTCAACTCCAGCCCCTCGTCCGTGAAGTGCTCGACGAAGCGCTCGGAGCGCGGGCCGGCGAGCATCCGCTCGACTTGCGCCTGGAGCGTAGCGGGCTGCGCGAGCGTGCGCTTTTCCGCGAGGTCGAGCAGCGTGGCGTCGGGCATGGAGTTCCACAGGAAAAAGGAAAGCCCTGCCGCAGCGCCTCGACGTTCGCCTCCACCTCATCCGCCTTGCCCTGCACAAACAGCTTTTGGAACAGCTTCTTCGGGCTGCGTTCCGCCGGAATGGGTGCGCCGCTGCGCGTGTAACTGAGCGTGCCGCCTTCACTGCTCATCGCCAACACGAGCGATGGATGGCGCGTGCGATTCCCGATTTGTTCGGCGGCAAATTGGTCGAGCGACACCCCATTCCGAAACCCACCGCGGTCGGGATGCGGCGTGCCGGTGATGAAGCATTTCTCGGCATTGTGCCCGCCCGTGACGCCGGGATGGCTCACGCCGGAGAGCACCGTCATCTGCTGGCGATGTGCGGCGAGTTTTTCGAGATACGGCGTCGCCGCATAGTCCGCGCCTGCTTTCTCCGGGAAAAAGAACTGCGGCATGATGCCCATGTTCGTCTGGATGCGAACCATGCGCCCCGGCTTCGCCACCGCGGCGGCGGCACCAAACACGGGTCGCATGGCATCGAGAAACGGCAGGGCCAGCGTGATGCCTGCGCCGCGCAGAAAGGTGCGGCGGGAGAGATCTCGGTTGAGTGAGATGTTCATGGAGTTTAGGAGCGATGTGTTTAGGGTTTCATGGCTTTCGCTTCGTCGAAAAGCTGGCGCGCCGGGTCGCCGGTGAGCAGGGCGGTTTGGAGGAAGGAGCAGTCGCGGGAAATGATGCCTTCGTAGTCGGTCGGCGTGCCGTCCCATTTCAGGATGGAATAGGCGGGTTCCGCGCCATTCACGACGCCCATGTAGAAGCCGCTGCCGTTGGGGAAAATGCCTTCGTGCTGACGCTTGAAAATCTGCTGCTGGATGAGTGCGGCCTTGTCCTTCATGCCTGCTTTGTCGAAGGCGGTGATGGTCGTCACGGTGTCCGACGGGAAGATGCAGCCGTTGCAGTAGTAGGGAAATTCGTGCGCGCCGAAGTTCTGGAAGTTGTAGGCAGCGGGCACGGCTTCGAGATTGCCGGGGATGCCCCAATACAGGCCGGTGTAGTGACCGCTTTTCGCATCCATGTAGTCCACGGTTTTGCCTTTCGCAGTGTCGCGATACTCGGCGGCATCAAGCGCCTCCCACAAGGCCTGCATCACGTCCTTGTCTGCGCGCTGGAGGCCGGTGTCTTGCTCCAGACATTCAGCGATGCCGTAGAGCACGGCGTTCGCTTGGATAAGCGGGTTCGCATAGTCGTGACGCTTCCCGTCCTTGCCTATCCACCAGATATAGCGGCCTTTCTCCGCATCGTAGAAGGTCTTGTTGTAAGCGCGGCGCAGTCGCACGGCCCGCTGGCGGTAGTCCTTGACCAGAGCTTCCTCGCCGATGGCTTCCATCATCTTAGCAACACCGAGGAACGACTTGTAAGCTTGTCCATTCACCAGCGCGTTCTTCCAGCCGGAGCTGATCGTGTCGTAGCCCGTATCGCCGAATTGGTTATTCCCATTGCCATCGCGGAAGGTCTCGATGAGACCGTCGTCGTCGAGGTCGCGGGCGACGAAATAGTTCACCGCTTTGAGCAGCACGGCCGTGTTATCGCGGACGAATTGCGTGTCGCCGGTGGTGAGAAAATAGTCGGTCGCAGAGTTGAGCACGCCGGTATTCGAGTCGGCGGAGATGTTCCCTTTTTGCAGCACGTAATCGAGCGAGCCATCCTCGTTCATGCGGTGGTTCAGCCAAAACTCGATGGTCTTTTTGGCGAGGCGATTCAGGTTGATGCCCATCACCGCGGCCTTGTCGCCCATTCCCGCGAGCCACTGGAGATTGCGGTCCATGTTGCACGTCACGGGGTCGGAAATCACGTTGTTGCCGAGAATGCCGCCGGGCGAGCCGAGCCAGCCGGAGCCGTCTTCAAACGGCACCATATAGGGCGTGACTTGCAGCAGCGAAATCAACCCGCGCCGAATCTTTGCCCACTCGGCATCGGTGCGGCTGGCGTTTGGTTTCTCCAGCCGGGCCGGAGCAAAGACGAGGCTGCGCGTGAGGGTGGCGTTATTCAGGACTTCGACGCGCAGGTCTATCCGCTTGTGCTGCCGACTGCCAGTGAAAGTGCAGTCGAGCCGCGGGTCCGCACCGTCGTTGCGAAGGTGAAGCTGCCCCATATCGAGCGCACTGATAATGAGCGGTGCTTTGACGATGCCAGCCTCGCCCCATTCCTCCGCCAGCACCGTCGTGCCCATCGCGCGCGGGTCGAAGGGGATGAGCAGTTCCGCTTTATCTAGCTTCGCGGCTTCCGCGCCGGTGACGGCAAAGCTCATTCGCAAGTTCTGCCCGTCCACCCACACGGCCCATTCCGCGCTAATTCCAGCCGCCGGGCTGAACCCATACTTCACCCGCTGCGCTCCGATTTCACTCGTCGCCCCGACGTGCGAGGACTCCACTCGCGAGCCATCTTTCATGGTAAAAACCAGCCGCATTGGTTCCTTGAGCAGATTCAGTTTCGCCCGGTCACCGCCTTCGGTATCGAGTCCGAAGTCCGTGATGGCAGCCGCGCCTTTCATCGCCCGGATGTTATAAAGGGTCGTGCCGTCCGGCGTCCAATTCCGTCCGGTGTTCGATGGCTTCGGCGTAAAGTTTCCCGTCTGCACCGGCGGCTCAAACGGATGCGACGTGAACGCCAGCGCAATGGGCAGCTTCATCTCCGGCCCGCCCATGACGCGCAGCGGCCCGGCGGGATTCGGCTCGTTGGCCTTCCACACCGTCACATTCGGCCCCGTGTGATTCACGGCGTAAAGCAATCCATCCGGCCCCAACGACAACCACACCGGCGTCGCCAAGCCGTGCGCCCACTCGACATTTTCCTTTCCATCGAAGCGCAAAATCCGCTGCCGGCCTGTGCTCCAAAACGCCCGCCCATCCGCATCGAAAACCAAACCCCAAGCCGCATCGCCCTCGCTGTGCGTCCACGCCGGAGCCATCGTGTCTGTGCCCTTTATGTCCGACACCCGCAGCATGTGCGTGACAAAATCCGTGAGAAACAACCGCCCGCCTTGCATCGCCATCTGCGTAAAGCCGCCGGGCGAGCCCTTCGCCACATCCGCCTTCCACGCGCCCGTCTTCCCATCGAAGCGCTTCACCACGCCATCGCCCTGACTCGCCACCAGCAAGTCGCCCTCGTGCCAAGTCATCCCCGTGGCCCGAGCCAGATGCCCCGGCTGTCTCGGCGGGATGTTGATAAACGTGCCGAGCCTCAGCCCCGTCTTCGCGTCAAACCGCTCCACCGTACCATTCTGCCCCGGCATACCCGTGGAAACATACAGCCGCCCATCCGGCCCCTCCATCAACGCATTCGGTGCGGCTAGTCCGCTGATGAACGTGCCCAGATGTGTCCCCACCGCATCATATCGCTCCACCTTCCCACTGTCGTGCATGAGCACGAGCAGGTCGGCGGCGCTGAGGCGCAGGGCGCTGCCGGATAACACAAGTCCCAGCACGAAGAGGATGTTTTTGATCGTCCGCAAGCAGGTGACGACCAGCAAGAGAGCGAAGCCGACGCCACCGAGAAAGGTGCGGCGGGAGAGTGGGGGGTGGGTCATGGTGTATGCGGCTATTTGCTTTGGAATAGTTCGCTCGCCACGACCTCCTGCACCAGCGAGCGCAGGCCGTGGTGCGTGGGTTTTGTTTTGACGATGATGGCCTCGATGCCGGGGCGGTCGGAGAAGCGGATGCCCGCGCCGGTCGCATAAATGAGGAGCTGGCGGGCGAGGTTGCGGGCGAGGGCGTCTTCGTCGGCGAGCAGGAGGGTGCGGAGGCCGTTCACGTCGGCAAATTTCCGCCCGTCGGCGAGTTCGCCGGTGGCATCCACTTCGGAGCCGAGACGCATTTTCACGCGGTGGAAATAACTGGCGGTGGCGCTCACGACTTCCACCGTGGGTTCGGCGACTTCTTCGGTGCCTTTGCGGATTTTTCCCGGCGTGCCCGCGAGGCGATAGCGGTCGCGCCAGCCGCCAATGACATCGAAATTTTCCAACGCCATGCCCGGCGGGTCCATCTTCGCGTGGCACGAGGCGCACGCGGCGTCGGCGCGATGTTTTTCGATCATCTGGCGGATGGTCACCGCGCCGGTGGCATCGGGCTCGACGGTGGGGATGTTGGGCGGCGGAGGCAGGCGCGGGATGCCGAGGATGCGCTCCATGACCCACACGCCGCGCAGCACAGGCGAGGTCGCGGTGCCGTTGGCGGTGACTTTCAGCACGGACGCTTGCGTGAGGAATCCGCCGCGTGGTGAGCCTGCGGGCACTTTCATCTCCCGCAATTCCGCACCGTTCACACCCCGGATGCCATACAGCTCGGCGAGCCGCTGATTGATGAAAATCGTGTCCGATGCGATGACTTCGCGCACGCCGAGATTTTGCGTGAGCAGACGGCGGAATGAGGCGCGCGTTTCGGCCAGCATCGAGTCGTGCAGCCACGGGTCGTATTCGGGATAAAGCATGGGGTCGGGCGTCGTGAAATCGATCTTCTTCAGCTCCAGCCATTCGTCCGTGAAGTGCTCGACAAACCGTTCCGAGCGTGTGTCCTCCAGCATCCGCTCGACTTGCGCCTGCAAAATGGCGGGCTGCGCGAGCGTGTGCTGCGCGGCGAGTTCGAGCAGCGCCGCGTCCGGCAGTGAGTTCCAAAAAAAGAACGACAGCCGCGAAGCCAGCGCGTAGTCGCCGAGCCGAGCCGCCCCAGTTTTCGCCGGCTGCGGCACGCCGGATTCGAGACCGATGAAGAGAAAATCCGGCGCGCACAAAATGCCCTTGTAGCCTGCGAGCATCGCCTGCTCGAAGCTTGTCCCGCGCTGCAACTGCGCCTCCACAATCGCCTCGTAGGGCGTCAGCTCATCGTCCGCCACCGGCCGTCGAAACGCCCGCGTGGCGAAGGACAATAGCAGGCCGCGGTGGTCGGTGCGCGTCGGTTTGGCGTCGGCAGGTTGCGCGCCGAACAAGCGCCGCTGGCTTTCCGGCGGCCATTGCTCCACGAGCGGCCCCTCCACCTCGAACCAATCGTAGGCCACGCCCGGCCCCTCATAGTCGAGGATGCCATCGCTGGGACCACCGCTCGGCGCGGCGCTCGCGGGCAGCGTCATCGCGTGAAATGAAACGCGCTCGCCGGGATTGAGCCACACTTTGAATTCATGCGTCTTCGGCTTCAGCGACGGCGCGTCGAAGTAGCCCAGCGGCTCGCCTTTCAGCGAAGCGCGGACGATGTGCGTGGCCTCACCCTCGCCGTAGAACTCCACATTCTCCCGCCAATCGCCGCCACCCGGCTTGTTCTGCGCCGCGAGCTGCTCCGGCGGCAGCGGCGTGGCCTGCCAGTGGCCGTGCGCGTCTTTGAAATACGGCGGGCCGAGCGACGTGTAGGCCCGCACTTGACCGCGCACCGCCGCCCCCGCGTGCGTGCGCTCCCAGCGCAGGCTCCAGATCGAAAAGCGCACGCGATACCAGCCCGCCACCGTCGGGCGGAAGCGGTCGATCTGCAGCCCTTCCGGCTGGTGCGCGCCGATGACGCCGGTCAGCAGCGCGCACGATTCCGCCACGCCGGAAAACGAAGCCGCGCGATACGAATTGCCATAGTCCTCAACCGGATTTCCCGCGACGAAACTCGTCAAGCCCGACGCGAGTTCGCGGCCATGCAGCGGCACGCAGCACTTTTGCGCGATGGCCGCCTGCGCCGAATCCTGCTGCATCGCCGGCTCGCGCCACGTCTTCGTCTCCGGTCGCGCCACCGCGGGCACCACGGCCTGCCGCAACGCCACATCGGCGGCTTGCAGATACTTCGTCATCTGGACGTGCGAGATGTCCAGTGCGCCCGCCACTTTATCGAAGCCAAACTGCTGGCCGTCCTCCGGCAGCATTTCCTTCACCCGCAGCAGCGGCAGCGCGAGCAAATCGCGCAGCGCATTCTCATACTCCACGCGGTTCATGCGCCGCACCGTCGAACGCCCGCCGCCTGCTGATTTGCTGGCTTCCGCGAGTGTCAGCTCCTTGGCCAGCGCGCCGAGAAAAGCCGCGCTCTCCGCCGCGGGCGGGCGCGCTTTTTTCTTCGGCGGCATCTCACCCGCCGCCACGCGGTCATGCACCTTCACCCACAGTGCGAAGTTGTCCGCATCGGCGAAGTTCGTTTTCAGTGCATCGAGGTCGAGCCCGCCCTTCTTCTCCGTCGCGTCGTGGCAGTCGTAGCAGCGCTCCTCGAAAAACATGCGCGGCGCTTTCGCGTCAGCCTCCGCGCGGGCAAGGGCGGGCGACATCGCTGCTAGTAAAATCCAGCCAGGCGCGCGGCTGACGGCTTGGAGAAAGGTGCGCTGGAGAATGCTTTTCATGCTGGGACAAATGGCAGGACGTGGCGCTGTGGCAGATGCTGGCGCGCTCAGTTCACTTGAGCTGCGGCGGCACGTTGCCGAAGCCCCACGCGCCTTTCACGTAAGGCGGCGCGGGCGGGCGCTGCGGGAGCGGCGCGGGCTTCATCTCGCGGGCGAGGGCGAGGCCGGTGTCGCGGAATTTGCTGCCGGCGGTGATCTCGAGATTGCTGTAGCTGGTGAGCCGCGTTTCGTAGCCGCCGCCGTGTTCGCCGAAGGCCTCCTCGGTCGGCACGTAGCCCACGCAGCCGTTGGCCAGCTCCACGGGGAAGGTCATCGGGAAGCCGCTGCCCGCCTTGATCTCCAGCCCGTAGGCGCAGAAATACTCCGCCGGATTCGCCACGCAGACGACGGGGCCGATTTGGATGGCCTGCACCTCGGCCTCGACCGTGGGCTGCTTCACGAGCAGCGCATCGAGCAGCACGGTTTCCTTGGCCCACACCCAGTCCGGGCCGGCGGTTTTCGAGTCCTGCTTTGCCAGCTCCAGGGCGGCGGCCACGCGCTCGGGCGCGGGCACGCGGCGCGGGATCGTCAGCGTCTTCGACTTCGCGTCGAGCGGCACTTCGTTCACGCGCGTCTGCGCCATGCCGAGCAGCACTTTCACCGCCTCCGCACCCACGCGCCCGCCGACGAGCTGCGACCACGCATCGCCGTCGGGATTCGCCGCCGGATCGAGATTCGCCACCTGCGTCACGTCGCCGCACGCGCCTTGCAGAAAGACCACGCCCGCGCCTTTGCCGTAGTAGCCCTGGATGGCCTGCTCCAGGTAGGTGATCCAGTTCGCGGAAATCCACGGGCCGTTGGCCGTCGCGTGGCAGGAGAAATTGACCACGCAGCCGAGCAGTTTGCCGTCAGCATTCCACACGCCGATGACGCCGACCTGCGGGTCGGTCGGCCCAGCGTACTCCAAGTTGTCGGGATTGCCTTTGCCCGGATGCGAATAGCTCAGCCCGTTTTTCATCCGCACGCGCCGGTTGAAAGCGACCGTGTCCTCGCGCCCCGTGCCGAAGCCCGCTGTGGCCTCCACGCGCCCGGCGTCCGCCGCCACCACCGCGTCCACGATGGCGTCGCGCACGGTCACGAGATATTTCGGATTGGCGACGGTCGATTGGTTGTAGGCGAGGTCTTTCACCAAATCCGACGCGTGATCGTACTCGCCCGGCAGCGCCATCCCCAGCGGTCCCGACGAGTGCGAATGCGAAGCGCCGATCATCACCGCCTCGATCCCGCACCGCGCGCGGATGCGCTCGCGCACTTCCAGCACGAGCGAGCGCGGCACCACGAGCGTGTCCATCCCCACGAGCGCGACGCGCATTTTCCCATCATCAAATACCGCGACGCGCGCCTTGCACGGATCGTGGATGCGCGTCGCGTAGGCCTTGCCGTAGCCGCCCGGCACTTCCATGCCAATCTCCGGCGTGATGTCGCGCTCGGCAAAGCCGGCCTTGAAACCCGCGCGGGCGACCAGCGGCCACGCGCAGACGAGCAGGAGCAGGGAGATTTTTTTCATGGTGGGAAAACGCTACGAACAAAACCCGACGCGGCGCCATGTCTTGGCGAAAGTTCCGGCTCTCTCGCCCGCCGGCGTTACCCTGCGCAGGGGGGGATTTATATCGTGAGATACGCGCTCACAGCACCGCCAGCATCCGCCGGAGCACGTTTTCCGTGATGCGTTGGGCGCGGGCGTCGGGACCTTTGGGCTCGGTATAAACTTTCGGGCGCACGTAGCCGGGCGGCGCGCTGAGCGCATCCGCCCACCAGCAAGTGCCCGCATTGAAGACGATGTTGTTTTTCGGCCCCGGATAAATGGTGCCGGTGTGCGTGCCGCCGTTAGGTTGCCCCGGCGCGGATTGCGTGGGCGCGGTCGCCACGATTTCGAGGCCGGGGATGGGTGCGGGATCGCCGTGCCATTCCCAGCCGACAAGACCGGCGATGGCCTCGCCCGCGCGCATCCCCGTGCCCTCGTAGAGCCAGTTCTCGGGCAGCGTGCAGACCCAATCCGCGCCACCCGTCACCGGCCCCGTGCTGTGTGCGCCGATGAGTTCATTCGCATAGGGCCGCTCGTGCGCGAGCGTGCTCATGGATTGGAATTCGTGCGTGCCGCCCGCCGGCCCGAAGACGCCCACGCGCTCGAACGCGCGCCGCTTTTCATCGAGCAGGATGCGCCCGCAGACGGCGCTGCCGGAAAAGAAACCCACGCTCACTCCGGCGGCGATGGCGGCCTGCACGTTGCGGAACATTTCGATGCTCCAATACTCGTCGTGCCCGACGCTGAGAAAGCCGCGCGCGCGGAGCAGGCCGGCGGCATCCGCGTGCGTGTCGGTGTTCGAGATGTAGGTCACGTCGTGGCCGTGCTGCTCGAGCCAGAAGGCGAATGGAAATTCCCACAGGAACCATTCGCCGGAGCCGGTGGAAAGCGGGGCGTCGAGGATCTGGCAGTATTTGCCGTAGGGCCGGTTGCCGCCGACTTGCACCCCGCCGCCCCAAAACCACTCGCTCTTCCCGTCGTCGTAGAGCGCGAATTGCGACGGCCAGCGGTTGTAGGCCTGCCACGTATGGTCGCTGCATTGGAAAATGAAATCCGCGCGGCGGTCGTCGCGCACGATGAAGATGACGTAGCTCTGCGTGCCGTCGGCCTCGGCGGTGAGCTTGCCGAGATAGACGCCGCTCACCGCATCGGCGGGCACTTGCCATTCCGCGCCGGGCGTCCACGCGCACTCGCGCAGCCGCTTTTCGCCGACCGGCGGCTCGGGCTGCTCGACGCCCTCGAACGGCCCCAGCTCCGCGACGAGCCGCGCGCCGTCGCCGCCGTAAAAGCCCATGCGATAAAGCGCGAGCGTCCAGCGCGAGGCGGGTCGCGTGCTCACGAAAAAGCGGATTGTCCCGCCCGCGCGCACGCTGCTCGCGGAGGCGAAGCCCTCGATCCACGGACAGCGGTATTTCACCGCGGGCTCGATGCGCGGTTGCGTGAGCATCCAATCACGCGTGCCGGGCTTGGCGTTTTCTTCGGCGATGATGTTGCGCCTTTCCACCGCGCCGCGCGCGAGTGACGCGAGGCCGAGGCCGGCGAGAGTCTGGATGGTCTGGCGGCGCGTGGGCATGGATCAGCGGGCGGTTTGGAGAAAGGCGATGAGGTCGGCGAGTTCGCGCGGCGAGAGGATGCCGTCGAAGCCCGGGAGCATGAGCGACACGGGGCCTTCGGCCATCGCCGCGACCTCCGCGCGCGGGATGCGCACCTCGGTGGTTGCGCTCGTGGCGAGCGTGAGCGCGTCCTGCGATTCGTTTTTCAAAATTCCGAAGTGCTCGGGCCCGGCGCGCGTCTTCACGAGCAGCGGCTCGTAGCTGCGCACGTAGGTGCTGCTGGGAAAAATGATCGCCTCCAGCAAATCGCGCGGCGTGCGGATGCCGCCGACTTTCGTGAGGTCCGGGCCGAGCGTGCCGCCCTCGCGCGCGATGGCGTGGCACGTCGAGCAAAGCGCCTTCGTGCCGCGGAAAATCTCCGCGCCCTTCGCGGCGGCGCCGTCTTTGGTGAGCGGGAGCAGTTCGTCCACGCGGGCGAGTTGTTGTTTGAGCGTGGCGGCGTCGGGCTTCACGGCCGGGGCGATGAGCGGGAGAGCGAGGGACATCGCGGGCTTGGGCAGCGCGAGCATGGCGCGGACGGTGCGGGCGATGTCGCTTTCGCCGCCGGGCGGTTCGCCGATTTCGTAGAGCGCATAGGCGGTGCTGTGAAAGGCGAAGCGGTCTTTGGTTTCCAACGCGAGCAGTGCGGGGATGTCCGCTTTGTCGCCGATGCGTCCGAGCGCCTCGGTGGCGGTGCGGCGCACATGGGCATCCACGCTGGCGAACAGCGCGAGGAGTTGCGGACGCGCAGCGCGGTCGCGCCACAGGCCCGCGCCGTAGGCAGCGAGCGTCTGCACGCGCGGATCGTTCTCGCCTAGTGCGGTGCGGATTCCGGCGCGGTCCTCCTCGCGGATGAGCTTCCACACGGCGTCGAGGCGCGGCGACGGGTTGGGGTTTGCCGGGAGCGGCGCGGTTTTCCGCACGCGATAAATCGCGCCGAGCACCTCGGGCTTCATGTCCTTCGAGGTCGGGCAACACAGCTTATACCACCCGCCCGTGTCCGCGATGAGCACGCTGCCGTCGCGGTCCTCGAGCACATCGGTCGGGTGAAAATCCGTCTGGTCGCTCACGAGGAAATCGCGGTCCGTCGTGCGGAACGTCGCGCCATCAGCCGCGAGCGTGTGGCGCGAGACGCGGCGCATATTAAACTGCGCGCAGAGCAGGTCCCCGCGCATCCCGAGCGCATCGCTGTGCAGCATCTCCAGCCCGCTCGCCGCCGCCGGGCCGAGGTGCGTCATGATGGGCATCAGCCCACCCGTGCGCGCGTGACCATCGAGGACGCCGTGCTCCTTTCCCCACACACCGCCATAGACCGCGTGCAGGATGCCGTCGCGCTGACCGCCGCCGGGATTCACAAAAAAAGTCCCGCACAGGAACCGCTCGCCCGTCGGCGAAAAGACGACGTCCACAGGGTTGTCCATGCCGCCCGTAATCACCACCTCGCGCCCGCTGCCATCGGGCCGCGCGCGGAAAAGATGCGCGGCGCGCGTGACGAAATCGCGCCCGTCGGCGAGCCGGTGCGTCTGCTCGGCGAACGCGCCTTTGCACCAGTAAATAAAGCCATCCGGCCCCGCGTAAGGCCCGTGCAGATCGTTCGCGCAGCCCGTCAGCGTCTGGCCGTCGAACCACACTTCGCGCTTGTCCGCCACACCGTCACCGTCCGTATCCGTGAGTTTCCAAATGACCGGTGGCGCGGCGACGTAAAGCGCGCCGCCGAGCCACATCGTGCCTTCGGGAAACGAGAGCTTGTCCGCAAACACCGTGCGCGTGTCGAAGCGCCCGTCACCGTCCTGGTCCACGAGCCGCAGCACGCGGTGCGTCGGGTTTTTCAACTGCGCGTCGGACTTCTCATTCGAGCCCGAACTGTCGCTCACATACAGCGCGCCCGTTTCGTCGCGCGCCATGTTGATCGGCCGCTCCACAAGCGGCGGGGCAGCGACTTGCTCGACGGCGAATCCATCCGGCACGGTGAAAGTGTGCGGCTCAAAGTGAAACTCCGCCGCGTGCGCGGACACCACGGCCAACGCGATAGGGAAGAAGGAAAGGCGCATGGCGGATCGAATAGGCGATAACTTTGCCCGCGGCAATCACTCCACGGGTCGGTGGAGCACGCGGGGCAACGAGCTCCCTGCGTTCTCCGGGAGCGAAGGGCGGCAGGCCAGCCGGGGCGCGCAGTTCCCGCCCCGCATCACCGGCCTCACCGATTGCCACGAAACGGGTGTAGGCCGCATTTCGGACTTCACTCGCCATGCGGCATTCGGCATTCGTCTTGCCCGCATGTCCGCCACGCTTACTTCGCTCCGCATTCGCAATCTCGCGCTCGTCGAGGAGCTGGCGTGGGCGCTCGCGCCGGGCTTTACGGCGGTGACGGGCGAGACGGGTTCGGGGAAGTCGATCATCGTCGGCGCGCTCCAGCTCATCCTGGGCGAGCGGGCGGAAAAGGCGCTCATCCGCACGGGCGCGGAGAGCTGCACGGTGGAGGCGGTTTTTTCCGTGAAAGACGATGCGCACCTGAATGCGCGGCTGGAGGAGCAGGGCGTGGAGCCGTGCGAGGACGCGCAGCTTATTTTGAAGCGGGTCTTTTCCATGGCGGGAACGAACCGCCAGTTCATCAATGGCAGCCCCACCACGCTCGCCGTGCTGAAGCTGCTCGGCGACGGGCTGGTGGACTTGCACGGGCCGCACGATCACCAGTCGCTGCTCTCGGATGCGAAGCAGCTCGAACTGCTCGACGCCTTCGCCGGTGCCGAGGCGCTGCGCGCGAAATACGCGGAGCACTTTGCGAAGCTGCACGCCGTGACCGCCGAGCATACCGCGCTCTCGACGAGCGAGGCGGCGCTGGAGCGCGAGGTGGATCTGCTCCGCCATCAGACGCACGAGATCGAGGCCGCGCAGCTCCGCGCGGATGAGGAGGAGGAACTGCTCGCGCGCTACGGCGTGGCGTCAAACAGCCGGCGGCTGCTGGAGCTGGCCACGCAGATCATCGGGCGGCTCAGCGAGGCCGATGACGCGGTGCTCACGCGGCTCAGTGAAATCGGGCGGCTGGTGCGCGAGCTGGAGCGGGTCGATCCGGCGGCGGCGCGGTTCACCGAGTCGCACCTGCGCGCGGCGACCGAGCTGGATGATCTCGCGCGGTCGCTCCAGGACTACGCGGAAGAAATGGATCTCGATCCCGAACGTCTCGCGCAGATGGAGGAACGCGTGTCGCTCATCGAAACGCTGAAGCGCAAATACGGCGGGAGCGTCGCGGAGGTCAGCGCGTTTGGCGACGCCGCGGCGGAGCGGTTGCGGAAGATCGAGTCGCGCGGCGAGGAGCTGGCGCGGCTGGAGAAGGGGATCGAAACCGCGCGCAAGGCGCTCCTCGAAGCTGGCGCGAAGCTCGGCGCGAAACGCAAGACCGCCGCGCCGAAACTGGTCGCGAGCGTGACCGCGCACCTGCGCGATCTCGGTTTCAAGAAATCCGAATTCGCCGCCACGCTGACCGCGCATGAAAAGCCCTCGGCGCACGGTCTCGAAAGCGTCGCGTTCCTTTTTGCCCCGAACCCCGGCGAACCGCTGAAACCGCTCAAGGCCATCGCGTCGAGCGGCGAAATCTCGCGCGTGATGCTCGCGGTGAAATCCTCGCTGGCCGCGCAGGACACCATCTCGCTGCTGGTCTTCGACGAGATCGACGCGAACGTCGGCGGCGAGATTGCGCACGCGGTCGGGGCGAAAATGAAGTCGCTCGCCGCGGAGCATCAGGTGCTGTGCATCAGCCATCTGCCGCAGGTCGCGGCGCTGGCCGACACGCAGTTTGTCGTCACCAAGGAATACGCCAACGACCGGACCATTTCCCAACTCCGCAAAGTGGAGGGCAAGGCGCGCGTGGAGGAAATCGCCAGCATGCTCGGCGGCAAAGGCGGCAGCGCACTGGCCCACGCGAAGACGCTGCTCGGCGCGTAGCGGATCTGGCGGCGCGGTTCCGTCGGCGGCCACTTTCCACTTTCACTCCGCACTTTCACCCCCCCATCCTGCGCCATGCCCTACCATATCGACCTGCACTGCCATTCGTGGTTTTCCGGCGATGGGGTGAGCGCGCCGGAGGAGCTGATCGCGTCGGCGAAAAGAAAGGGGCTGCACGGTTTTGCGCTGACGGATCACAATACGAGCGAGGGCTACCAGTACCTGCTGGATCAAGGACTGGCGCGGGTGGACGGGCAGCCGGTGGATGGATTTCTGATCATCCCCGGGGTGGAGGTCACGACCGCGGAGGGGCATCTGCTGTGCCTCGGCGTGATGCTGCCGAATCTGAAACGCACGCCGGCGGCGGAGGTGTGCAAGATCGTGCATGGACTGGGCGGGCTGGCGATTCCGCCGCACCCGTACGATCTTTTTCGCGCAGGCATCCGCGAGGCGGTGCTCGATACGCTGGAGATCGACGGGCTCGAGGTGTTCAACGCGGCGACGACGCTGAAGCGCTACAACCGGCGGGCCTTTGAATACGCCACGGCGAAAAAGCTGCCGATGACCGCGGGCAGCGACGCGCACCACGAGGCGGCGATCGGGACGGCCTACACGATTTTGGACACGGAGGATTTTTCCGTCCGCGGCATCCTCGGGCAGATCGCGAAAGGGACGGCGCTGAACGAGCGCTACCTCACGCGGCGCGATAAGTTTCGGAAGACCTGGAACAACTGGATGAGGCTGCGGCGGAAGCGGGGCGGCAAGCGGGATTCCGAAAGCTGAGCTTTTCGACTCAGGGAACCGGCGTCGCCGGTGGAGGGGCGGTTTCTTCGAGCGCGCAGGTGATCATCGCCGGGCTGCCGTGGAGGTAGCGGTTCGCGCCGTAGAGGCGGGCCTCGATGGTGTGGGAGCGGCCGTTGCGGACGTAGCTCTCGAAGGCGTAGGTGAAGGCGTGGCGGCCATCGCCCATGCCGCGCTCCTGGAGATCTTCGCGGAATTGGTCGGCCTTGATGCGTGCGACCCAAGCGTAGTCCACGTAAATGTCCACTTGCAGCGCCTCGCCGGGTTTTGCGCGATCCCACGCGACGCCGTTGACGGTGTGGCAGTCGCACGTTTCGATAACCTCCTCGCGGCGCGGTGCGAGGCGCGGGGTGAGGTGGCCGTTGAAAAGCATGATGCCGAAAGCGAAGGCGTGAAACGTGACGACGACATTCGCCGTGCGCCAAGCGGGGCCGCTGCCCCAGAGGCGGGCGGTTTTGTTCCAGCGGGAAAACCAGTCGTAGCCGCAGAGCAGTGCGGCGTGGTAGGCGCCGTAGAGGATGTAGCGCAGCTCGAGTCCGTGCCACACGCCCATCAGGCCGAAGGTGAGGCAGAGACCCGCGTAATTCGCGGTGTGTTTGCCCGCGAACCATTTCCCTTTCACCGCCGCGAGAAGGAAGCGCATGTGGACGTGATCGCGGAACCACGCGGACAGGCTGATGTGCCAGCGCGTCCAGAAATCGCGGATGTTTTGCGAGAGAAAGGGGGCGTTGAAATTCTCCGGCGTGCGGATGCCAAAGAGCCGGCTGAAGGCGATGGCGAAGGCGCTGTAGCCCGCGAAATCGAAGAACAGATAGAACGTCTCCGCATACATGAGGCTCAGCTTGTGGAGCCCGCCGGACAGTTTCGACGCGGGCCCGACCCAGTGCGCGTGGATGAGCGCGGCGAGGATGAACTTGTACAGAAATCCGCGAAAAAGGCGGGCGGTGGCTAAGTCGAGATCATCGAGAAACTCTGCGCGGGTGCGGGTCTTCACCCAGTCTTGGTGAAAGCGGCGGTAGCGGTCGATGGGGCCGGAGGACACCGCCGGGAAGAAAAAGAGGAAGGCAAAATACTGCGCGGGCGAGAGCTTTTTCACCACGCCGTCGTGGATGCTGAAGACGACATCGAGCGCGCGGAAGGTGACGTAGGAAATGCCGAGGAAACCGAACGCGGTCTCGGCGGTGACGAAGGGGAGCACCTTCGCCACGACGAGCGGGAGCAGCGTTAGCGCGAGCGCCGCGTAGAATGTGGCGCGTGTTTTCCAGCGGAGAAAGGCGTGCGCGACCACGGCCTCGAACGCGCCGTAGCCGAGGACGATCCACAGCTCGCGCACTTCGACGCCGGGGCGGACGGCGAGGTCGTTGCTGAAGGTCAGGCCGAGGACGCCGAGGGTGACGAGCAATGTCCACCAGCGCCCCGTGCGGCCGAGGAGACCGAGCAAAATGGTCGGGATGACCGCGTACAGCAGCAGGCCGAAGAAAGGGAAATCGCCGAAGGGGATCATCGGCGCTCAGCCCAGCAGCTCCGCGAGTTTGCGGCGGTCGGCTTTACCGTTGGCGGTCATGGGGAAGGCGTCCACGTAGAGAAATTTCCGCGGCACCATGTAGGCGGGGAGGCGTTCGCCGAGGCGGGTCTTGAGCTGCGCGGTGAAGGCGAAGTCGCTGCCCGTCTTTTCCACGGCGAGGACGACGATGGCGGCGAGCGCGTCGATGCGGCCCTGCTTCTCGACGGGCAGCACGACGGCGTCGGCGATCTCCGGGAGCGCGCGGAGGTTGGCTTCGAGGTCGCCGAGTTCGATGCGGTAGCCGTTGACCTTCACCTGGCTGTCCATGCGGCCCTCGAAAAAAATCTGCCCCTCGCGCTCGCGGCCCCAGTCGCCGGTGCGGTAGGCGCGCACGCCATCGAGGGTGAAGAACGCTTTCGCCGTGAGGTCGTCGCGCCCGAGATAGCCGGGGCTGACGTTCGGGCCGGCGATGACAATTTCCCCGCGCTCGCCGTCGCTCACACGCTCCCCGTTTTCGCCGAGAATGAGGACGCGAGTTCCGGGCATCTGCGCGCCGACGGGCAGGGGCGACCATGCTTTCAAAACCTCGCGCGTGATGCGGACGGAGGTCGTGGCCACGGTCGCCTCGGTCGGGCCGTAGGTGTTCCAGACCTCGGCCTGCGGGAAGCGTTCGAGCAGTTGCGACGCGGTTTCGGGCGCGAGCGTTTCGCCGCAGAACAAGAACCGGCGCAGGTTCGGGAGCATCGGCTCGGCGAAGGTGCGCTCGATCAGGCACATCTGCGCGAAGGACGGCGTGGAAACCCAAGTCGTGAGGCCGGAGACGTGGAAGGCCGCGTAGAGCGACTTCAGATTCGCGACGTGATTTTTCGTGATGCTGAAAAGCGTCCCGCCGGTGGCGAGGCTCGCGTAGAGGTCCATGACCGAGAGGTCGAAGGAGAACGGGGCCTGGTTGAGAAAGGTTTCCGCGCCGGTGAGGAAATGCTGCTCGGCGAGCATCCACGAGACGAAGTGCGCGAGGTTCGCGTGGGTGATGACGACGCCCTTCGGCTCGCCGGTGCTGCCGCTGGTGAAGAGGATGTAAAACGAATCGTCGCCCGCGCCGTGGCGCCGCCGGCTGGGGAGGCCCTCGGCCACGATGCCATCCACGCGCGCGGGCGTGAGCGTGAGCGCCGCGCCGGCATTGGCGATGATGCGCTCGACGCGCTGCGCCGGAATCGAAATGTCGATGGGCACGTAAGGCCGGCCGCTTTTCACCGCGCCGAGAAAGGCGACGAGCATTTCCGGCTCCTTGTGCCCATGCACGGCGACGGGCGCACGGCTGTCGCCCAACTCCGCATCGAGCCACGCGGCCACGGCATTCGAGCGCGTCAGCAGTTCGCCGTAGGTGAGCACGCGGCTGTCGCTGATGTGGGCGGGCCGGTCCGGCGTGAGGTGGCCCCAGCGGTCGATTTGGTCGAGCAGATGCACGCGCTAAAACTCCTGATAGACGAAGGGCGGCGTCGAGAAATCCCCGCGCCCGTAGATGGCGAGCAGTCCGGCGATGACCGCCAGATAGTAGAGCGCGAGGAGCGCGGTGCGGGTGCGCGGATGACCCTCCAGCCAGGCGTGGACGGACTTCACGCGGCGAGGCGGGCAAGCACGTCGGCCACGATTTTGCGCGGGGTGGCCCACGCGTCGCGGTCGAATTCGGCGGGTGAAACCTCGACGCCGAGTTCCTGCCCGATGGCGACAATGAGCTGCACGGTTTTCATCGAGTCGAGGACTTGCAGATCAAAGAGCGCGAGGTCGGGATCGATGCGCACCTCATCGGTCTCGGCGATTTCGGCGAGGACGGTGAGGATTTTTTCGGTGGTTTCGGCGGTGGTCATGGGGTGGGCAGGCGGTCGTGGAAAAAGTCGTCGAGCGTCTGGTTGTAATACACCCAGCCCTTCGCGCCAAGGTGGTCGAGGTTGTCGTAGAAAAAATTCGGGTCCTCCTCGTGCTGGCCGTAATAGACGAGCGGCGCGCGGTACTGGGCGGTGAGCTCGGTGAGCCGCGCGAGGAAGGCGTGGCGGGCCTCGGCGGAGACGCCGGTCGCTTCGAGGTCGAAGCCGTGGACAGGCATGCTCAGCATCAGCGGCTGCGCCCCGAGTTCGCGCAGCGCGCGGAGCAGCAGCTCGCAGTCGCTCCATTCGTCGGCGTGGGCGAGGGTTTGGAGAAAGACCTTGTCGCGCGAACCGTGCGGGCGTTTGACCAGCGCGGGCGCGGGCGACTTTTTCGCCTTCGCGCGCATGACCTTCGCGATGTCCTCACCGCGCTTGAAAAGCTCGTCCCAGTTCAGCTTTTTCACGCCGGGATGCTGCGCCGCATCCTCGCGAATCTGCGCATCTACGATGTGCAGGGCGGCTTCAAAGTGATCCTGCACGCGGTTGATCCACGCGAGCACTTTGCCGAGCGGGAGAATCGCCGCGTAAAAGGCCCGGTCAAACGCGCTGTCCCGCGCAAGCCGCGCGAGGCCGAAGTGCAGCACCCAGTTGTCCTCGATGGTCTTTGGGTACTCAAGCATCCGGCGTGCGGCGTCGCGGCGGAGGTCGTGGCTGAGCGCGGTGGAAAAGGCGATCTCGGTGGCCTGCAGGTCGGAGAAATTGCCCGCGTAGTAGCCGGGATCGACCTCCTCGGCAAAGTAGGAGCTGGGCGAAATGGAGATGGCCACTTTGCGCCCGCGCAGCTCCGGGCCGATGGACGCGAGTTTTTGCAGCACCGCCAGCGCGGTGGTGCCGGGCTTGCCCACGGCGAAGACGCGGAAGCCGGTCGGGTAGTCGTAGAAAAACTCGCTCGCCTTGTTCGGGATTTCTTTCACCAGCTCGGAGCTGCCGTAGAGCAGCAAAAGGTCGTCCTCGGCAAAGGCCGCCTTTTGCAATGCGACGCCCTGCAGTTTCGCGTCGGAGAAATCGGTCGCGAGCTCGTGGACGTAGCGATGCTCCGTCCGCTGGCACCACGCGAGCCCCGCGGCGAGCGCCCCGCCCGCGATGAGGAGCGCGGCGAGAGCGGCGGTGAGATGCGAACGGCTGGCGGTGGGGGCTGGGGTCAAGGGGTGCGGATGGCTTTCGCGGATCGAAACGAAAGCGGCATCCGATGACAACCTGCAGAGAAAGGTTCTGTTGGGGCGCTTTTACAGCCGCGAGATCAGCAACTCGCGCTGGAAGATAAGCTCCTTCGGCAGGCGGTCGTGCAGGGTGAGGAAAAGCTCGGTTTGCGAGATGAGTTCGCGCTGCCACTCGGCGGCGTCGATGCGCATGCACTGCTGGAATTGCTCGCGCGAAAAATCCATCCCCGTCCAGTCGAACTCGCTGTAGCGCGGCATCCAGCCGATCTGCGTTTCGCTGGCGCGGGCGCGGCCGCGGGTGCGGTCGATGACCCATTTGAGCACGCGGAAATTTTCGCCAAAACCGGGCCAGAAAAATTTGTCGTCCGCGTCTTTGCGGAACTAGTTGACGTGGAAGATGCGGGGCGGGTCGGTGAGGTCGCGGCGGATGCCGAGCCAGTGGTTCAGGTAGTCGCCCATGTTGTAGCCGCAGAAGGGGAGCATCGCCATCGGGTCGCGGCGCACCTGGCCGATGGTGCCGGCAGCGGCGGCGGTCATTTCGCTGCCCATGGTCGCGCCGAGATAGACGCCGTGGATCCAGTTAAACGATTGGAAGATGAGCGGCATCGTCGTGGCGCGGCGTCCGCCGAAAATGATCGCGCTGAGCGGCACGCCCTGCGGGTCATTGGCCTCGGCGGCGAGCGCGGGGTTGTTCTGCATCGGCGCGGTGAAGCGGGAATTCGGGTGCGCGGCTTTTTCCTTCGAGTGGGGCGTCCACGGATTGCCTTTCCAGTCGATGAGCCCCGCGGGCGGCGGATCGTCGTGGCCTTCCCACCACACGCCGCCGTCGGGCGTGAGCGCGACGTTGGTGTAAATGGTGTCGCGGGAAATGGTGTCCATCGCGTTGGGGTTGGACTTGCGGTTCGTCCCCGGCGCAACGCCGAAGTAGCCGGCCTCGGGATTGATCGCGTAGAGCTTGCCGTCCGCGCCCGGTTTCATCCATGCGATGTCGTCGCCGATGGTCGTGATCTTCCAGCCGGGGAAAGCGGCGGGCGGGATGAGCATGGCGAAATTCGTCTTGCCGCAGGAGCTGGGGAAGGCCGCGGCGACGTAGGTTTTTTCGCCGGTCGGCGACTCGACGCAGAGGATGAGCATGTGCTCCGCCATCCAGCCCTGCTCGCGCCCGAGGTAGCTGCCGACGCGCAGCGCGAGGCATTTTTTCCCGAGCAGCACATTGCCGCCGTAGCCGGAGCCGACGGAGATGATCGCATTGTCCTGCGGAAAGTGCGCGATGAAGCGCCGGTCGGGATGGCAGTCGAGGACGCTGTGGACGCCGCGGTTGAAGTCGTCGCTGTCGCCGAGCTGATCGAGCGCGACCTGGCCCATGCGCGACATGATGCGCATGTTCAGCACGACATAGATCGAGTCAGTGATTTCGACACCGACCTTGGTCAGCGGCGAGCCGGGCGGGCCCATGAGGTAGGGCACGACATACATCGTGCGGCCGGCCATCGCGCCTTTGAGCAGGGCGAAAAGTTTGTCGTACATCTCGCGCGGCGCGGCCCAGTTGTTCGTCGGGCCAGCCTGGTCTTTGGCGGGCGTGCAGATGAAGGTGCATTGCTCGACGCGCGCCACGTCGTTCGGATTCGAGCGGTGGTAGTAGCAGCCGGG
>JANPHJ010000072.1:0-23366 GCA_031424395.1 Chthoniobacter sp.
GACCTGCGAGCGCGCGGAGCTGCGCGATGGGCAGCGCATCTTGGAACTGGGCTGCGGCTGGGGTTCGTTGTCGCTGTGGATGGCGGAAAAATATCCCGCTGCGCAAATCACCGCGGTGTCGAATTCGCGGACGCAGAAGGAGCACATCGACGCCGAGGCGGCGAAACGCGGGTTCAAGAACCTGACGATCATCACCGCCGACATGAACGTCCTCGACAGCGCCGCGGAGTTCGACCGCGTGGTCAGCGTCGAGATGTTCGAGCACATGCGGAACTACGAACTGCTGCTCTCGCGAGTCGCGAACTGGTTGCAGCCGGGCGGCAAGTTGTTCGTCCACATTTTCACCCACCGCGAGCTGGCCTACCACTACGAGGACCAAGGTCCGAACGACTGGATGACCCGCTACTTTTTTGCCGGCGGGCAAATGCCGTCGGATGATCAGTTGCTGTACTTCCAGGACGATTTGCGCATCGAGCAGCATTGGTGCGTGAGCGGCACCCACTACCAAAAGACCGCCGAGGCCTGGCTGGAAAATATGGACGCGAACCGGAAGGAAATCTGGCCTCTTTTCGAGGCGACCTACGGCGCGGACAAAACGCGGCGCTGGTGGGCCTACTGGCGCGTCTTCTACCTCGCGTGCGCCGAGCTGTGGGGCTACCGCGGCGGCGACGAATGGCACGTCTCGCACTACCTCTTTCGCAAGCCATGAGCCGCGTCCTGCTCGCTGTCAGTCTCGTGTTTGCGCTCTCGCTGACCGCGTGGGCGGCGAGCGCAGATGTCGCCGCGGCGGTCGCGAAAGGGGACGCCCTGGACCGGCAGCTCAAGACCCAAGAGGCGCTGGCGGCCTACCTCGAAGCCGAAAAACTGGGCGGCAGTGACGCGGAACTTTTGCGGAAAATCGCGCGCGAGTATGCGCTGACCATGCCGGAAGTGCCGACCAAGGCCGCGAAGCTGGCGCTGGGGCAAAAGGCGGTCGAGTACGCGCAGCGCGCCGTGGCCGCCGATCCGAAAAACGCCACGGCCCAGCTCGCGCTGGCCATCTGCTACGGGCGCGTGGCTCCGCTGCTGGATAACAAAACGAAGATCGCCTACTCGAAGCTCGTGAAGGAGCGCGCCGAGCAGTCCATCGCGCTCGATGGCTCGGACGATTACGCCTACCATGTGCTCGGCGCGTGGCACTACGAGATGGCCAATCTCAACCCCGTCCTGCGCGCCGTGGCGAAGTTGATCTACGGAGCGTTCCCGCCAGCTTCCAACGAGGATGCGGTGAAGAATTTCCAAAAGGCCATCAGCCTCGCGCCCCAGCGGGTGTCGCATCATGTCGAGCTGGGCCGCACCTATGCGGCGCTGGGACAGAAAGAGCTGGCGCGCGCGGAACTGGGCAAAGGGCTCGCTTTGCCCAGTCGCGAAAAAGACGACGCGGAATCCAAGCAGCGCGGGCGCGCGGCGCTGGCGGAGCTGTAAGGCGGGCGCGTTTCGGCTTCCCACATCCGCGGGCGCTTTCCACACTCCGGCATGCCTCGCTTTTACATCCCGCCGCACGCCTGGAATCCCGACCGCCTCGCGCTCGACGACGGCGAGACGCATCACGCGCTGTCCGTTTTGCGCATGAAGGCGGGGGAGCGCGCCACGGTGTTCAACGGGCAGGGCGCGGAGGCCGAAGTCGAGCTGACGAGCGTGGAAAAGGGGCGTGTGGTTTTGAAAAAAATCAGCGCGGGCAAGAGCACGCCGCTGGCCTGCGAGATCGTGCTGGGGCAGGCGATTCCGAAGGGCAAGAACATGGATCTCATCGTGGAAAAGGCGGTCGAGCTGGGCGCGGCGGCGATCGTGCCGCTGATGAGCGAGCGGACCATCGTGCGCGCCGCGGCAGGCGAGGCCCTGGGCAAGCGGGAAAAGTGGCAGCGCGTGGCCGTGGAGGCGGCGAAGCAGTGCGGGCAGAACTGGCTGCCGTGCGTGCATACGCCGCAGACGCCGAAGGAGTTTTTCGCCTCAGGGGAAAAGTTCGACCTCATGCTGATTGCGTCGCTCCAGCCAGACTCGCGGCCGATCAAGCAGACGCTCGCCGAGCTGGGCGGACGCCAGCCGGCGCGGGTGCTGATTCTGGTCGGACCGGAAGGGGACTTCACGCCGGCGGAGGTGGGGCTGGCTAAGTCGCACGGCTGCCGCCCGGTCACGCTTGGGCCGATCATCCTGCGCACCGAGACGGCGGCGCTCTACTGCCTGAGCGTGCTGGGGCACGAGCTGTTCCGGTAGCGGGCGCCCGCCCTAGCCGCGACGGCTTTTATCGCAGGCGGCGGGACGGGGATTGACAGAGGCGGGCGTGGGGCGCATGTCTCTCCCATGCTCGACTCCCAAGAACCTCCCAAGTCCTTTCTCCAGAAGCTGCAGGAGCGCGCCGCCGCGTCGCGCTTTTTCACCGTCTCAGTGCTGCTGCATGCCATCCTCATCGTCATGGGCGGGAGCGTGGTGCTTTTCAAGCGCATGTCCGAACCGCCCGATTTCAACTCGTCGGACGGACTCGTGTCCAATGACGTGGAAGTCACCGCGCCGCCGGATCAAAAAGTGGAGGTGCAGGAGCAGTTCACGCCGCAGGCCCCGTCGCTGTCCGCACCCTCGCTCTCGGCCATCACCTCAACGGCCTCGGCCCCCACTTTCACCGTCGCCTCGGTGGCTCCGGTCATCAAAGCCGTGCAGACGGATGCGATGTCGGAGGCGCTCAAGCACGCGACCGGGCCGAAGGGCCTTTCCGGCAACGTTCCCGGCACCATGGGTCGCCGCGGCGGCGGTGCGCGGGCGGTCGCAATGCAGGAACTGGGCGGCAAAAAGGAGGGCGAGAAAGCCGTGCTCAACGGGCTGAAATGGCTCGTCGCCCACCAAAGTGCCGACGGCTCCTGGGGGCCGGCGTACCCGGGCGCGATGACCGGCTTCGCGCTGCTCGCCTTCCTCGGTCACAACGAGCT
The DNA here is from genome assembly GCA_031424395.1 of Chthoniobacter sp. GTDB lineage: Bacteria > Verrucomicrobiota > Verrucomicrobiia > Chthoniobacterales > Chthoniobacteraceae > Chthoniobacter. Next base: position 2,961 of record JANPHJ010000072.1, read on the forward strand.
GCCGGTGTCGCCGGAGTTTGGCGCCACGGTGCAAAAGGGTCTCGATTGGCTGGTGGAGAACGGCAAGAAAAACGAAGGACGGCTGAACATGTCCAAAGCCTTTGACCAGCCCGGCGTGTATGCCCACGCCATCGCCACCTACGCGCTCGGCGAATACTACTCGATGACCAAGGACGAGCGCGTGGCCGAGCTCTTTAAGCAGGCCATCGGCTACATCGTGCAGGGGCAGGGGCCGGACGGGGGCTGGATGTATGCCTACGACAAGAGCCAGAGCGACACCTCGGTCAGCGGCTGGCAGATTCAGGCGCTCAAGGCGGCGCACCTCAGCGGCCTGAATATTGACGGCGTGGACGCGGCGCTCGACAAGGCCATGCTCAATCTCAAGCGCGTGCAGGCGGAGGACGGCAGCTTCGGCTACCGGGTCGCCAAACCCGGCAGCTACAGCCTCACGGGTGCGGGCGTGCTCTGCACCTACTTCTGGAAGCAGGAAAAGGACAAGAGCGTGAAAGAGGGCATCGAGTTTCTGATCAAGGAAACCGAGAAGGATCACCCCGTGGATTACCACCACGAGACCGCCGACCTCTACTGCTGGTACTACAACACGCAGGCCTGCCTCATGGTCGGCGGGGCCGCGTGGACGAAGTGGAACGGGCGCTTCCAAGACCAGCTCATCAAAAATCAAAACCCCGACGGCAGTTGGCCGCCCGTCGCCGGCAAATCGCCCGGCGGCGAAATGCAGCGCGACCCGGAAAACTCCGGGCCGGTTTACCGCACCACGCTCTGCATCCTTATGCTCGAGGTTTACTACCGCTACTCACCAACGCTGAAATAGCGCGCGGCGCGACCAATCCAGGGCGCGGTCACGACAGTGGTCGCGCCCTTTTGCGTGCGGGGATTTTTTGTGGAAAAGGTTTGACGCCTCCGCCCGGCGCGAGACTTTTCGCGGCAGCCCTGCTCCTCCCTTTTATGCGAAACATCATCTTCCTCGCACTCAGCTTTGCGCTTGCCGGCAGTGCGCTCCGGGCGGCCGACGCGCCGCCGGAAGGCGCGCGGTTTTTTGAGGAAAAGATCCGCCCGCTCCTCGCCGACCGCTGCTTCAAATGCCACAGCCACGCGGCGGAGAAAATCAAAGGCGGCCTCGTGCTCGACTCCCGCGAAGCCGCCCTCACTGGCGGCGATACCGGCGCGGCCGTGGTGCCCGGCGATCCGGCGAAAAGCCTGCTCATCGAGGCCGTCAGCTACGCCAACGCCGACCTGCAAATGCCGCCGAAAAAAGGCGACGGCAAAAAGCTTAGCGACGGCGAGATCGCGCTGCTCACCGAATGGGTGCAAATGGGCGCTCCCTACCCCAAGGACGCCGGGCAAAAAATGACCGTGCGCGCGAAAGGCGCGCTCACCGACGAGGATCACCAGTGGTGGGCCTTTCAGCCGCTGGCCCAAGCCGGGCCGCCCGCCGAGACCGCCGGCGCGCGCAACGAGATCGACCGTTTCATTTTCCAAAAGCTCGCCGCCAGCAGCCTCCAGCCGGCGCCCGCCGCGGCGCCGGAGCAGCTCGTCCGCCGGTTGTATTTTGACCTCACCGGCCTCCCGCCCACACCCGGGGAGTCTGCCGCTTTCGTGGCCGAGTGCCAGAGTGCAGATGAGCCCTATAAGAGCTATGCGCAGCTCACCGACCGGCTCCTCGCCAGCCCCCGCTACGGCGAGCACTGGGCGCGGCACTGGCTCGATCTCGCGCGCTACGCCGAGAGCGACGGCTACAAGATCGACGAGTACCGCCCGCACGCCTGGCGCTACCGCGACTACGTCATCGCGGCGCTCAACGCCGACAAGCCCTACGACCGCTTCGTGCAGGAACAGCTCGCGGGCGACGAGCTTTTTCCCGGCGACCTCGAGGCGCTCGCGGCGACCGGCTTTCTCCGCCTCGGCATCTACGAATACAACAACCGCGACGTGGCCCAGCAGTGGAGCGGCATGCTCAACGAAATCACCGACGTGACCGCCGATGTCTTCCTCGGCCTCGGCCTGCAATGCGCCCGCTGCCACGACCACAAGTTCGATCCCATTTTGCAAAAGGATTACTTCCGCTGGCAGGCCTTCTTCGCCCCCCTGCGCATGCCGGAGGAAGTGCGTGCCGCCTCGGCCGAGCGGCAGGCGGCCTACGCGGCGAAGCTCGCGGTGTGGGAGGAAAAAACCGCCGGCCTTCGCGCGCAGATCGCCGCCATCGAGGAGCCCGCGAAGGAAGACGGAGCGCGGAAGGCGATCAGAACATTCCCGCCCGAGACGCAGGCCATCCTCGAAAAGTCCGACGACGCCCGCACGCCCGCGGAAGAGCAGATCGCCGACCTCGCCTTCCGGCAGGTGACCTACGAGTGGGCGCATCTTTTTGCCCGGTTGAAAGCCGCGGACAAAGACCAACTCGTGACCCTGCAAAAGCAGCTCGCCGCTTTCGACAAAGACAAACCCACCGAGCTGCCAGTCATCCCATCGGTCTCGGATGTGGGGCCGAAAGCGCCGCCGGTTTTCATTCCCAAAAAAACTAACCTCGGCGAGATCGCACCCGGTTTTCCCACGGTCCTTGACCCGCAGCCCGCCGTCATAGCGCCCGCTCCGCCCGACTCCACGGGCCGCCGCGCGGCGCTGGCGCGCTGGCTCACGCAGCCCGAGAATCCGCTCACCGCGCGCGTCATCGTGAACCGCGTGTGGCAGTACCATTTCGGGCGCGGGCTCGTGGCCACGGCCAGCGACTTTGGCAAACTCGGCGAGCCGCCTTCGCATCCTGAGCTGCTCGACTGGCTCACGCGCCGCTTCATCGCCGACGGCTGGAGCCTGAAAAAACTGCATCGCCTCATCCTCACCAGCGCGACCTGGCAGCAGTCGGCGAGCGCCACCTTGCCATCGGCCCTCACCGCAGATCCCGAAAACCGCCTGCTCTGGCATGCCAACACGCGCCGCCTCGACGCCGAGCAAATCCGCGACGCCATCCTCTCCGTCACCGGCGAACTCACGCCCGACGCCGGCGGCCCCAGCGTCGATGCGAGCGCGCCGCGCCGCACCATTTACACCAAAGTCCTGCGCAACTCACACGACCCGCTGCTCGAGGTTTTCGATGCACCCGACAGCTTCAGCAGCCTGGCCCAGCGCAACGTCACCACCACGCCCACGCAGTCCCTGCTCCTCCTCAACAGCCCCGCCTCGCTCAAGCGCGCACAGGCCTTCGCCGCGCGCCTCCGCCGCGACAGCTCGGCGGATGAAGGGCGGCGCGTCAGCGACGCCTACCGCCTGGCCTTGGGCCGCGCCCCGCGGGACGGCGAGCGCGCGTCAGCGCTGGCCTTCATCGACCGCCAGGCCGCGCACGTCGCCCCGCCCCGCGAGATGAAAGAGCCCGCGCCTTTCCTCTCCGAAAAAATGACCCTGCGCGACGGCCGCGCCGCCCAGCTCACACCGGGCACGGCCATGGACCGCCTCACCATTCCCGACCAGCCCGCGTTTCCGAGCAGCGACTTCACGGTCGAGAGTTTCATCGTCCTGCGCACCGCCTACACCGACGGCCAGGTCCGCACCATCGCCGCGCAGTGGGACGGCGACAAAGCGCATCCCGGCTGGGCCTTTGGCGTGACCGGCCAGCAGTCGCGCTACAAGCCGCAGACTCTCGTGCTGCTTCTGCGCGGCGCGCAGCCATGGAGCGCGAATGATCCTGTCGAGCCCGTCTTCAGCGGCCTGCGCATCGAGGTGGGCCGGCCGTACTTTGTCGCCGTCAGCGTGAAGCTCGGTGACCCCAGCGAGCAAGGCGTGACCTTTTACACCAAGGACCTCTCGAATGACGACGAGCCCATGCAGACTGCCGCCGTCCCGCACCGCGTCACCACCGGCATCCGCGCGCCCGTCCCGCTGCGCCTCGGTGCGCGGGCGGAGGACGCGCGGAATCTTTTCGACGGCCTCCTCGACGACGTGCGCCTCTCGGACGCCGCGCTGCCCGCCGAGCAGCTCCTGCTCACCAGCGCGGGGGCGGGCGAACACACCGTCGGGTATTGGAAATTTGAGCGCGACCCCGGCGTCTATGCCGACTCCTCGCCGCACCACGCGGACATCGCTCCGCGCATCATCGCCCCGCCGCAAACCGACCCGCGCGCCGCCGCTCTCGCCGACTTCTGCCAGGTGCTGCTGAACTCCAACGAATTCCTTTACGTGGACTGACCCATGAACAGGATGCCTATTCACTCCGCCTCCCGCCGCGATTTCCTCGCCAGCGTCGGCGCGGGCTTCGGCGCGCTGGCCCTCGCGGATTTGCTCAAAGGCACCGCGCTCGCCGCCGCCGTGGAGGAAGAAGCGCGCTCGGCCACGCAGCCGCTCCTTCCGCGGCGCCCGCACTTCGCCGCGAAGGCGAAAAGCGTGATCTTCCTTTTCATGGAAGGCGGCCCCTCGCACCTCGACACCTTCGACCCCAAGCCCGCGCTCATCGACCTCGCGGGCAAGCCGATCCCGCCCAGCTTTGGCCGCGTCATCACCGCCATGGGCGAGTTCGATTCGCCCATCCTCGCCAGTAAACGCGCGTGGAAACAGCATGGCCAAAGCGGCACCTGGGTCAGCGACTGGCTCCCGGAAATCGCAACGTGCGTCGATGACATGGCCGTCATTCGCTCTTGCTGGGCCGACGGCATCAATCACTCCTCCGGCGTCTGCCAGATGAACACCGGCTCGATCCTCGCGGGCCGCCCCTCCTTGGGCGCCTGGGCGAGCTACGGCTTGGGCACGGAAAACCAAAACCTCCCCGCATTTGTCGTCCTGCAGGACAACGCGGCCAGCGTCATCAACGGCCCGCGCAACTGGGGCGCCGGCTTCATGCCCGCCGTCTATCAGGGCACCCGCCTCACTGCCGGCAGCGAGCCCATCCCGAATCTCAACCCGCCCGAAGGCGTCACCGCCGGGCAGCAGCGCGGCAAGCTCGACTTCCTCACCGCCATGAACCGCGCGCACGCCGCGACCCGCGCGCAGAGCGAACTCGAAGCCCGCATCGCCAGCTACGAACTCGCCTTCCGCATGCAGGCCGAAGCCCCCGATGCCGTCGATCTCGCGGGCGAAAGCACCGCCACCAAACAGCTCTACGGCATCGACGAAAAAGACACTGCCGACTTTGGCCGCATGTGCCTGCTCTCGCGCCGGCTTGTCGAGCGCGGCGTGCGTTTCGTCCAGCTTTACAGCGGCGCGGGCAGCAAGTGGGATTCGCACGCAAAGATTGAGGAAAACCATTCCAAACTCTGCCGCTCCATGGACAAACCCGTCGCCGGTCTGCTCAAGGATCTCAAAGCCCGCGGCCTGCTCGACAGCACCCTCGTCGTCTGGGGCGGCGAATTTGGCCGCACCCCGCAGAGCGAAAAAGGCGACGGCCGCGATCACAACCCCACCGGCTTCACCATGTGGATGGCCGGCGGCGGCGTGCGCGGCGGCCAGACCATCGGCGCGACCGACGAGGTGGGCCTCCGCGCCGTCGCAGACCGCCTCCACGTCCACGACCTCCACGCCACCATCCTCTACCTCATGGGCCTCGATAACATGGGCCTCGTCTATAAGTACAAAGGCCGCCCCGAGCGCCCCACGCTCAACGAAGGCGAGGCCTTCAAAAAAATCGCTGGAGTCTAGCGGCGCCGCGAGCCCTACGGCAGTTCGAGGCTCACTGCGTCATACATCACATGCAGGCCCGGCCCCGCGGTCGCGGTCTGGACGAGGGTGATGATATTGTCGCCAGGGTGGAGTTCGGCGGCGGGGATGGCCGCGTATTCGACGCAATATTTGGCGTGGATGGCTTCGCGGAGCAGGGCGTTGCCGCCGTCCGCGGACGGCTTCACCGTGGCGACGGGGCGCGTGTCGTCATTGGCAAAAACATCCACGCGCCCGCGCTCGGAGCTGGCGAAGGCGAGGACGAGCGTGGCGTCGCCGCGCGGCGGGGCGTCGAGGCGGAAATGGATACGCCATTTCCACGGGACGAGCTTCGGCCCGGCGGGATAGCCGCTGTGCGCGTAGTTCCAGTCGGTCGCGGGGTTGCTCCGGCCGATGGTGAATTCGAGGGGGTTGGATAGTTCGCGCGCGAAGTTCTGCCAGACGTAGCCGTGGCAGTAGTCGTTGCCGTGTTTGAACTCGCGCGCGGTGCGATCCGGCACGCCGATTTCCCACGCGAGCTTCACGCCCTTGTGCGGCACGGCCCACACGAGATCGCCGAGCGGCGTGACGGGGCCGGCGGCGATTTTCACGTCGGCTTTGGTGAACTCGCCCACCGCGCCCGTGAGGAAAGCGGAGAGCGTATAGGTGCCGGGCCGCACGGCGGGAACAGTGAAGCTGCCGTCCGCGGCGGCGCGCCCCCAGTACTGGTAGTGCATGGATTCGTTCTGCCAGTTGCCGCCGGGCTCCGGCTGGGCGAGGCCGACCCACGCATTCGCGGCGGTGAGCGCAGGCTTGAGCGCGTCTTTGACCGTGAGCCGCCCGGTGGCGCTGCCGCGCTGCGCTGCGGGCGGATACTCCGGCTGATCGGCCACCCACGCGTACGGCCACGCGGCTTTCTCCTGCTTCACGCGCGCCTTCGCGTCCTGCCACAGCGCGGGCGGGCCGGCGGCGTTCGCGTTGCAGTAGAGCAGATACGGCCCGTAGATTTTGCTCCACTTTTCGCCCGCGCCCACATGCACGGTGGAGCCTTCGTAGTGGTTCATGCCAAAGTGAATGTGGTTGATCCCCGCCGCCGCGTTGAGGTCCTGCTTGGTCGGGCCGTCGTTGAAAAAGTCGTAGCCGCCGCAGACGATCCACGCTCCGAGCTTGCTCTTCGTCCCGGCGTGGCCCCAGCAGCCGATGTCGTAGTAGCTCGCGCTGAAATCGTATTTGCAATCGTACGTCCCCGCGCGCACGCCCTGCGTGATCTTCACGATCTCCTTGATCCCCGTCTCCTGCGCCGTGCGGTAGTCCGCGCCGGATGGCATCGGCCAGTTGCGCAGCTCGTCCACGCAGATCCAGTCGAACAGGTTGTCCGGGATTTTCCACACCATGCGCCACTCGCCCACGCCGCTGGCCGGATACGCGGCGGGATGGTCGAGCACCGCGTAGGCATACACGCCCGAGTCGCCACGCCGCAGGGCGAAATGCACCTCGATGTCAAAGGCCTGCGGCTCGTTTTTCCACACGCGCCGGCAGGCCACATCGACCAGCTCTGGGGTCTGCGTTTTCACGGTGAAGACGCACCCGGCCGGGCTGCGGTAGTTGGCCCCGCCGTCCATGCTGAAATACACATTGCCGCCGCCGGGCTTGACCATTTCGGTGCCCCGGAATTTCAGCGACGCGATGCTCCCGCCGGCCTTGCTGACCGTGGCGGTGACGATGCCGTTGTCGAGCACCACGGCGGCTCCGCGATCCTCCAGCTTCACCGGCGCGGTGCCGACCGTGGTCTGCGCCTGGGTCGTGACTGGCGAGAAAAAGAGCGCGACGAGAACGCCGGGAAAAATGGTGAAGGAACGCACGCCTGCCATCGTGCCCGCGACGGTGCAGACGGCGAGCCTGAATATACAGGGGTCTGCGGCGGGGCACCGGACTACGCACGTTACCGCCGAAGATGAACAAAAAAGGCGATCCTCCCAGCTTCTTGCGCCGCCCTTCGTCGGCTGCGCCGGGGCGCAGCGAGAGCTTTGAAGAAGCCGTCCCCAAGCCAGGCCGCAGCGTTTGCGAGGGATGGAAGGGCTGCGCAGGAAGCCGCGGCGGCTACTTGCCGGTCTTGAGGAGGAGGTCTTTGAACTGCACGGTCATGGGTTGCCCGGCGTGGAGTTGAAGGGCGAGGACGCCGGTCTTGGCGCCAATGGCGGTTTCGTCGGTCACGTCCACGGTCTGGTCGCCATTGATGTAGTGCTGGAGGTGGCCGCCCTTGGCGACGATGCGGTATTCGTTCCAGCCGGCCTGCTTGATCCCGGCTTGGATTTCGTCGCTCTTGCCGATCTCGCCTTTGACTTCGATCTTCGGCTTGTTAGGCGCATCGCCTTCTGTGATGACGACCTGCTCGCCGCGCTTGGCGAGGATGCCGCGGCCTTTTTCCTCGTAGAGGATGCCGCTGTAGGTCTTGCCGATTTCAAAGTCCGCCTGATAGCCCGCGACCACGGAATACTCCGGCTTCACCACTTTGCTGCGATACTGCACGCCCGAGTTGCCAAAGCCCTCGCCCTTCCCGTTCGCGTCCGTGATCTTGTATTTGAAAGTCAGCTCGAAGTCGCCGACTTCGCCGTCCTGCCAGATGAGGAAGGTGTTTTCCTTCACCGGCGTTTCCTTGGTGGTCTGCCCGGTGAGGTAGCCGTCCTTCACGCTCCAGAATTCCGGCTGCCCTTTCCAACCGGTGAGGTCTTTGCCGTTGAAAATGGGCTTGGCCGTGCCGGTGACCCGAAGTTCCGTGGCGGGAAAGACCGGCTTGTTGAGGATCTCCGAAGTATCGACGGCGTGAGCGGTGACGCTGGCGGCGAGGGTGATGGCGAGGAGGGATGTGATGGTTTTCATAATGTGGGTAGGTAATCCGCGAGGCGCTTACTTCTTGCCAAAGAGTTTCTTCATGTTGGCGAGGCCATTCACTGCAATATCATCGCGCTTGGGCTCCATTTTGCGCCAGATCGCGGCGGCGCGGGCGATGACTTTCACGTCGGTGGTGAAGCTCTCGATGACGATATCGGCCTGGTAGCCGATCTTTTTGAGCGCGGCCACGATGGGCTTCCAGTCGATGTGATCGCCGCCTGGCGTACCCCGGTCGCAGCCGCAGGCGTGGAAGTGGCCGAGGTGTTGGCCGGCCTTCAAAATCGCGGCGGCCTGGTTCTTTTCCTCGATATTCATGTGGAAGGTATCGAGGTGGAGTTTGCAGGCTTTGCTGCCGACGGCTTTGACGAGCTTGAGCCCTTGGTCGCAGGTGTTAAGGAAGTCGGTTTCGAAGCGGTTCAGCGGCTCGACGCAAAGCTGCACGCCATTCTGCTCGGCGTATTTCGCGAGCGGTTTGAGGTTTTTCACCACGAGGTCAAACTGCTGCTTTTTCTCCGCATCGTCGTGCGGCCCGATGAGGCCGACGACGGAGTAGAGCGGCCCGATGACCGACGGGCAGCCGAGAACGACGGCCTGGTCGATAAGCCCGCGCACGTAGTCGTTCGCGGTTTTTTGATCTGCCGCGCTGCCGCGGAAGTCGCGCCCCGGCCCCATGCACGCGCAGATGCTGCCGATCTTAAGCCCCGCTTTGTCCGCCGCGGCTTTCACCTTCGCGGGGTCGATATGTTCGAGCGCCTCGACGGGAATCTCGACGGTTTCAAAGCCCCACTTTTTGAGCTTGGCGAAAAGTTTGGGCGCATCCGCGGTGGTGAAGGGGCTGGCGTAGAGAAAGGTGTTGAGACCGAGGCGAGGCATGGTGATGAGGAGGGTTGAGGGTTGCGGATGCGCATTTGGCGCAGTCGGCGGAGACGAGTCAAGCCCGGCACGCTTTACGCCGAAAGCGGCGCGCCACTCGACAAGTGGGGGCGGCAGGCGATGGTCGCGCTTCACCTTTCATCCGCCGAAAATCTCGCCCCATGAACCGCCGCCACTTTCTCCGCACCGCTGCCGCCTTCATACTCGCCGGTCTCGCCCTCAGTTGCACCGCGCTGGCCGCCGGGCCCCAGCGCAAAATCCTTTTCTTCACAAAATCGAGCGGCTTCGAGCACGACGTCATCAGCTACCAAAAAGGCCAGCCGAGCTTTGCCGAAAAAATCCTCACCGACCTTGGCGCGAAGCACCACTGGGAGTTCGTTTTTTCCAAGGACGGCTCGGTTTTCACGCCGCAATATCTCGCGCAGTTCGACGCGCTCTTTTTCTACACGACCGGCGACCTCACCGCGCCCGGCACCGACAAGCAGCCGCCGATGACGCCCGCGGGCAAACAGGCGCTGCTCGACTATGTGGCCGCCGGCAAAGGCTTCATCGGCTCGCACAGCGCGAGCGATACCTTCCACACGAACAACGAGGCGAAGAAGGGGCCCGAGCGTTACCAGAATTTCGGTGAGGCGGCTGATCCGTACGTGAAGATGCTCGGCGGCGAATTCATCAAGCACGGCGCGCAGCAGAAGGCGAAGCTGCGCGTGATCGACCCCAAATTTCCCGGCTTCGAGAAATACGCCGCGGGCCTCGAACTGCAGGAGGAGTGGTATTCGCTGAAAGACTTCCGCCCCGACCTGCACGTCCTCTGCGTGCAGGAATCCGAGTCCATGAAAGGCATCGAATACCAGCGCCCCGCGTATCCCTCGACGTGGGCGCGCAGGCACGGCAAGGGCCGCGTCTTTTACACGTCGATGGGCCATCGCGAGGACGTTTGGACGAACCCGATTTTTCAGGACATCCTCGCCGGCGGCATCGCTTGGGCGCTCGGCGATGCGAAGGCCGACGTGACCCCGAACCTCGCGCAAGCCGCGCCGAAATCGTCGGAGAATCCGCCCTTTCCGCCACCCGTCGCGACCACGCCGACGGTTCCCGCGAAGCCTTGATTGCCGCCCCCAGTGGAAATCTTCGAGACGGTGAAATAAGTCTGAGGCGCGGAGAGGAGCACGGATTTCTAATCCGTGCGGTCAGCGGTCGTCCCGACCGCCGGGCCTTTCGGCGGGATGGAATCCCGCCGGCCCACACGGGTTGCAAACCCGTGCTCCGACTAAGCGGCGACTTATTTCACCGTCTCGAAGCCGCAAGCCGCGGGTGGGTTGACCGGCATTGAAAGTTTGCGGCATCGCGCGCAGCTTCCCGCCGCCCATGAAAACCCCATTTTTTCCGCTGCTCGCCGCGTGCGCTCTCGGCTCATCGCTGGCGCTCGCGGCGGATAAGGTGGACTTCAATTACGACATCCGCCCGATTATTTCGGCGAAGTGTTTTAGCTGTCACGGGCCGGATGAAAAATCGCGCAAGGCGAAGCTGCGGCTCGATCTGCGCGAGGAGGCGCTGAAGGAGCATGAGGACGGGCGCACCATCGTGCCGGGCGATGTGAAGGCGAGCGCGCTGGTCGCGCGCATCACCTCGACCGACCGGGACGAAGTGATGCCGCCGCCGAAGGAAGACCACGCGCTGAACGCGGCGGAGATCGCGCTTTTGAAAAAATGGATCGCCGAGGGCGCGGAGTACAAGCCGCATTGGTCGTTCGCAAAACCCGAGCGGCCCGCAGTGCCCAAGATCGAAAATCAAAAATCGAGAATCGAAAATCCCATCGACGCTTTCATCGTCGCGAAACTCGCTGCGGCCGGGCTGAAGCCGTCGCCCGGGGCGGATTGCCACCCGCACATACGGCGGGTTTCTTTCGACCTCATCGGCCTGCCGCCGACGCCGGCAGAGGTGGAGACTTTCGTGAATGACCAAAGCCCGAACGCCTACGAAAAACTCGTGGACCGGCTGCTGGGGTCGACCGCTTATGGCGAGCGGTGGGCAAAGCTGTGGCTCGATTTGGCGCGCTACGCGGACTCGACGGGTTATGGCTCCGACAAGTTTCGGCTGAACATCTGGCCGTATCGCGACTGGGTCATCGGCGCGTTCAACCGCAACCTGACGTATGACCAGTTCACGATTGAGCAACTCGCCGGAGACCTTTTGCCAGAGCCGACGCGCGAGCAACTGGTGGCGACCGCCTTTCACCGCAACACGATGACGAATGTGGAGGGCGGCACCATCGACGAGGAGTACCGCGTGGCGGCAGTGAAGGATCGCATCGCCACCACGGGGCAGGTCTGGATGGGCCTCACGGTCGGCTGCGCGCAGTGCCACACGCACAAGTTCGACCCGATTCCGCACAAGGATTACTACGGCTTTTACGCGGTCTTCAACCAGACCGAGGACAGCGACCGCGAGGACGAGGAACCGAAGCTGCCGGTGCCGACGACGGAGCAGTTGGCGAAGATGGATGCGCTGAAAAAGGAGATCGCCGCGCTGGAGGCGAAGACGTCCGCGGCGTCGCCGGAAGTGGAGGCCGAGCAGCACGCGTGGGAGGCGCAGATGATGCAAAAGGTGGAGTGGAAAACGCTCGCGCCGCTGGGCATCGCCGCGGCGAAGGGGACGACGTTCACCGGGTTGCCAGACGGCTCGATTTTGGCGAAGGGCGAGCGGCCCGAGACGGACACCTACACAATCAAGATGCGCGCGGATTTGCGCGAAAAGATCACCGCCATCCGGCTCGATGCGCTGCCCGACGACTCGCTGCCCGCGCACGGGCCAGGCCGCTCGGACAGTGGCAACGGCGTGCTGAGCGCGCTGAGCGTGCGCGCCGCGAAGGCTGATGCGAAGGCGGCTCACGGGCGCTTTGTGCGCGTGACGCTGCCCGGCGCGGACAACGGTCTGGCGCTGGCGGAAGTCGAGGTTTTCAGCAAGGGCGAGAACGTGGCGCCGCGCGGGACGGCGTCGCAATCGAGCACGGATTTCGGCGGCGAGGCGAAGCGCGCGAATGACGGGAAGACAAACGGCGATTTTTACAAGGGCAACTCCGTGACCCACACGGGCAAGGACAAGGAGCCGTGGTGGGAAGTGGATCTCGGCGCGGATGCGGATATCGAGCGGCTGGTGATTTGGAACCGCACGGACGGCGATGTGGAGAAGCGGCTGGCGAATTTCCGCGTGAGCATTTTCGACGCGGCGCGCAAGCCGGTGTGGGAGCAGACGGTTGCCGAGCCGCCGAAGCCGAGCGTGGCGCTCGGGCCGGCGGCGGGCGTCGCGGTGGCGCTGCGCAGTGCGAGCGCGGATGCGGAGCAGGACGGCTTCGGCGCAGCGAAGGTGCTGGACGGCGACGCGAAGACGGGCTGGGCGTTTGGCGACGGCATCGGCAAGCCGCACACCGCGGTCTTTGAACTCGCGGAACCGCTCGCCGTCGGCGCGGACACGGCACTCATTTTCACGCTCGCGCAGGACTACGGCACGCGGCACACGCTGGGCCGCTTCCGCCTGAGCGCGACGACCAAAACGCCGCCGGTGCGCGAGCTGCCCGCGAAGATCCGCGCCGTCCTCGCGCTCGAACCAAGCGAGCGAGAACCCAAGCAGCGCGCGGAGCTGGCCGCGTACTTTCGTCCGCTCTCGAAAACCTCCGCCGAGCTGAATCAGCAGCTCACAGCGAAGCGCACGGAACTCGCGGCGATCAAGCCCGTGGCCGTGCCGGTGCTCCGCGAACTCGCCGCCGGCGAGCGCCGTGAGACACATGTGCTGAACAAGGGCAACTACCTCACGCCAAATGAAAAGGTGGAGCCGCAGTTGCTGTCCGCCTTCGCGTCCTTCATCCCGCCCGAGACAAAAATCGACCGGCTCGCCGCCGCGCGCTGGATCGTGAATCCGGCGAACCCGCTGACCGCCCGCGTCGCCGTGAACCGCTTTTGGTCGCAGCTCTTTGGCGTGGGGATCGTCGAGAGCGAGGAGGACTTCGGCACCCAGGGCGCGCTGCCGAGCCATCCCGAATTGCTCGACTGGCTGGCCGTGGCGTTTCAATCGCCGAAGTCCGACGATGCTGTGCATCTCGGCCTCGGCTGGGATATGAAGGCGCTGCTCAAGCTGATGGTGACGAGCGCGACGTATCGCCAATCGTCGCGGGTGACGCCGGAGATGATCGAGAAAGACGCGCGCAACCGACTGCTCGCGCACGCCCCACGGCGGCGGCTCGATGCCGAGGCGGTGCGCGATCAGGCGCTCGCGCTGAGCGGGCTGCTCTCGCCTAAAATGGGCGGGCCGAGCGTGTATCCGCCGCAGCCGGCGGGGCTGTGGAATGTGGCCTTCAACGGCGGGCAGAACGCGTATCCGACCTCGCAAGGCGAAGACCGCTACCGCCGCGGGCTCTACACTTTCTGGCGACGCACGATGCCGTATCCGAGCATGACCACCTTCGACGCGCCGAGCCGCGAAGCCTGCACCGTCCGGCGTCTGCCGACGAACACGCCGCTCCAGGCGTTCGTGACGATGAACGACCCCGTCTTCGTCGAGTGCGCGCAGGCGCTCGCCCGCCGCATCGTGCGCGAAGGCGGCGCGGATACGTCGGCGCGGCTCAAATTTGCGCTGAAACTCTGCACCGCACGACCGCCGGACGACGCGCAGGTGAAAGCGCTGGCGGCTTTGTACGAAAGCCAACTCGCCACCTATCGCGCCGACCAAAACGCCGCGACCGAACTCGCCACCAAACCCCTCGGCCCGCTGCCCGCCAACACCGACGCTGCGGAACTCGCCGCGTGGACCGTCGTCGCGAATGTCCTACTCAACCTCGACGCCGTCCTTACCAAGGGCTAACCTGTCCGCATGAGCATCGACATTCCCACCGCCACCCTGCGCGAACTCGTGCAGCACCCGGACGATCTCCAGCGCGAAATCATCCTCGCCATGTACGAAGCGCGCGAACTCACGGGCGGCAAAGCTCGGGAGATGCTGGGCCTGACCGTTTTTGAGTGGGACGGCCTGCGCAAAGAGCGCGGGCTGCGCGGCGCGTATGGCGTGGCCGAGTTGGAACAGGACGTGGCGACGCTCAAGAAACTCGGACTCTGGTGATTGTCGGGAGCGACACGTCGGCCTTGAGCTACTTGGGAAAGCTGGATCGGCTGGCACTTCTTCCGCAGCTTTTCGGCGAGGTCGTCGTACCGCCTGAAGTCATGGCGGAACTCGAACGCGGCTCGCCGTCGGCCACGCTACTCCAGGTCATCCGGCAAACAGGTTGGATTCGCGTCATGGAACCCGTTGATCGGGCTGAGATTGCCGAGCTGGAGCGTTTGCTTGATCGAGGGGAGGCTGAGGCCATCGTGCTGGCCGAGGAGTTGAAGGCCACCCTGCTTTTGATTGATGAATATGACGGACGGAAGATTGCCGAGGAGCGCGGGATTGAAATCACCGGGACATTGGGAGTGCTTTTGCGTGGCAAGCGTGCGGGTTTATCGCTGGCGTCCGTCCTGAGGTTGAGCGGCTCCTGAAAGAAACGTCCTTTTTCTGTTCCGAGGACCTCCTGCGCACGGTTCTGGCACTCGCTGGCGAATGAATTTGAAATCCTCCATGAACCTCCGCCTTACCCACGCCCGCGCGCAGTCGCGGCGCGAATTCCTCGCCACCAGCGGCAAATTGTCTCTCGGAGCCATCGCCCTGCAATGCCTGATGGGCAAAGGCTCCGCGGCTGATGTGCAAAATCCGCTCGCGCCGAAAGCCGCGCCTTTGCCGGGCAAGGTGAAAGCCGTGATCTATCTCGCGATGAGCGGTGCGCCGTCGCAGCACGACCTCTTCGACTGGAAACCGGAGCTGGTGAAACACCACATGGAGGACTGCCCGGACGAGCTGACGAAGGGGCAGACCTTCGCCTTCATCAAGGGCCGGCCCAAGCTGCTGGGGTCGCCGTACAAATTCGCGCAGCACGGGCAGAGCGGCGCGTGGGTCAGCGAGCTGCTGCCGGGCTTTGCGAAGATCACTGATGACGTGGCGCTGATCCGCTCGATGAACACCGACCAGTTCAATCACGCGCCCGCCGAGCTTTTCCTCTATACGGGCAACATGCGCAGCGGCGCGGCGTCGATGGGCTCGTGGCTGACCTATGGGCTGGGTTCGGAGAATCAGGATTTGCCGGGCTTCGTGGTCATGCTCAGCGGCGGCACCGACCCGACCGGCGGCAAGTCGCTGTGGGGCTCGGGCTTTTTGCCGAGCGTGTATCAGGGCGTGCAATGCCGCGCCGCGGGCGAGCCGATCCTTTTCGCCAACAACCCCGCGGGCATGAGCCGCGAGTCGCGCCGCAGTTCGCTCGACGCGCTGAAGACGCTGAACGAGGCGGTGGCGCAGACCTTCGGCGATCCCGAGACGCTCACGCGCATCCAGCAGTACGAGCTGGCGTATCGCATGCAGCTCGCGGTGCCGGACGTGATGGACATCAAGAAAGAGCCCGAGGCGATCCGCGAAATGTACGGCGCGAAACCGGGCGAGGCGTCCTTTGCCAACAACTGCCTGCTCGCGCGGCGGCTGGTGGAAAAGGGCGTGCGCTTTGTGCAGCTCTACGACTGGGGCTGGGACTCGCACGGCACCGGCGCGAGCGACGATCTGATGACCGGGCTGCCCAACAAATGCCGTCAGGTGGACAAAGCCGCCGCCGCGCTCGTGCAGGATCTAAAACAGCGCGGGCTGCTCGACTCGACGCTCGTCGTCTGGGGCGGGGAGTTTGGCCGCACGCCGATGAACGAGGCGCGCGACGGCTCGAAATTTCTCGGGCGCGATCATCACCCGCATGCCTTCTCGATCTGGATGGCCGGCGGCGGGGTGAAGCCCGGCATCGTCTTCGGCGCGACGGACGATTTCGGCTACCACATCACGCAGGACAAAGTGACCGTGCGCGATTTGCAGGCGACGATCATGCACCTCGCGGGCTTCGATCCATACCACTTCACGTATCGCTACCAAGGGCTCAATCAGCGGCTCATCGGGCCGACGAATGAGGGGCAGATCGTGAAGGGCATCCTCGCGTAGGATAGGGATGGACAGGCCGGACACCGCGAGGCCGCGCCATTTGCGGCTTGGCAGAAAGCGTGCGCCCCGGCACCTTCCGGCACCGAACCCCGCCACGAAAACGCACCAACCGGAGAACCAAAATGAACGACCGAGAGACCCGCCGTTGCGACATGTTTGGCACCATCCAGACCTTCGGCAAAGACAACTCCAGCGACATCGCCACTGGGAGCAAGGCCGCGGAAGAAGCCGGCCGGGGGCAGCGCGTCGCCGAATCCGAATCCGTAGATAGTTCGAACCGAATCGCGTGAACACCGAAACCGGCACCAAGCGAGACCAGTTCGCGAGCCCGCGTGGGCTATTCTAATAGCATGGCTTAAGTTTCAGGCTCCGATTCAATGAAGACGCCGGACGATGTGGAACTGCAAGCCTGCAAAGAACAGGTGGAACTCATGCTGGCGCGGTCAAAGACCAAAGTCATTGCCCCGACCCTGACGCTCGGACTGTTACAAGCCCACTTGCAGACAGGCGAGACGCAGTTCTCTGAAGGGCGCATCGTAGAATGCTACCTCGCTGCAGTGCGCTACATGCAACGAAGACTCGGCCACAGTCTTCACATCGGTGCGAAGTGGGAGGACGCATATTCTAAGCGAACCCTTCCAAAATACCATGTCGTTACTCCGAACGGAACTGGCTACATGCTTGCTCAATCATTCGCTAGCTGCGCGAAGCGCCTCGCAGATTGGATGCCCGCAGCAATCGCGGATTACATTGGCCTGAAACTCGGCATGGTTCCGCGTCTTGGGGAGAAGTCGTTCCGAGCGGATTCGGCAGCAACAATCGAAAGATTTCTCGAATTGATTGAAAAGAATATTGACACGAATCCGGCAAATTTTGAACTCATCTGCTTCGCGGTCCTACGGGTGCATCTGGAAAAATTCGCCTGCCGACTCTACCGTGATACCAGAACGGCAGCCCATGATCGCGGTGTGGATATCTCGACTAATTTCGGTGTGGTATATCAAATCAAGAAGCTCCGCGTTTTTGACCAGAAGACCTGCGATGCAATCGCCTCTGAGCTGCGTCACAATTTCGACCAGCAACGGCTAGACGATGGGAAGGTGATTTTGGTTATCGACGATATCCAAAAAGAATTCCGAGACTACCTCATCAACATGAAAATTCAGTCAATCACGCGCGGCGAACTGCTTAAGCTCGCCCGGCAGTTTGAAGCTCCCGAAGATCGCGAAAAAGTTCTTCGTATCGTTCACGAGGAATTTCGGCGCGAGTATGAAGGCATAGTGAATTGAGTCGGGGAGGCGTAAAATCAGAGCCATGCTAATGACGCACCCTATGAAGGTGGACTTTCCACAAGATTTCAAGGTTTGCGACTTGGAGTTTGACCGTGCGAACCTTCACTTCAAAGAATGTGGCATCGAACACAGCACCAAGGAGAACGTGGTCCTCACGACTCTTTGGGATGCGACGGACGTGATGGAACTAGTTCAATCCATCGCTGCGAGCGGTTTTTTCCAGCACGAAGCGCTGATTATTGCGAAGGAGCATGGAAGGAATGTTGTCATCGAAGGCAACCGGCGTCTCGCGGCGTTAAAGGTCCTGCTCAACCCATCAATCGCTAAAGAGCGTGGATGGGAAATCCCTGAGATTTCGGCCAAAGCGCGGAAAGATCTCCATGAGGTTCCAGCCATCGTTTCGACCCGGAAAGACTCTTGGCGCTATCTCGGGTTTAAGCACGTAAACGGTCCTGCAAAATGGACGAGCTACGCCAAAGCGGCGTACATCGCGGAGGTTCATCGGGAATTCGATGTGTCACTATCCGACATTGCCCAACAAATTGGCGATCGCCATTCAACGGTGCAGCGCCTGTATCGCGGGCTAATGGTGCTCGATCAAGCGGAGAAGGCGAAAGTGTATAATCGCGACGATTGCTACGGCCCCCGGATTTACTTTTCGCACCTCTACACCGGTCTGGACTACGAGGACGGCATTGGGAAGTTCTTAAGTCTGGCACCCAAAGAGAAAGAAACGGATACACCTGTTGCTAAGAGTAAGGAGAAGGAACTGGGCGAGCTTTGTGTTTGGCTTTTCGGCAGCAAGAAAGAGAAGCGCCCGCCTGTCGTTGTGAAACAAAACCCCCACCTACGGATGTTGAACTCCGTGGTGGCCAATCGCGAATCGCTCGCGGCCCTACGCAAAGGATTGGACCTGGCGAAGGCTTTTGAGATTAGCCGTCCTCCTGAGAATGTGTTTGAGGAGGCATTATTCGCAGCAAAGCGAGAGTTGGGTATTGCTGTAGCCTACCTAGCGGCAGGCTATTCTGGTTCTGAGGAATTGCTACGGACGGTAGGGCCAGTGGTGGAAATGGCGGGAAGTCTCTATGGTGGGATGGTGAGGAAACGCGAGGGGGCTCCGAAGCGGACACGGCTGACGGAGAAGTAACATGTTCATGCTCCCATCGCTGCCCTCGCCGAGGGCAGATACACACGAGTTGGCGGATTTCGCGGAGTTGCTGGCGATTGATAAGGGGGCTACTTCAGCACGCGAAATTGTCGGATACCTCAACCAGCTAGATGACAACCAGGACAACGTTGGGTGCGAAGATAATGAGTCGGAAACAATCGACAGTATGGATGAGGTGATGGGTGAACTCGACCGCAGAATCAAAGCCTGCGGCACGGGCTCTCCATTTGCGTTGGACCTTGCCGGTTCAGTTCTGCGGCATGATGCGAGCCTGCAGGACGGTCGCGCACTCATTTACCGATACCTTCTGCTCGCGACGCGCCTGAACATGACGGAGTCGAAAAGACATGCAGGGATTGATGGAACGGGCCTATTCGAGGAACTCAGCGCCGAAGTAATTCGCAACTATCTCGGTGAACGCGCTCGCACCCTCGTTTTTGGAACTGCCGTTCGCGGCGGTTTCTCAGCAAGGGTTTCTGATCTTTGTCGTCGGCTTTGCGAAGGAGGAGATTTTCAGAATCCCGACACTGCATCCGTGGATGAAATCGATGGCGGACTCGATACCGTGAGTTGGATCCCGTTCAGCGACCACAGTCGGGGTCAGCTAATCGTCTTCGGTCAGTGCAAGACGGGAACTCACTGGCAGGAGCACACAGGACGTCTGCGTCCGTCCGACTTCACCAAGCTGTGGATGAGCGATCCTCCATTCATTGATCCTCTGCGGGCATTTTTCATCGCTGAATCTGCTGATCAAGGCCATTGGCGGAGATACATCACCTACGCCGGCCTACTCTTCGACCGATGCAGGCTGGTAGATTTTTGTGTCAAGGTTCCTGAGAACCTCATGGACAGAATCCGGACATGGACTGATGCCGCCTACGCTACCGTGAATCTTTCCGACTCGTCGCGCAGGAAGCCCAAGAAGGTTATGGGGAGGAAAAGACCACGATAAACTCCAGATGTCCGATGTATCGGTTGGCAACGAGATGCATAGTCTGGAAAGGATAAGGTTGTTCGTAACGCGCTGATTCCAAAGTAATCCTGACACATGCAAGGCCGCGTCTGACAGACCCCGACGGTCATCTCGCACACAACCAAACCCCGGCTTACACACGCCGAAGGGGCGATTGACACGGGGTAACGGTGAACTCGCACGCGCCAAGGGACGCCTCGCACAAGGTAAGGCTCACCTCCCACCGGCCACGGCGTGGCTTAGACCGTCAAGCTGCGGCTCACACACGCTGGAACCTCTGCTGGCACGAGGCAGCCCAGCGTTGCACCGGGCAAAGGTGCGGTTGCCCGCGGGCACGGAGTGGCTCGCACTAGTCCAAGGCTTCGCTCGCACTGAGCGCGTTCGCTCTCACAGCAGGGACGGCGCTCCGGGCGGCCCGATCTGTGGGGTCAGGCGTAGAAACGCTGCGGGGTGCGCGGGGCGGGGGGGGCGCAGATGCGGGCGATGAGGCTGGCCCAGCTTTCGTGGCCGGTGAGGAT
>JANPHJ010000073.1:0-58014 GCA_031424395.1 Chthoniobacter sp.
GCGGCGGCGGCGGCGGGCTGCGACGGAATTTTCATCGAGACGCACGAGGACCCGACGCAGGCGCTGTCCGACGGGCCGAACCAAATTCCGCTCTCGCAACTGCCGGCGTTGCTGAAACAATTGCTCCAGATTCATGCGCTCGTTTCGTAAATTTCTCGTGGGACCGGCCGTGGGTCTGACCGCCATCGGGGTGCTGGCCGCAGGCGCTTTGGCGCAGAAAAAGGACGACGACAAAGCCAAGGCCAAGGACAAGAAAGCCGCCGCGAAAGCCGCCGGGCCAAAGGCTGAAAAGGACAAGGACGGCAAGGACGACAAGGGCAAGGAAACCGGCAAGATGGACATCCCGGTTTCCAAAGACCACGACGCCAAAGGGCTGAAGATTCCCTACTTCGACGGGGAGGGGAAAAAGCAGATGATCTTCACCATTGGCGTGGCCTCGCGCATCGACGACGAGCACATCGGGATGACCGAGACGGACGTGGAGACGTTCGACGAAAACGGGGACCACGAGATGAGCATCGACCTGCCGAAGTCGGAGCTGAACGTGAACACGAGCGTCATCACCGCGAAGAAGCATGTGGAGATTAAGCGCGAAGATTTTTCGATCACCGGCGAGACTTTGGAGTTCAACATGAAGACGAAAAAGGGAACTCTCGGTGGCGGGGTGAAGATGCTGATTTACAATCTGGACAACGAAGTGTCCGAAAAGCCCGAGCCCCAAGCCCCTTGATGAAAAATCTACTCCTCCTGCTCGTTGCCGCCGCAGTTGTTGTCGCGCCGGCCTTTGCCCAAAAACCCGCCGAAACGCTGCGTGCGGAAGACGACCTGCACAAACAGATCGACGCTGTGAGCGGCCCGGCGCCGGCCTTCAAGGCGCTGCCCGTCCGGGCGGTCGTCGCGGAGCCGCTGCCTGCGGACGACGCGCCGGCCAAGCCGGCCGGCAAAAAGGACAAAGGCCCAACGGAAATCGACGCGCTCGAGGCGACGTTCGATCAAAAGGCGAACGAGGCGGTTTTCGTCGGCGAGGTCGTGGTGAAGGACCCGGAGTTCAACGTGCAGTGCGACAAGCTGACCGCCCATCTCAGGACAGCCGAGAAAGCGCGGCCTTTGCCGGAAGGCGCGTGGCCAAAGACGCCGAAAGCCGCGACGCCGGCCCCGGCGGAAGCGAAAAAGAAAGGCGGCGGCGGCCTGCAACGCGCCGTGGCGGAGGCAAGCGCGGGCCACCGCGTGATCATCACGCAGGACAAGCCGGATGCGGATGGCAAGCCGCAGCGTTCGGTTGGCGAGGCCGACCGCGCGACCTACGACGCCGTGACCGGCGACATCGTGCTGACGGGCCGGCCGGAGATCCAGCAGGGCATCAACCGGGTCATCGCCACCGCGGCGGGCACCGTGATGACGCTGAACCGCGACGGCCACATGAATGCCAAAGGGCCGCACAAAACCATCATCGTCGATAAGCCCGACGCGAGTCTGTAAGCGCGCGTGATCACGACTGACTCTCCGCCCGCCCGTCTCGGCGAGGAAATCGTCCGCACCGAGAAGCTCGTCAAAATCTACGGCGGTCGCGCCGTGGTGAACGGCGTGGACATCAACTGCCGGCGCGGCGAAATCGTGGGTCTGCTCGGGCCGAACGGCGCGGGCAAGACGACCAGCTTTTACATGATCGTGGGCCTGGTGCAGCCGAACGGCGGGCGGGTGCTTTTTGAAAACAAAGAGGTCACGAAATTTCCGATGTACAAGCGCGCGCGCATGGGCATGGGCTACCTGCCGCTGGAGGAGTCGATCTTTCGCAAAATGACTGTCGAGGAAAACATCATGGCCATCCTCGAAACGCAGCCGCTGAACCGCAAGGCGCGCCGCGCGCGCTGCGACGAACTGCTCACGCAATTCGGCATCGAGCACGTCGCGAAACAGGTCGCGCTAACGCTTTCCGGCGGGGAGAAGCGCCGCCTCACCATTGCCCGCTCGCTGGTCACGAAGCCCAGCCTGCTCATGCTCGACGAGCCGTTCAGCGGCGTCGATCCCATCGCCGTCGCCGACGTGCAGCAGATCGTCTCGAACCTGCGCGACGCCGGGCTCGGCATCCTCATTACCGACCACAACGTCCGCGAAACCCTCAATATCGTGGACCGCGCCTACCTCATCTACGAGGGCCGCGTGGTCACTCAGGGGACGAAGGACTTTCTGCTCAACGACCCCATCGCCCGCCGCGTGTATCTTGGCGAAGGCTTTCAAATGTAACCCGCAAAACCAACCGAAAGTAACACCATGCAAACCGCCAACATCAACGTCCCCGTCAAAGTCACCGGCCGCCACGTCAGCATCACCGAGCCGATCAAGGACTACTCGATCAAGAAGATCGAGGGCTTGCACCTCGACTACCCGCGCATCATCGACGCCCAGGTCATCCTCGATGTGGAAAAGCACCGGCATTTCGCGGAAATCATCCTGC
Organism: Chthoniobacter sp.; assembly: GCA_031424395.1. Classification (GTDB taxonomy): domain Bacteria; phylum Verrucomicrobiota; class Verrucomicrobiia; order Chthoniobacterales; family Chthoniobacteraceae; genus Chthoniobacter. The sequence goes on from JANPHJ010000073.1 coordinate 2,456, forward strand.
ACTGCAACAACCACATCACCATCGAGGCCAGCCACGAGTGCGACGACATGTACGCGGCCATCGATGGCGTGATCGCGAAAATCGCCCGCCAGATGCGGAAGTACAAGACCCGCATCCTGCGCGACCACCGCCCGCGCCGCCACGAAGTGCAGCACTTTGACGAGCAAGTCCTCCACCTCGACGACGCTTTCGCCGAGACCGAGAACCATGTGCCCGAGGTCATCAAAACCGAGCGCTATCCGGTGAAGCCGATGTTCGTCGATGAGGCCGTGCTGCAAATCGAAATGTCGAACCGCCAGTTCGTCGTCTTCCTCAACGCCAAGACCGAAAAAATCAACGTCCTTCACCGCCGCAAGGACGGCGGCTTCGGTCTGATGGAGCCGGTCTTCGCGTAGTCTCAGCCCGCCGCTTTTTGCGCGAGTGATTCGGCGAGCTGGCCGAGGTCGCTGATGGTGGCGAGCTCGACCGTTTCGAGAAAAGTCTCGCGGCGGAACCAAGTCATCTGGCGTTTCGCGTAGCGGCGCGTGGCGAGCTGGATCGCGGCGATGCAGGCGGCGCGGCTGCTTTCGCCGGCGAGGTGCGCGCGGATTTCGCGGAGGCCGAGGGTCTGGCCGGCGGTCGGGCTGGTGTCGCCGCACGCGTGGACTTCTTCGATGACGCCGTCGGCAAACATCGCTGCGGTGCGCTGGGCGACGCGGGTGATCAGCGTTTCGCGATCAAGCGTGAGGACGATGCCGCGGATGCCGGGTGGAGTGACGGCCCATTGCTCGCGGAAGCTGGAAAATGGCTGGCCGGTGAGCAGGCAGACTTCCAAGGCGCGGATGACGCGGCGGGGATTTTTGAGGTCGATGTGCGGGGCTCCGGCGGGGTCGAGTTCCGTGAGCCGGCGCTGCAATTCAGCGGGCGGCTGACTTGCCAAATCCGCGCGGAGCTGCGCGTCCGCGCCGGGCAGGTCGGCGAGCCCGTGGGTGAGGGCGCGGAGGTAAAGGCCGGTGCCGCCGGTGACGACGGGCACGCGCCCGCGCGCGTGGATTTCGCCGATGCACTGGCGGGCGGCGTGCAGATACTGCGCGACGTCGAAGCTCTGGGTGAGCGGGATTTCGCCGATGAGATGGTGCGGCACGCGGGCGCGCATTTCGGCGGACGGTTTCGCCGTAAGGAGGTCGAGCCCGCGGTAAATCTGGAACGCATCCGCGCCGACAATTTCACCGCCGCAGCGCTCGGCGACGGCGACGGCGACGGGGGATTTTCCCACCGCCGTGGGGCCGGCGATGATGAAGAAGGGCGAGGTGACAGGTGACACGGGACGGGTGCGGGAGCGCAGAGTCCACTTGTGACCCGCCACCCGCCGCCTGTCACAAAAAAAGAGGCCCGCTGTTGCCAGCGGGCCTCTCGAAGTTTCGCGCGGGTGCGCTTTCAGCCGCGGTAGTCGGTCTCGCGGTCGGTGGTCTTGGCGCCGCTGACGACGAGCTTGCGGCCCATGAAGGGCTTGTCGTGCAACTCGATGACAGCGCGCTTGGCCTCGTCCACGGTGGCCAGCAGCACGAAGCCAAAGCCCTTGGATTTGTCGGTGTCCTTGTGGGTCACGACTTCCGCGCTTTTCACGTCGCCGACGCCGTTGAAGAGTTCGTGCAGGTCGTTCTCCGTGGCGTCGAAGCTGAGGTTGCCGATGTAGAGCTTCGGCGAGGTGACCTCGACGGTTTCGGGTTTGCGCGAGGGGCGCGAGTCGGCGTGGCTGCTGCCGCCGTTGTAGCTCGGATATGCGGGCCGCTGCGCGGTGCCGGCGGTTTTGCCGTCAGGCTTGAAAAAGCTGACGAATTTCTGCCAGAGGGTCTTTTTGGCGGGCGGACGCTGTGACGGGCGCGGTTCGTTGCGGTCGCCGTTGTGGCGCGGGGAGGAGCGGCGCGGGCCGCGTCCCGAGCGGCGGCCGGAGCCACCGCGGGAGTCTTGGGATCTCATTTTTAGGATTTCTATTTCGAGGCGTTGGTGTGCCCGGGAAGCGCACGCGGGGTGCACACTCCGTCGCGTCTCGCTGGGAGGAGGAGACCGCCGGAAAACTTCACCGGGGGATGTCGGGGTGAGCCGCTGGGAGAAGCGTCTGTCCATGCCGCCTGGCGGGTGACGAAAGGTGCCGTCGCCGAGCCGGGTGCGGGCCACTGAGGAGGAGAAGGAGGGAGGTGATTCTGCTCATCGGTCAGTGAACTGCTGAGGAAAAGCGCGCGCGCAGCGCCCTTGGCTCCCCAACATCCGGCGGTGAGGTAAGCGACCTTGCCAGTGACGGCAAGGGGAAACTCGCAGCGTAGCCATCATTCGGCAAAGACGCCGGGCCAGGCCGCAAAAAAGGACGCGTCGGATGACGCGTCCCTTTTTGAAAGACAGAAACTGTGGAGCGGCGGTCAGCGCATGAGCAGCGCCGCGCGGGCGCGCTTGATCTCGCGGGTGATCTTGCGGTGGAAGTGCGCGGGCATGCCGGTGAGGCGGCGGGCGAGGATTTTGCCGCTCTCGGTGACGAACTTCTTGAGGATGTCCGGGTTCTTGTAGTCGAGGGCCTCGAGGGCGGTGTCGATGCGGCGGCGCGGCATCGAGCGGTTGGCCTTGCGGAAGTTCGTGCGGCGTTGCGGAGTCTTGGGCTGCATAGGTCAGTTACTTGGTTTCACGATGAAGCGTGTGGCGCTTCAGGTTCGGGTTGTACTTTTTCTTTTCGAGCCGGCTGGGCGTGTTGAGGCTCTTTTTGTTGCGCGTGGAGATGTAGCGCGAGACGGGCTTGCCCTCAGCTTTCGCTTCGGTGCATTCGAGGATGATGAAATCGCGGGCCATGTGAGTGTGTTATTCCTTGGTTTCTGTGACCGGTTCTTCTTCTTCGGATTCTCCCGGTTCTTCGTCGGTCAGGCCGAAGAGGGAGGTGACAGGGACGCGGGCGCGGGAAACCTTGCCCATCTTTTCAATCTGCGCCTGGCACTCGACGGTCAGGCGGGCAAAGGGGAGGGCTTCAAGCCGGGCATGGGCGATGGGCTTGTTGCTCACTTCGCAGACGCCGTAGGTGCCGCCTTCGATCCGCTTGAGGGCTTCCTCGATTTCGTAAAGCGCGTCCTGCTCCTGCGAGAGGAGGCTGAGCGCGAAGTCGCGGTCGTAGGCATCGCTGCCGGCATCGGCCTGGTGCATGCCAAAAGCGCTGGCCTCGCTGCCCTCGGCGCGGGCGCGGAGGTTGTCCTTGGCCACGCCGGCCATGGCATCGAGCAGGGAGTCGCGGAGCTGGAGCAGGCGGTCTTTCTGCTTTTCGAGGAAAGGCGTGAGCGTGACCTTGAGCTTGGGCGCGGCGGGTTTCGGAGCATTCGCGCCGTTGCTGTTTTTGGGCGCGGCGGAGGGTTTGGCCGGAGCCGGTTTCGCCGACTTGGCGACTTTGGGTTTGAGTTTGAGTTTCAAGATGATGCCGGATTTTGCAGGTTTGACCGCGACTTTCACCGCTTTCGCGGCGGGTTTGCCGGAGCCTTTCACAGGCTTGGCCGGCTTGGCGACTTCGGCCGCCTTGGCTCCTTTCGCAGGCGCAGGCTTTTTCGATTTGGCGGCTGGTTTCGCGGGTTTGGCTTTGGCCATAAAAATGCGGGGGGAGAGAGTCGGATTCTGGCGTTACGGGAAAATTGAGGCGCGTTACTTACGAGCTATCGATAGGGCGCGCAAGGCCAAATGCCGCCTTTTTTCACGCCCTCGGCGGGCGGCAAAAACGGGCCTTTTTCACGAGCTCGCCGACGAATACCGCCGCAGGGCGAAGAGCCAGAATCCGCGCGTGGCGGCGACGATGAACAGCGCCGCCCCGGCGAGCTGCGCCAGCCCGCTCCACGGCGATTCCAGCGCCCGCGCCAGCACCCGCGACGGGACGTTCGCCACGATGATGACGGGGATGAAGTAGCTGAAGATGACTTTGAAAACGCCGCGGAAAATCGAGTCCGGGTAGCGCGCCACGTTGAAGACATTGAAGTAGCCGTAGATGAGCCCCTGCGCGCGCACGATCCAGAAGGCTGCGGTCGCCAGCCCGAAAAGGATCGCGTAATGCACCGCCACGCCGAACGGAATGGAGACGGCAAAAAGCGCGAACTGCCGCGCCGTTGGCACCACGCCGAGTTTGAACAGCGACAGTCCCACGATGGCCACGCCGACCAGCGCGTTGACGATATTGTCCATGCCGAACTTCCGCGTGCTCACCGCGAACTGCGCGTCCACCGGCAGCAGCAGCATGAGATCGAGCCGCCCGGTGCGGATGAGGTCGGGCAGCTCGGCGAGGTTCACATAAAAGAACGCCTGGAAAATCTGCGCGATGATCTGATGCGTGCCCACCAGAAGCACGCACTCCCACTTCGACCAGCCGCCGATGCTGTCCACATGCCCGTAGAGCACCTCCAGGAAAATCATCTGCCCCGCGAACCACAGAAATTCGACCAGCATCCAGAGCAGGAAGTTCGCCTTGAAATTCATCTCGCGGATCAGCGAATTGCGGATCATCAGCCAGTAGATTTCGAGATAGCGGCGCATGGCGGAGTGGATAGTGGATGCCGCCCCCGCCGTCCACCTGCCGGGCGCGAAATGTTGTTGAACGCGGCGGGCAACACCTTACCCATACCCACCCGCCATGCGCCTTTTCCTCGCCACTGTTTTTGCCGCAGCTGCACTCGCGGGTGCGGCGGTCGGGGCGGCGGAGGGGGAGAAAGGCGCGGCGGCGTTGAGTCTGCTGAAGACGCTCGACGAGGGCTTTGTGCAGGTCTTTGAAAAGGTCGCGCCGAGTGTGGTGGTGATCGAGGCCGTGAAGCGCGCGGAGGAGGACGAGCCGGGACCGGCGCTGCGGGGCTTTGAGTTTTTCTTCGACGAGGGAAAGGACGCGTCGAAAGGCTCGCGCCGGGAAAAGGAGCAGGCGGAAATCTGGAAGCTGCCCGCGCCGCCGAGCCGGAGCGAGGGCTCAGGCTTCATCCTGCGTGCGGATGGCGTGATCGTGACCAACAACCACGTCATCGCCGACGCGGAAAAAATCACGGTGCGGCTGAAAGACGGGCGCACTTTTCCGGCGAAGCTCATCGGCGCGGACGACAAGACGGACATCGCCGTGCTGCGCATCGACGCCAAGGAACTGCCCGCTGTCGAACTGGGCGACAGCGACGCGCTGCGCGTGGGCCAGCTCGTGTGCGCCATCGGCACGCCGTTCAATCAGGACTACAGCTTCACCGTGGGCTGGGTGAGCGGGAAAGGGCGCACGAACCTGCTCGGCCCGACCACCGCCACGATCCTCTACGAGGACTACATCCAGACCGACGCCTTCATCAATCCCGGCAACAGCGGCGGACCGCTTTTCGATGTCGAGGGCCGCGTCGTGGGCATGAACACGCTCATCAACGGCATCGGGCGCGGCCTCGCCTTTGCCATCCCCTCCGCCATGCTGCGCGACGTAGGCGCGCAGCTCATCGCCAGCGGCAAAGTGCAGCGCCCCTGGCTCGGCATCCGCATGATGACGCTGGGCGCAGACACCCGGCTGCGCGAGCACATCAGCGGCGTGGAGAAAGGCGTGGTCGTGCAGACCATCGAGGCGAATGCGCCGGCGTCGAAAAGCGAACTGCACGCGGCGGATGTCATCACCGAAGTGGACGGCGTGAAAGTGGCGACCAACCGCGAGATGCAGCGCGAGATTTTGCGCAAAAAGATCGGCCAGCCGGTGCAACTCACCGTCTGGCGCGGCGGCGGGCTGCTGAAGATTGCCGTGATCACCGGCGAACTGCCTGCGGAGCTCACGAAGGTGGCGAACCCCGCGCCGCGCAAAGCGGGTGAGCCGAAGCTGGAGAGCTACGGTTTGAAACTGCACGACGCCAAGGGCGAGGGCGCCCGCATCGTGGAAGTTGTGGCGGACAGTCCGGCCTCGAAAGTGGAAATCCTCGCCGACGATCTGATCACCGAAGTGGACACGAAGCCCGTGGCCGATGCCGCGGCGTGTGCGGCGGCGATCAGCGCGGGCTTCGAGGCCAAAGGCCGAAAGGGCGTGCTGCTGAATCTGGAGCGGCGCGGAAAGCGGATTTATGTGGTGCTGAATCCGCAAAAATAGCGTTCATTAAAAGCTCTCCTTGGTTGGGGCGGCCGGTGCCTCTTGGGTGGGGCACCGGCCGTAACCATTTCGGGGAATCGGCCGCTCCGCCCACGCCCGCCTGCTGGCAGCTTCGATTGCCCAGAAATCCTTTCTCGCGGCGTTCGCAATTGTCCAGCAAGCCGTGACCGCGCCCCGCTGCACGCTGGAGTTTGCCCCCGCGCCTACGTAGGGCGGGGTCGGCCTAGAGCAGTTTGCGCGGCTGAACGGAGCGATAGGATATTTTTGCCACTAGATTTATGTGACATTCGTGGGACTTTTCGCGGCTTGCTTTTTTCTATGAAACTGTTCCCCTCCGCCCCGTCCTTGCGCCTTCCCCTGACCCCGGCTTTGCGCGCCGCGCTCGCCCTCCTGCTGGGCCTGCCCATCGCCGCGGCCAGCGCGGCCACTTTCACCTGGAATAACACCACGGGGAACTGGAACGTCGGCGGCAACTGGGGCGGCAGCGCACCGAGCGGGACGAATGTGACGGATGTGCTGGTCTTCGGCGGCAGTGTGGCGGTGCCTTATACGGCAACGAACAATGTGGCGGCCGCGCCTTTTCAGTTCAACCGGCTCACCCTCCAGACGACGGACGCTGGCGCATCGGGGAATGACAATTTCATCGCCGGCAGTGCGCTCCAACTGACTGGGACGACGCCGCAAATTCTGGAAAACGGGGCTGGGTTCACGGTGGATGCGCCGCTGGACCTCGCGGCAGCTACGGAGTTTGGCGGCGCCGGGACGGGCACGGTGACGCTGAACTACGCGGTGTCCGGGACGACCGACATCACCAAGAACGGGCCGGGCACGTTTCGCTTCGGCACGCCGTTCGTCGGGCCGGCCATCGGGCCTTCGGCCAATACCTGGTTTGGCCGGCTCACGATCAACGCGGGGACGTTCCGCTTTAACAACAACGCGCAGGCCGCGCCGACCGCGCTGCGCTCGAACCCGGTGACGATGACCGCCGGGACGCTGCTTTTTGCCTCGAAGACGACCGACCCCGAATCCTCCGCGCGCATGGGGACGCTGAGCGGCGCGGGCGGTTTGGTGCAGGCGCGCGGGCAGCTCACGCTCGGCAGCCAGGACAGCTTGGACATCGGCATCTATGCGTTCACGGACGGGGACTTCGCGGGCACCATGAACAATACGCGGGTCGGCACGCAGAGCGCGGATCACGCGACGGGCGTGGTCATTGTGCGCGGCACGGCGGTGCAGGCGCTGAGCGGAACGCTGCAGATCGAAAAGGACGTGGTGGTGGGCGGAAGCGCGACGCTGCGGCTGGCCGGAAACGCTTCGCTCGGGGCGCAGCTCGGCGGCGCGGTCACGCTCAGTGGCGGCACTTTTGCGCTCGACCATTCGGCGAATAATATCATCCCTCCGACCCAGGGCCGCGTGCGCGACGGCGACTCTGGCAGCACCGGCTTGGATGTGATCGGCGGCGGCACCTTTGCGCTCATCGGCAATGCGGCGGGAACCACCGAAAACGTCTCGCGGCTGCAGCTCGGCTCGGCCAGCAAGGCGCGCTCTGGCGCGCTGAGCTTGAGCGTGACGCACAATGCCGGCGGCGCGGCGACGGTGCTCAACTTTCAATCGTACCTGCGTGAACAGGGATCCAATCCCTGCAACACCGTCAACTTTGCCGCCCGCAACGGGGCCGGTACGGTGCTTCCGCTCGGCGGCGGCGGTAATAGCGCGGCCGTCACCTTCACCACGACGGTTGGGATCAGCTTCACCATCCCGGTTTACAACGGGCTGCTCGGCAACACCGGCGCGGGGGGCGTGGATACGGTTGGCTGGGCCACGGTGAATGGAACTGACTTTGCGTCCTATGGCGGCGGCGGTGTGGCCCCGGTGACGATCGACGCCACGCCGTCGGTGAGCGGCAATGGGGTTACCACCAGCAATATCCAGCTCACGGCCACGACCACGCTCACGAATGCCGGCGGCTACAGCGTGAATTCCCTCAAGCTCGCGCCGGCCAGCGCCGGCCAGTCGCTCAATCTGCCGGCGGGCGGCAATCTGACCACGCCGGCCATCCTGCTCGCGGGCAGCACAGACTTTTCCATCGCCTCGGCCGGAGCCGGGCTCGCCAATGTCGGCGGCGGCTTAGCCCCGCGCTATTTCCATGTCCAGCAGGCCGCGCTCACCGTCGGCGCTTCGCTCGCACCCACGGTGAACTCGCCGGTCGTCAAAGCGGGTGACGGCACGCTCATCCTCACAAACGCCGCCAATGTCGGCGTCGTCGCGCCGCTGTACCTCAATGCCGGCAGCGTGCGCGCGACCCCGGGCAGCAGCCTGCCGGCCGGCGAACTGCGCCTCCGCGGCGGCATCCTCGAGATCACCGGTGGGGGCACTTTCACCCGCACGGTCGGTCTGGGCAGTCTCACCTGGGCCGGCATCAACGGCAGCCTGGCCTCCATCGCCGAAGAGCGTGGCAGCGGCGGCTTTGCCGCGGTTGGCGCCGCGGTCACGGTCGATCTGAACAGCGCGGGCGTTCGCGACACCTTCGTGTGGGAGGGGCTCGGCTTCCTCGACAGCGGCTTCGCCCTCCTCCTCGGCTCCCGCCATGCGACCGCCCCCGTCACCTTCTTCGACAACATCAACCTCACCCAGACGCCCCCCGTAGTGACGCCGCCCGCCCAAGCTCCCGCGCTCAACTACAACGCGCGCGAAATCCGCGTGATTGACAACCCCGGCTCGGCGGCGGACTTCGCCGTGATCAGCGGCGTGATCTCCGGCAACCTGCAAACCGACCTGCTCAAGACTGGCAACGGCCTGCTCGAACTCTCCGGCGTCAACACCATGCAGGGCAGTGTGCTCCTCGCCGGCGGCACGCTCAAGCTGACGGGCAGCCTTTCCGCCAGCATCCTGGCGGACGTGCAAAACGGCGCGACCCTCGCCGGCACCGGCACCGCGCGGCTCGTGCTGCTGGAAAGCGGCGGGCGGCTCGCGCCGGGGAATGGCGGCATCGGCACGCTCAACGCCTCCGGCCTGACCTGGCGCACCGGCGGCGTGGCCAGTTTCGAACTCGGCGCGGCGGCGGCCAGCGACAAGCTCGCGCTCGGCGGCGGCGCGTTTACCAAGGGCTTCACCAGCGGCACGGTGGCCTTCGACTTCGGCGGCACCGGCGTGGGCGGGCAGACCTACACGCTCGCCACCTTTGGCTCCACGACCTTCAGCGCGTCCGACTTCACCGCCACCAATCTCGCCTCCGGCGTGACCGGCACCTTTGCCATCACCGGCAGCGCCCTCACCTTCACCACCACCCTGCCGCCGCTCGAAGTCTGGCGGCAGCTTTACTTCGGCCCCGCCGCGACGAATGCCGGCACCGCCGCCGACACCTTCGACGCCGACGCCGACGGCCTCGCCAACCTCGGCGAATACGTGCTCAACACCTCCAGCCCGCTTGTTTCCTCCACGACGCTGCTGCCCGTCACCGGCCGCAGCGGCAACGCCCCCACCTTCACCTTCACCCGCAATGTCGGCGCGACCGATGTGACCCTGCTCATCCAGTCCAACGCCGACCCGGCGCTGGCCGTGGGCGCGTGGACGACCATCGCCTCCCGGGTCGGCGCCGCCGCCTGGGTGCCGGTGGGCACGGTGACCGTGGTGGAAAACAGCGGCGTCGTGACGCTCACGGACGTGCCGGTCAGCGTCCTCGTGAGCCCGAAGCGCTTTTACCGGTTGAAAGTCACCCATCCGTAGGCGCGGCGTCATGCGAACGTCACAATGCCCCGCTTGACCGCGGCGGGCGCGCTCCGGGAAATTTCCGGCGACCGCACCATCGTGAAAACCGCACTCAAGCCCAAGCCCGTCCCCGCCCTGCCGCTCCCCACCGTGGCCGAGGAACTGGCCTTTCTGCGCAAAACTTTCCGTGACCTCGTGGCCGCCTACGGCGCGGCGGTTGAGGGCGAAATTACCCACCTGCACACGCTCGTCTGCGCGGAGGACGCCGTGAAAAAGAAGCTCTCCGCCCGCCGCGCCACCGATCTGCGCGTCATGCTCACCCTCCTGCGCGCGCTTGAGGTAAAGCCGGCGAAAGGCCGCCGGCGGGACTTGAAAAAGGTGGAGCACCTCGCCGAAAAACTCCGCGCCATCACCGAGCGCTGGGCGTGACCCCGCGGTCCGCCGCGCGTCAGTACGTCTTGTAATGCACGCTCAGCGTGCGGAAGACCTGCGACGGGCTCTGCGCGGCGAAATAGATCAGCTCGATGGCCGTGTTGTTTTGATTCCACTTCCAGCCCACCAGCGTCTGCATGACCTCGCCGTCGGGCTCCTTTTTCCGCGAGATGAGCTGGCCCTGCCCGTAGCGCTGCTCCAGTCGGCGCCGCACGTCGCCCATGAAGCCGTCGTACTTCGACTCGTCCCAGTCGTCCTTTTGGTACTGCAGCTCGACCTCCACCAGCTCCCCGCCCACGAAGTAAAACACCGTGCGTTTCAGCCCCGCCTGCACCAGCCCCTCCACGTCCCAGGCCTCGCGGCCCTCCACATTCCGGCGCGTCACGATCTTCGCCTTGGCCCCGCCGAGCAGCCGCTGCATGCGCTCGGCAGTTTCACCCCAGCGCAGGTTGAAAGGCGGCTTGATCTCCTCCGCCACGCCGCGCCGGGGCACGGCGAGGAGCAGCAGCAGAGCGGCGAGCCAGGTGAAAATCGCGCGGGTCATGAGCGTTCGGGTGGGTGTCCGGGGGCACGCGCGACCAGTCCATAGCAGCGGCAGGATTTGTCAATACGCGCGATCACGCGACCACTCAGCTCGCATGGGGGCTTCTGCATTCCAGCCGTCCATGAGCCACCTTCGCCCACTTGCGCGGCGTGCTTGACCTCATCCGCGCCGCGACCACGCTGCTGCCATGAAAAATTGCCGGCTTTTCCTCCTCACGCTCCTCCTCGTGGCTGCCGCGCACGCGGAGGTCATCGAAACTGACGTGCTCGTTTTTGGCGCGACGGCCGGCGGCGTGAGCGCGGCCTGCACGGCGGAGCGGCTGGGCAAAAAGGCCGTTGTCACCGAGTTTGGCCGGCACGTCGGCGGGCTCACGTCCGGCGGGCTCGGCTGGACGGACATCGGCAACAAGGCGGCCATCGGCGGCTTCGCCCACGACTTTTACAAGACGCTCGGCAAACACTACGGGCGCGACGAGGCGTGGTGGTTTGAGCCGCACATTGCGGAGGAGACGCTGCGCGCGCGGCTGTCGGCGGCCAAGGTGCCAGTGTACTTCGGCCAGCGGCTCGCGAGCGTGAAAAAGGACGGCGCTCGGATTACCGAAGTCACTATGGAAAATGGGAATGTCTTTCGCGCGCAGACCTTCATCGATTGCTCATACGAGGGCGATCTCATGGCGAAAGCGGGCGTGCAGTACATGGTCGGGCGCGAGGCCAACGCGCGCTTCGGCGAAACGCTCAATGGCGTGCGCGGCGCCACGCCGTCGCATCAGTTCGGCGTGCGCGTCGATCCCTACATAAAGCCCGGCGACCCCGCGAGCGGTCTGCTCCCCCTCGTCATGGCCGAGCCGCTCGGCGAGCCCGGCGCAGGCGACCGCTGCGTGCAGGCTTATAATTTTCGCCTCTGCCTCACGAACAATCCCGCCAACCGGCTGCCGATTCTCGCGCCAAAGGACTACGACCCGAAGCGCTACGAACTCCTCGGCCGCTACTGCGCAGCGCTCACCGCCGCCGACAAAAATCCCACGCTCAAAACTTTCCTCAAGATCGACATGGTCACGCCGGACAAGACCGACATTAACAACAACGGCGCGATCTCCACCGACTTCATCGGCGAAAACTACGCCTACCCCGACGCCGACTACGCCACCCGCGCGCAGCTCTGGCAGGCCCACGAGGACTACATCCGCGGCTTCCTCACCTTCCTCGCCACCGACCCGCGCGTGCCGGAAATCATCCGCACCGACATGCAAAAATGGGGCCTGTGCAAAGACGAGTTCGCCGACACCGGCGGCTGGCCCCACGCCATGTACGTGCGCGAAGCCCGCCGCATGCTGGGCGCCTACGTGATGACTGAGAAAAACTGCCGCCACCTCGAAACCGTGGACGACGCCGTGGGCCTCGGCGCCTACAACATGGATTCCCACAACTGCCGCCGCCTCGTGCAGGACGGCGCGGCGCGCAACGAAGGTGATGTGCAAGTCGGCGTGAAACCGTATCCCGTCTCCTACCGCGCCATCATCCCGCCCGCCGCCGAGTGCGAAAACCTCTGGGTGCCCGTCTGCCTTTCCGCCACCCACATCGCCTACGGCAGCATCCGCATGGAGCCCGTCTTCATGATCCTCGGCCAAAGCGCCGCCACCGCCGCCAGCCTGGCTATCGACGACCGCGTGCCCGCGCAGAAAGTCGATTACGCGAAACTCCGCGCCCAGCTCCTCAAAGACGGCCAGGTGCTCGCCTGGGCCACCGTCGCGGCGGAGCCGAAAGCCGAGCCCGCGCCGAAGCTCGACGGTCTCGTCCTCGACGACGCCGACGCCGAGCACAAAGGCGAATGGCTCCCCGGTTCGATTACGGAGTCACGCCGCATCGGCACCGGCTACGTCCACGATGGGAACACGCACAACGGCGAATGTTCAATGCGCTGGACGCCCGACCTCGCCGAGCCCGGCGAATACGAAATCATCCTCCACTTTCCCCCCAACCCCAACCGCGCCACCAACGTCCCCCTCACCATCGAAATCGCCGCCGCACCCGCCAAGACCATTAAGGTCAACGAGCAGGACAAAACCGGCCAAGCCAATCTCGGCACCTTCAAGCTCCCGCGCGGCAAAGGCACCGCCATCATCCTCACCAACCACGACACCAACGGCCACGTCGTCGCCGACGGCGTCCAGTTGCTGAAGCGCTGACTCAGCGTCTTCAGGAAGTCCGGAAAATCAACACCCGCGCACCACCCCGCTTACCTGGTGCGGCCGTCTTACGATTTGAAATCGCGGGACGAGAAGACCGCCACGCCGATGAGGAGGAAGGTGGCGTCGATGCCCACGAGGTAAGCCAGGTCTTCGGCCAGCTTCAGCCACGGGATGGGTGACCGATAGACATTGTACCAAGTCTCAATGTGGCTGGTAATGAACCAGGGCTTCAGCGAGTCGAAATAGGGAATGTTGCGGAAGATGTTGTCCGTCATGAAATAGGTCAGCGTGCAGATGGTGGCCGCGGCCGGTTTCATATTGCAGCAGGAGAGCATGAAGGCGAGCGAGGCCACGCTCACTAGGGTGAAACCAAGCACAGGCAGGGAGCCGAGGTAGCGCACGATCCCGTCTTGAAAATCATATAGAACGAAGAGCTTTTGCAGCGGCTGAAAGGCGAAGAAGCCGCCGGTTCCCTGCCGCACGAGCCCGATGGCGAGCGCGCTGACGCCGATGAACCCGATGAGCGCGAAGGTGTAGATGAGGCAGGCGATATATTTCACCATCAGCACGCGCAGCCGCGACACGGGCCGGCACAGCGTCATGCGCATGGTGCCGTCTTCGACCTCCTTTGAGACGATGTCGCCGCCGACCAGCGCGATATACAGTCCGCCGAGAAGAAAGACCGTCCAGAACAGCACCTGAAAGGCGAGGGTAACCCCCGAAAAGTATCCCTCGAATTCGTAACCCGCCTGTTCGATCAGTCCGCGCCACGAGCGCTGCACCTTGGGGAGCTGGAAGAGCAGCAGGATGGCCAGCTCGAGCCCGAAGAATGCGCCGAAGCCAATGTAGGTGCGCTTGCGGGCAAAAAGTTTCCAGAGTTCGCCGCGGAGTTGGAAGAGGAAGAGGCTCATGCTTGGGCGTCGGCCGCTGCGCCGGGGTGGGTCAGGGCGAGATAGATTTGCTCCAGATTCCGCCGCTGCGGCTCGACGGCGCTTACCCGCACGCCGCCGCCCACTAGCCGCGCCACGAGGTCGGCGGTCGCGCAGTGCTCATCGAGCGCAATGATGCCGGGCTCCACGATGCTCACGCCCGCGCTTTCACCAAGCAGCGCCGCCGCGCGCGGCCAGTCATCGACGTCCAGCCGCACCTGCCGCTTATCCGTGTCGAGGTCCGCCCAGCGGCCGTCGAAGATTTTGCGCCCCTGATTCAGGATCACGACGTGATCGCAAAGCTGCTCCACCTCCACCAGCAGGTGGGAGCAAAAGACCACGGTCAGCCCGCGCTCGCGGTTCAGCTTTTTGATCAGCAGGCGCATCTCATGGATGCCCTCGGGATCGAGCCCGTTCGTCGGCTCGTCGAGCAGGATGACTTCATTCGCTGGCAGCAGCGCCTGCGCGAGCCCGAGCCGCTGCCGCATGCCCTGCGAGTAAACGCCCACCTTGTCGTGGATGCGCCCGGTCAGTCCCACAATCTCGACGGCCTCCTCGATCTGCGCTCGCGGCACGCGCGCCGAGTAGCTGGTGAAAATCTCCAGATTCCGCCACCCGCTCAGGTAGTCGTAAAAGCGCGGCGCTTCAAAAATCGCGCCCGTCTTGCCCAGCGCCCGCGCCCGCTCACGCTGCACCGAGACGCCGTCGATGAGCGCCTCGCCTTGGTCGGGGAAAACCTGCCCGAGCAGGATGCCGAGCGTGGTGCTTTTGCCCGCGCCATTGTGCCCCAGCAGGCCGAAGACCTCGCCTTTGCGCACCTCGAACGACAGCCCGTACAGCGCCGTTTTTCCGCCCCACGCTTTTTGCAAATTCTGCAGTTGGATCATCGCGTGGTCAGTCATGCGCAGGGTTGAGCGCTTAGAGCTTCCGTGTAGCATCGCGGCCCATGCAACTCCTTTCGCCCGGCGGGCTGGGCGCACTCCCACTGCCGCATGCCGATTATTCGACGGTCATCAGCCGGCTGTATGAGTTCGGCAATCGCGATGAAGTCCGCAGCCTTTTTTACGGCGTGCTCATGGTCTTCGCCTGCGCGCAGGTCGTGGCCATTTGCGCCTATTGGGTCACGGCGAAGCTCATCATCGGCGACGAGCGCGCGTCCGCCGGAAATGCGTTGAAACTGTGGCTGCTTTATTTGCTCACGGGGCTGCTGCTTTTCGCTGGCGTGTGTCTGGCGCTGGTCTTCGGGGCGATGGGTGGCCCGCTGATTTTCATCGCGCTGCTGGCCGGCAGTATGGCGCTTTACGTGGCGTGGCTGCTGTGGATGCCGATGAAAGTGTACGGCATCGGCATTTTGCACGCGCTGCTCTTCGTGGCCATCACGATGGCGCTCGACTACGGCGGGCGGACGGTGCTCGGCAAAACCCTCGATTTTTCGAATCGCATCCAAGCCGCGGAAGCAACCAAGGGCGCCACCCAAGCCGAGCGCCAGCATTTCACTGAGCGCCTTTTCGGCAAGGATGCGCCCGACGAAATCGACCGCCTGCTTGACGACACGATGATCCCGTTTGGCAAGCCGCTGCCGCTGGCTGCGCGGGAGGAGGCCGTGCGGGCCATCCAGCAAAAGCTCGAGGTGCGCCGGCCCACGGTTCGCCCCGGCGACACTGCGGCAACGACCGCCTTTCAGCGCCAGCTCGACCGCTACAAGGTCCTGCTCGCCGCGGTGAAAGCCGAGCGCGCTACGGCGCAAAACCCGCCGGGCCATTAGGGCTTCTCGGTGAAAAATTTCACGTCTTTGGTCGCGTGGCCGTCGGCGTAGAGGATGTTCACTTTGTCGGCGAGGTAGGGGTGAAAGCCTTCCTTGTCCGACATGATCGGGATGTGGCTGTGGTCTTCGACGAGGCCGAGAAAGTTCAGCGCGGCGAGGGCCTGGCCGTTGAGCGTGCTGTTCCAGAGGTAGCTCGTGCCCGTCTTTGCCGCGAAGCCCGGCTTGTCCGCCGGGCAGGCGAAGACGCGCTTGTCTCCGGCGTATTTGTCGAGCGTGGTGTCGATCACCCGCACGTCGTCGGCGAGGCTGGGGCGCGCGGTTTTGAGCATGGGCATGGTGTTGTTGTTCTCGCCGAGATACAGCGTCAGGGCCACGCCGAGCTGCCGCAGATTCGAGGTGCAAGCCGTCGCCCGTCCGCTCTCGGTCACGCGCTGGTAGGCGGGAAAGGCGAGGGCCGCGAGCACCGCGATGATGGCAATGACGACCAGCAGCTCGATGAGCGTGAAGGCGCGGCGGCTCCGGAGTTTCATCGCACGCCCTGGAGGTTTTTCTGCAACTGCTCGATCAGCGGCGCGACATCCATTTTCACGTCCGCGCTGGCCTCGCTGTAAAAGGACTTGAAGCCTTGGTCGATGATCCGTTTCGCGTTCGCGTCGAGCTGCGCGTCGGGCGGGCGCTCGCCTTCGCGCTTCTGCATGTCCTCGAGCGCCTTGCCCACAAACTTCTGCCGCTTCTCCGGCGTCATCTTGTTCAGCGCCTCCATCATCTGCTTAAAGCCGGTGGGCAGCGTGAGGTCGAGAAAGCGCATCTGCTCCTCCGGCGTGAGCGCCTTGAAAAAGCCGTCCAGACCTTTGCTCATGCGCACGCCGCGCCGGTCTTCATAGGCGAGCTGGTTCATCTGCCCGGCCAGCTTCCCGATGATCTTCCCACGGTCCGCCGCCGATTTCCCCGCGATGGGATGCGTGTCCGCGTAGGCCACGAGCGACTCGGGCGTGACCTTCGCGCTGCGCGCAAAGTAGATCACGGTGCCCGCGATGAGCCAGATAACGGCGAGGGCGCCGAGAAGTTTGAGCCAGGGAAGTCGCATGGTTTTTTGGAGAACGGGATTGTCGCGCTCGCAGACGCCGCGCGCACCTTATTAGTTACGCGCGGCGGAGGCCGCGCGGATTACAGTCCCGGTGCTTTTGGTTTGAGCGGGTCGGCGAAAGCGTTCGCACCCTTGGCCTTCACCTTGCGCTTATAGACCTTGTCGCCGCACGTCGCGTAGATCGTGTCGAACTCGGGGCCGCCGAACGCGAGGTTCGAGACGCGACCGTTCGGCGTGGGGATGATGACATTCACGCGGCCCGCCTGGTCGCAGACTTGCAGGCCGAGGCGGGTGGCCACGTAGAGCCGACCATCGCGATCCACGCGCATGCCGTCCGCGCCGGAGTCGTCGGCGGTGTCCGGCTCGTGGAGCCAGAA
Organism: Chthoniobacter sp.; assembly: GCA_031424395.1. GTDB lineage: Bacteria > Verrucomicrobiota > Verrucomicrobiia > Chthoniobacterales > Chthoniobacteraceae > Chthoniobacter. The sequence goes on from JANPHJ010000073.1 coordinate 19,565, forward strand.
GTAACGCTGTTTGTAAGCCAGTTTCCCGTCGGCCTGGATCTGGTAGCTATAGACCCAGTGGCTGCGCGCATCGTCCACGTAGAGCAGTGTCTGATCGGGGCTGGCGGTCACGCCGTTGGCGAATTTCAGCCCGGTATCCACGACCTCCTTTTCGCCGTTCGCGCGGATGAGCACCACGTTGCTCGACTTCCCGCCCTGCGGCGCGGGCTCGGTCACGTAGGTGCTCCCGTTTTTCAAAACCACGAGGTCATTGCCGCGCACACCGTCGGCGATGGTCGTGCCCTTCCCCGCCGCATCGTAGGCCACGATCTTCGCCTCGGAATCCACGACCGTGTAGATGCGCCCGTCCGGCGCGACCGCCTGCCCGTTCGCCTTCTTCGAGTCCGCGATGAACTCCGTCACCTTCCCATCCAGCGCGATCTTATAGGTCTTCGCATTCGGGATATCGTTGAAGAACACCTCGCCCTGCGCATTGGCGCACGGCCCCTCGGTGAACTTCCCGCCTTCCCACACGAGCTGCCATTCCTCGCCCGCGATGAGCACGTCGTTGAGCATCCCGTTCTTGCTCTTCCCCACCTTCACCGGCTCGGGCCAGCCTTTCCACAAAGAGCGCATCGCCTCGGGAAAAAGCATCGTACCCTGCCGGCCATTGTGCCCGCCGTCGCCCCACACGCTTTGGTGCTCGTAGCCGGCGAACGTGAGCGCGCGATCCATCATCTGATTGGCCTCCCACCAGTCGCCGCCGTAGATGTTCAGGTCATTCGAGCCGTCGCACTGAAAGACCCGCAGCGCCCGCGGCTCATACTTGCGGATCAAGCCGGCCAGCCGGTCCGCGCCCCGCAGGCTCACGAATGTGCCGACCGACGAGAACACGCGCGTGAACGCCTCCGGCCGCTCCCACGCCACATTCAGCGCGCAGATCGCGCCGCTCGATGAGCCTCCGATCCCCCGGTCATTGCCGCTCGTGCTGAGCACGATCTTGCGCCCGTCGCCCGTCGTCTTTTGCTCCACCGCGGGCAGCAGTTCTTCGAGGACAAAGCGCGCGTAATCCGGCCCCAGCCCGTCGTACTCCAGCGAACGGTTAAAGCGTGGCAGCGCACTGTCATTGGGCGGCGGCACCTTGCCATGCATCACAAAAACCCCAACCATCACCGGCAGTTCGCCCTTCGCGATCAGGTTGTCGAAAACCACCGGCGCATTCCATTGCACCCCGTCCTGATTCACATATACGCACGCCGGTTTCGCCGGGTCGTACTGCTTCGGCACATACACCGTCACCTCGCGCACCGTGCCGGGGAAAATCTTCGAGCCCTCGAGCTGAAACCTGATCAGCTCCCCCTTCGGCACCCCGTCGTGCGGCTTTGAGTCCTCGGTCAGCGGCGTGTCCGTCTCCGCGCGCCCGGCCGGCGCGGCAAAGACGAGGGTGAGGGCGGAGGCCAGCGCGAGCAGTTTTTTCATAAAGCGGACGCGCACCATGCCGCCGCCACCGCGCGCTTGGCAATCACGCAAGCGGATGTGTCGAAAGCCATCGGCGGAGCCGGGCAGGAACGACCGTCCGTGCCGTCTGCGGGCGAGCGCAGCGTGGCGGAGTGCGCGTCTTCCCGTGCCCGGACCGCACGGGGTGCCGATCCCAACCGCTGCTCCGCAGCCGGTCCCTCGCCCTACTTCCGCGCCGCGGGCTTCGCCGCGCACCACGCCTCGATGTCCGGCAGCGCGCGCGCGCGGAATTCCGTCTGAAAGCGGATTTCGTCCGCCGCTTTCGCCACACTCACCGCCGCGCCGGGCGGCAGATTTTGCGCCGCCCACGCCTCCAGTTCCGCGGCGCGCTCCTCGCTCGGCGGCAGCGTGGTGAAAAGTTCGGCCACATATTCGTTTGTCTGGTGAGCGGTGAGTTTCGCGTAAAGGGCGGCGAGATTTTGCTGGGCGAAAGCCCACGCCGCCTCCGGGTGTTCGCCCGCATCGGCCACGCGGCCGACGAGCCGGGCGGCCTCGCGCGGCGGCAGCTCCGGCGTCAGCGCGAGCGCGAGCGCCTGCGCCGCCAGCGCCGGATCGCGCACGGTGGCGAGTGCCGCGTACAGCTCCCGCTGCTGCTCAGCGCTCACTGCTTTCGCGCCCAGCGCGTGCAGCTTCGCCCAGGTCGCGTCATCAGCCTCGCGGGCGACCATCGCGAGCACGGTGCCGCGCAGATTGGTGTCGAGTGACGACGGCTCCGCCAGCCATTGCGCGAACCGCGCCAGCGCCACGCGCAGCGTCTCCGGGTCGCCGAACGCCCCGGCGATGGCAAGCACCCGCGGCCGGAGCTGCGTCACGAGCGGGCTTTCATTTTTCGACGCCGCCCAGCCGAGCTTCGCGAGCTGCGGGCGGAGGAAGCCGCCCGCCCACGCCCGAAAGGCCGTCCGCTGCGCGCGCCCGCGCTCCATCGTGTCGATCTGCCAGAGCACGCCGAGGATTTGCTCCAGCTCCGTAGGCGACGCCGTATCCAGCAGCGCGTCCGCGAGCTGCAGGTAGTCCGTGGCCGGCCTGCGCCCAGCGTGCGCCATCGCCCAGGTGTCATTCAGCAGCGTCAGCCGGTCCACCTCCGCCATGTGGCCGATCGTCTTGAGCAGCCGTTTGAACACCCCCGGCGCATACTGCACGCGGTAATAGCCCACCCCGCCCACATTCGCGATCGTCACCGCCTCCTCCTCCGCGCTGGCATAGGTGAAATGGCCCGGTACGAGTAACTCCAGCTTCGTCTGCTGCGGATCACCCGCCGGTGCTGTCGCCAGCGGCACCATCCACTTCAGCGCCGGCGCATCCGTCTGCTGCACCGTGAACCTTTCCTGCCACCACACCGGCCGCACCTCATCCTTCGCCGTCACGCTAGCTACCAGCACCACCGGGAAACCCGGCAGCTCCGTCCAGCCCTGCGCGAAAGCCTGCACCTCCTTGTTACTTTCCTGTGCTAGTGCGGCCCATAGGTCGGCGGTAGTGGTGTTGGAAAGCGCATGCGCTTTCATATAGCTCCGCAGCCCCGCGCGGAACGGCTCCTCGCCCAGCCAAGCCTCCAGCATCCGCAGCACTGCCTGGCCTTTCTGATAGGTAATCTCGTCAAAGGCATCACCCGCCTGCGCCTCCGACTCCACGGGCAGCTGGATGGGATGGGTCGTCGCCCGCGCATCCCGTCGCATGGCGCCCTCCCGGCCCGCGGCGGCGCGCAGCCAGGGCTTCCACTCCGGATGCCGCCGCGCCATCTGCTTAGTCGCCATCCAGCTCGCAAAGCCCTCATTGAGCCACAGGTTGTCCCACCACGCCATCGTCACCAAGTCGCCGAACCACTGGTGCGCTATCTCATGCGCCACGATGCTATAGATCCTCTCCCGCTGCGCCTGGCTGCTGGTCGCCGGGTCAAAGAGCAGCAGATCCTCGCGATACACGATCGCCCCCCAGTTCTCCATCCCCCCCGCGCCCGTATTCGGCAGCGCGAGCTGATCCAGCTTGGGCAGCGGATACTTCACCCCGAAGTATTCCCCATAGTCCCGCAGAATCTCCTTGGTAACATCCAGCGCATAACGCCCCTGCTCCCGCTTCCCCGGCGTGGTGTAAAGCCCCAGCTTAATCCCATCCACCTCATCCTCCAGCTTTTCAAAGTCCCCCGCGAACAGCGCCAGCAGGTAAGTCGGCATCGGCGGCGTAGGCTTGAACACAAACAGCTCGTCGCCCTCCGCCGGTTGCTCCACCGGCGCCGCCGGCATATTTGAGAGCGCCGTCTGCCCCTTTGGCAGCAAGACCTGCAGCGTCATCTTAGCCCGGAAGACCGGCTCATCCCAACACGGGAACATGCGCCGCGCATCCGTCGGCTCAAACTGCGTCGCTAGCGCCTTCCGCTCCTCGCCGCCCTGTTGGAAACGCGAGATGTACAGCCCCTGCGGCTGCTCGCCGAGGGTGCCCGTATAGTTCAGTTCGACCGTGTGCTCACCAGGCTGGAGCGGCTCATGGGCAGTGAGAGTCAGAGTCTGCGCCTTCTCATTCACGCCGACTGCCAGATCAGGGAATCCCTTTTCCACCAGTTTGGCATCTGCGATGGTCAATCCCAGGGAGTTCATCACGATGCGGTCAGTGGGCTCCGCGACTTGAACGGTAATGCTCACAAACCCTTTGAAGCTGGCATTGCCCACGTCTGGCGTGATGACGATCATATACGCCGTCGGCACCACCGACTTCGGCAGCTTTCCCGGCGTCCTGGCAAAGTCGAAAGGCTCCTCCGCCAGCCCGCGCACCAGCAATAGCACGGCGAGCGCAAGCTGTATGGGAAGCTGCCAGCTTCCCCGGCGGCGGCGTGGCTCAGAAGGCGGGTTAGGAAATGGGCACCTAGGCATGACAGACAAGTTGGCGGGTTGTGGAGAAAATCAGCGCTTGTCCTGACGGGCTGCTTTTTTCAGCTCATAGGTCTTGGCCACACTCAGGAACTCATAAAACCCGTGCAGCCGCGCGAAATAGTAACCCTCCCGCCCGTCGAGAAACCCGCGTTGCCAGACATAGACAAACAGGAACCGGAGCAGCCCGCGGAACGGCAGTCTGTGCGAAAGCTGCTTCAGCCTGCGCCTTAGTCCCACGCTGCCCATTTGCAGGCTGCCGCCGCTTCCCAAAAGATGCCGGTCCAGCGCCACCCGTGCCTCCCAGTTCGAGTAACGGTTGTGCTTCTCGACAAACACCTCCACTGACGGAAATGCATAGTGATCCATCTCGCAGGTGAGATGCCCCGTCTCGCCCTGCACCACCACATGCTCATGCACCTCATTGTCGCCGCTCTTCGTGTCCACGTCCGTCAGCTTCTCATACCGGCCCAGCCGGTGTTTGAAGAGCCGCAGGTTCCAATTTGGGTAATAGGCATGTTTCAGCCATTTCCCCATGAACCGGAACCGCCGGTTGATCCAATAGCCGGTCATCGGGTGATCCGGCTGGGCCACAATCCGCCGAAACTCTTCCGCGCTACCAGCCGGCATCACCTCATCAGCATCAAGGATGAAAACCCACTCGTGCTTGAAAGGCAGATGCTCCAGCGCCCAGTTTTTTTTCTTCGGCCAGATGCCGTTGAAGGCGAACTGCACGACCTTCGCCCCGTGCTCCGCCGCAATCTCCTGCGAGCCATCCGTGCTTTGTGAATCCACCACGAAGATTTCATCCGCCCACGTCACCGATGCCAGGCAGCGCGGGAGATTCGCGGCTTCGTTCTTGATCGGGATGAGTATGGAAACGGGGACAGCCATCGCGCGGGGGACTGAATGGAAACCTACGGTCAGTTGCCCGCCGCCGGCAGCGACTTGCCCGGCTTCGCGGTGAGGAATGGCCCGACGCACAAGGCATCCAAATCGGTTCGCAGGTAACAGCTAATGGCCTGCTCCGGCGTGTCCACGATTGGCTCGTTCTCATTGAAGCTCGTGTTTAGCACCACCGGCGTGCCGGACTGGCTGCCAAACTCGCGGATCAAGTCGTAATACCTTTCGTTCTGCGAGCGTTTGACGGTGTGCAGCCGCCCGGTGAAATCCTCGTGGCAAACCGCCGCCAGCTCCGTCCGCTTCTCGGGCTTGATCTTGACGACGTGCATCATGAACGGGCTTTCGACGTCCTGCTCGAAGTAGTTACGGACCTCCTCGGCGAGAATCGAGGGCGCAAAGGGCCGGAACGCTTCGCGCCGCTTGATCTTGGCGTTGATCAGATCCTTCATGCCCGGCCACGCGGGGTTGGCGAGGATGGACCGGTTGCCCAGCGCCCGTGGCCCCCACTCGCTGCGGCCTTGATACCAGCCGGTCACATGGCCCGCCTTAAGGTGCGCGGCCGTCCGCTGGTAGAGTAAGTCGCCATCCAACCGCTCATAGGTCAGCCCGGCGGCTTTCAGCGCCGTCTCGATTTCAGCTTCCGAATAAGACGGCCCCCACGAGGCGTGGTCGATGACCGGTGAGCGCGGCCTTTTCAAAACGGAATTCCACACGTAGAGCGCCGCGCCAATGGCCGTCCCATCGTCCGAGGCGGCGCACTGGATGTAGGATTTCTGGAAAGGGGTCTCACGGCGGATGCGGGCGTTGCAGACGCCATTGAGCGCACAGCCCCCGGCCGTGACGAGCGCATCCGTGGGCATCTGGGTGTGCAAAGTGCCGAGAAGGCTTAGGACGATCTCCTCGAAGTAACGCTGGCATGAGGCCGCGATGTCCTTGTCCCGTTGGGTTAGTTCCTCGCTCCTTTTCCTGGGTTCGCCGAGTTTCTTGATGAGTTCGGGCGTGTACATGCGTGCGAGCACGATCTCACCCTTTTCGTTGATACACTCCTCGAAGCTGCCGCCGCTTGTGCGAATATAACGTTCGTCGAGTGAGTAGCCGCCTTTGCCATCAGTCCCCACAAACTGCCGCAAGACGTCCACATAGACCGGCTCACCGTAGGCCGCCAGACCCATGACCTTGTATTCCTCGCCGAAGTGGTCGAAGCCGATGAACTGGCAGAGCGCGGTGTAGAGGTAGCCAAGCGAATCAGGCACGAAGAACCGCCGCAGGGGCGTGATCGTGTGCCCCTCGCACTTGGCCAGCATGGTGGCGACAAAGTCGCCCGACCCATCATAGGATAGTCCCGCCGCCGACTCGAACGGGCTGGAAAAGAACGAGCTGGCGAGATGGGCGAGGTGGTGCTCGACATCGACCTGCTCGAAGCGGCAGTCCGCTCGACCCACATCGCACGCGGCGGCGACCTGATCGCCCAGGCTTTCAAAGCGGCTCCGCCGCTGGAGAAAAGACGCCACCGCTTTGACCGAGCGGGCCGGGTTGGTGATGACCCGCCGCATTTTCGCCGCGGCGTTGGCCTTGCTGTCGTGACCAATGGCGACGTGATCCAGGTCTTTGACGGTAGCTCCGGCCATGCGAAGGACGCGCCGGATGGCCTGCGCAGGAAAGCCGGCGATGTGCTTGAACCGCTGGCCGAGCCGCTCCTCGGCGACGGCGGCGATGAGCCGGCCGTCCTGCAGGATGCAGGCGGAGGCGTCGGGATGGTAGGCGTTGATTCCTAGGATGAGGGACATGCGGTGTTAAGTAGCTGATTGCCTGGGTTAGTCGGCGGAGGCAAACACCAGCGTCAAATGGTGACGGCGTCGAGCAAACTCCCGGCGGCCCGGCGGATTTCAAAACGGGCCTCGAAACAAGCGCGGCTTTTCTCCCGCATGGCCGCCCGCTCCGACGCGGACAGCGCCAGCCAGCGCCGCAGCAAATCCACCGTGCCGGCCTCGCTGTCCCCGGCTGCCAGGCCCGCGCCGTCCGCGGTGATTTCGCGCCAGATGTTCACCTTGTCGGAAATGAGCACGGGCGTCCCGCAGGCGAGCGCTTCCGCCACGGCAAGGCCGAAATTTTCCTGATGCGACGGCAGGACGAACGTCTCCGCAAGACGCAGCATCCCCCATTTCACATCGCCGGAAAGCATGCCCGTCCAGAGCAGTCTTTCGGCTACGGCCAGTTCCGCGGCCAGCGCCTGCAGCGTCTTGGTCCAGCCGGTCTGATCGGGGCCGGTCAGCACCAGCCGGATGGAGCTATCGGTCGCGGCGACCTTGGCAAAGGCGCGGATCAAAAGGTCGCAACCCTTCTTTTCCTGAATCCGCCCGAGGAAGAGCCAGACCCGCTGCCCTCGCAATTCGGGGTAACGCCCGAGCACTGCCTGCTGCTGTGCGGAGCCGTCGCCCGACGGACCGGCGATGCCATAGTTCACCACCACTTCATTGCAGCGGTAGAGCCAGAATGATTCGCGCGCCGCGCGCCTTTCCTCTTCCGAGGTAAAGAGCACGGTCCGCGCATCGCGCAGCACCCGGTAGTCCGCCCACGGCCAGTAGGCCCACTTTTTCAAGTGCTTGAGCGGATAGGTTCGTTTGAACCAGGGGTCCAGCATGCCATGCGGAAAGACAAAGTAAGGCGTATCCGTCCCATGCAGCGCCCGCCACACGCCTAAGCCGTGGTACTGCCAGAGCCCGCTCACGATGACCGCATCGTAGTCTCTCCGATGCGCCGCCAGCCACGGGACGAAGTTACTCGCATAGCCATAGCCGGTGCGCCCCGGTCCCAGCGCGTGGACTTTCACCGGACACTCCCGCACCCATGCGTCATCCGGCCCGTCGAGCGAGACAATTTCCGTCTCATGCCCGGTGGCTTGGTGAACGCGGGCGACCTGTTTGATGCCCTCAATGGGACCGCCGCCCGCTGGGTTTACCGAATGAATGGAGCGAAGGATGCGCATGACCTATGTCCGCTCACGCGGCGTCAGCAAACCCGGATACCCGGTCGGTCTTTTTCAAGTAATGCCCCAGCACGACCAGCGACCACAGCCGCGTCCAATGAATCTTCCCGGCCTCAAATTCCTCCCGCGCCCACGCCACCGCGCCCGGAGCCAGAATTTGCCGGCCTTCCACCTCCTCGAGACCCGCCAGTTTGAAAGCGCGCAGCGGCCCGCGCATCCACGCATCCATTGGCAAGGCAAAACCCATCTTGGGCCGGTTATAGACCTGCCCGGGCAGCAGGTCGCGGCAGGCTTCAACCAACAGACCCTTCGGTGCTCCGTAACGCAGCTTCTCGTGCGCGGGCAGACTTAGCACATATTCGATGAGCGCCGTGGCGAGAAAGGGCACGCGGAGTTCCAGCGACACCGCCATGCTCATCTGATCCGAGTCGCGCAGCAGCATCTGGCGCATGTACACCGTCATTTCAGCCCAGCTTATTTTGGCAAAATCGTCGCCCAACTGCGGCGGCGGCGGGATGCGCAACGGGCGCACCGGCAGGCCCGCGCGCCGCAGCATGGCATCGCTCCACAACCGCCGCCGCCAGATGGCGATTTCCATTAGATTGCCCGCCGGCAAGTCCGCGATGCGCGCCCCAAAGCTGCCGAAGACGGACGCCAGACGGCGCAGCTTTTGCGGCACGGCGGCGAGACGGCGCAAAATCGGCGCATCGCGGAAACTCGGGTAGCCGCCGAACAGCTCGTCCGAACCCAGGCCCGACAGCGCGACCTTGATCCCGTGTTCGGCCACCTTCTTCGACACGATGTAGGTGTTAATGGCATCCAGCGACGGCGCATCCATCATGCGCACCGCCTCCTGCACCAAGGCGATAGCCTCGTCGTCACTAACCTCGATGCGATGATGGTCGGTGTTATACCGGCGCGCGACTTCCGCCGCGACGCTCGTTTCGTCGAAATCGGCATGCGGAAATCCGACCGAGAAAGTTTGCAGCCGACTGGGGGACATCGCCTGCGAGGCCAGTGCGGTAATGATCGAGGAATCAATGCCGCCGCTCAGAAATGACGCCACCGACACGTCCGCCATTAGGTGACTCTCCACGGCCTGCTCCACCAGCCGACGCACCCGTGCCGGCGCCCCGTCCGCCGCGATTGGCGGATACCCTTTCTCCGGCCAGTAACACACCGTCTCCACCGAAGTATCCGGCTGCACCTTCATCCAATGACCCGCTGGCACATTGCGGATGCCGCGGAAAAGAAATTCACCTTCCGGGCAGGCACCCCATTGCAGATACGCACCCACGCCCCGCCGGTCATAGACCGCATCCGTCCCGGCGAGCAGCATGCGGACTTCGGACGCAAACCGGATGACGCCATGGGAGCGCACATAATAGAGCGGCTTGATACCCACGGGCCCCCGTGCGGCGAAAAGCTGCCCGCTGGCCGCATCGAAAATCACCAGGGCAAACATGCCTTTCAAGCGTTTGAGCATCTGCGTTCCCCACACCCGGTAAGCTACTAGCAGCGTCTCGGTATCGGAGGTGCCGCGCCACCTTGCCCCGGCCTCCTTCAGTTCCGCGCGCAGGCTGCTGTGATTGTAGATTTCACCGTTGAAAACAATCACGTTGCCCGTCTCCGGGTCGGGCATCGGCTGCGCGCCCGTGGGTGACAGATCGACGATGGCCAGCCGGGTGTGACCCAGCCAGACCCGCCCGTCCGGCGAAGTCCATTCGGCCTGGGCATCGGGGCCGCGATGCCTGAGCAGCGCGAGGTCCATCGGCTGGGCCGGACCGCTGCCCGTGATGACTGCCGCTATGCCGCACATGGTGGGGTTGGTTTCATTGGCTCATGGCTGCGTTGCAGCGGCCTTCAGATAAGTTTCGCCGTAGGCGTCAGTCATCGCGCGCGTCGAGAACCGCGCCGCGTTGGCCAGCCCGCGCCGGATCATCGCGGACTTGGTCTCATCGTCGGCATCGAGGACATTGGTCAGGATGTCCGCCGCCGACCAGATGTTATCCGGGTCGAGATAAGCCGCCGCATCGCCGCCGACCTCCGTCATGGGCGGCCGGTCCGTAGTGACCACCCGGCAGCCGCACGCCTGCGCCTCGATGATCGGCCAGCCAAAGCCCTCCTGCAGTGACGGAAAGAGCAGCAGTTCCGCCGCGGAGTAAAGCGCGCACAGATCCTGATGCGACACGCCGGGACATTCGATGACCTGCCCCGCAAGGCCGTCGTCCGCCAGGTAAGTCCGCAGCCCGATGCTCAGCGGCTCACCGACCATGATGAGGCAAAGGTCGCGCTCTAGGGACGCACGGCGCAGCTCGCAAAACATCTCCACCACACCCTTCCGGTTCTTGTACCAAGGCCCCCCGCCGACATGGAGGATATAGCGGGCCTGGGGCGCAAGGGCTTGACCCTTCGCGCGCAGCATGGCTTCCACATGGGCGCGGGCCTGTGCCATCGGGACCGGAGCAAAGGCATTGTTCAGCCCCATCTTCACCACCGATGAACGCGCTCCCGAGCCTGCCACCAGCCGGCCCAAGTCCCGATGGGTCGCCTCCGAGATGCAGATGGTATTCCTGGATCGGGCCAGTCCGCGCAGGGTCATGCGTTGCAGCAGGCGGCCCGGCCACCGGGTGGGATGCTCTGGGAACTCGCCAAGCGCCGAGCGCACCGCCAGCAGGTCATGGCAGGTCACGACATGCGGCACGTCCTGGAGCCAGCGCGTGTAAAAGGCATTCGAGTGATCGCAGATATGGACGACTGGATGAGTGGAGAGTGCTCTTTTCAAGCGCCGGGGAAAGATGAGGAACTTGTCAATGTAACCCAGCCACTTGCCCAGGCCAGTGGCACCCGGCTTCAGCCGGCCGAAGACCGGTTCCGGCCGGAGCAGCGTCACGGCCAGACCTGCGGCGGTCAGTTCCTTTGCCATGACCGCGGCAAACCGCTGCATGCTTTCCTGCCGGTCAGCCGCGTAGTTCCCGATCAAAAGCACGCGCAACTGCAAGAGAGCGAGCGGACGCGGGGCGGACGGGGCCGCTGCCTGGTGTCGGGGTGAGGAATCGTTCCGCAGGAAATGGCCTTGGCGCGCCAACTGTTGCACCAGAGCCTCATACACCTCATCGACAGTGATCGAGAGAATGCACGCCTTGCGTTGCTCAACGCACGTTTCCAGCCCGCAATCCCAGCAGGGCGTCTTGTGGTACAGGACGGAGTGTTGGTCGCCGTGCGGGAACCACTCACCCGGCTTGGCCCGTGCCGAAAAGATCGCCACGCAGGGCACACCCATCGTCGCGGCGACGTGCATCGGGCCGCTGTCATGGCACAGCATCACGCCTGCGCCGCGGAGGATCGCCGCACTGACCCGCGGTGAAGTTTCCCCGCACAGGTTCGCCTTCGGTCCCTGCCAGATTTTCAGGAGGCGTTCCGAACGCTCCCGTTCGTCCTCCACACCCAGCAGGACGAGCGGAAGATCGGGAAAGGCCGAGGCCACGCGCTCCATTAACTCTCGCCAGTTGCGCTCCTCCCAGTCTTTCGCCTGTATTTTGGTGCCGACACTCGCGGCCAGGAAGGGTGGTTTGATCCCATGGGTCGCAAGCAGCGCGTCTCCTTCGGCGAGCTCCGCCGGAGTCAGTTTGAGATCCCACCATTCCGGGGCGCTGACCTCCGCGGTGCCCAGTTCCCGCAATGCTTCCAGAGCGCGGGCGGTTCTTGATTGGTAAAGCTCCGAGCCCGGAATCCGCAGGCTGCGCAGCGTGGAGCGCGAGAAGGGGACACCAACGACACGGGCAATGGCGCAGGACCGGAAAAAGACGTAGTCGCGCAGGCTCGTAAGGATGCCTCCCTTGGGTGAAGCAAGGTACACGAGGCAGTCGTAATGGCCGTCCCGCAGCACTTTGCGCAGGCGAAACAGCTCCCGCAGATTGCGCAGGGAAACCGGATACTTCAGCGTGTCGGTGTAGAGATTCGTGTTCCGCAGCACCGTCTCCATGGGTGCCGCCTTGGCGTTCACGGGGATGTTCGTGAGCAAGGTAATGTGCGCGTCCGGGAACGCCCGCCGGACGAGGTGAAAAGCCGGCAGGACGACGAGGGTGTCACCCAGACTGCCAATCCGGTAAACAACCACCCGCTTGAAATGTTTGAGGTCGGGGCTCACGGGAACATTAAGCTACGGGCTGCGCCGAATGGGAAAGCCTGGACGCAATCGCCGCGGCGGCGACTGGCACGGAATACGGCTCCATTTCCTTTGCGCACCAATCGAAGGAGCGGGGAAACCTCGCGAGTTCTTCAATAGCCTGCGCACAGGCTTCGGCGTCGCGCTCCCTGATGACCCGCACGCGCTCCCATGCGCCAAATTCGCGATGGCTGCCTACGGCGTCGGTCACGATCACGCCACAGCCGGCATGCAGCGCCTCGTTCACGACGAGGCCCCACGTTTCACCCATGCGGCGCGACGGCAGAATGAGCACGTCCGCCGCCAGGTAATAGCCTGGTATCTCCCGCTGATTCACGAAGCCGGCGAAGGCCACCCGTTCGTCGAACCGGGCCGCATCCTTCTTCAAGTCGTCCAGCAACGTCCCGGAGCCAAGAAAGACCACCTTGGTTAGCTCGCGCTGCGCCGGGCTCAAAAGTCTAAGCGCTTCTAGGATGAGAGCAGGGTCTTTCTTCGGGATTAGCTTGCCGGAAAACAAGACGAGCGTCTCACCGTCCGCGACGCCAAGCTTTTCGCGGACTTGGCGGCGAAGATCGGCTTTGTCCTCGCTGGTCATTCCGGTCAGCGGGGTAGCCACGCAATAGCGGGCCGCGGTCAACCGGTCCTCGGTGAGGCCGTGGCGGAGCAGGTGTTCGCGGTTCAGTTGTCCGATATAGAAAGCGCGGGACACGCCCCGGTAAATGATCCGGTAGGCCAGCGAACGCACCCGGAGTTTCAAGGCGGAACGCTCAAAGGCTTCATCCTGGGTTTCGTGGCGAATCCAAATCGGAATCCGCAGAATAAGGCAGGCCAGATAAGTCACCAGGTCAGCCTCGTAGAGAAACTGCGAGATGAGCACGGCCTGTGGTTTATGCTGTCTTAACAGTTTGAAAATACCGCGGCCCGTGAGGCTGCGGAAGCCTTGCAGCGGCACCCCGCGTTCATTGTTTAGGACGGTATGTTCGTAGCCCTCGAGGAGCGGAGTGTCCCAGGCCACGACCTGCCCAAAATCCCGGTCACGGTGGCCGCGTACGGAGCAGTCGGTGGCATAGACGACCTTGAACGCGCCGGGCATCAGCCTGGCGAGCTGCTGATACACCGGTGCCTTGTATTGGACCGGGTGGGAGTCAAACACGAGCAGCTTGCCAGTCACTTGACGACCTCCCGGAGCAAGGCGGCCCAGCGGTTGCCATAGGTCTCCCACGAATACGCCTTGGCAATTTCCCGAGCGGCGGCTCCCCGCTGCACCCATGACGCGCCGTGCGAAATAACATCGGCCATCGCCGCAGCTAGGCCCGCGGAGTCGCCGGCGGGGCAAATAAGTCCTGCCGCTCCATCCTGAACGAGTTCGGGGGCGGCGCAGTTGGGCGTGGCGATGATTGGCAGACCGCAGGCCATTGCTTCGAGAAGCACCATGCCAAAACCGTCGTAGTAGGTAGGAAAGACAAAGGCCGTGGCGCTCTGGTACGCCTCCCGCAACCCTGCGGAATCCAGCTTCCCGAGCAGCCGGACGCCGCTGACCCCGCGGGCCAACTGGACCACCGCGGGGTCTCCTTCACCCACGAGCCATAACTCCGCGCCCGAAGCACCCAGTTTCCGCCACGCAGCCAGTAAAACTCCGACGCCTTTATCCACCCTCAAGTTTCCCGCGTAGAGAAAGACCGCCTTTTCGGCGAGGCCCATGCGACTGCATCCGTCGGCAAACCATGCCGCGTTTACGCCATAGGGGATGACTGCGGTCTTCTCGGCGGCGATTCCGGCGTCCATGAGCGAGCGCTGGGCAAACCGGCTGGCGACCACGACCCGGGAGGCTAGGTTCAGTTCGTTCGATTCCAAGTCATCCTGCATGTCGATCGGTGAAGATGGGGGCACCCCATCTCCAAGGCTCTTGGCTTCGAAGCCTGCGCGGATGGAGGAGCGCGTGGATCGGTGAATTGCCGTCCTATCGAGGACAAACGGCTTGCCGAGATCCTTGGCGCGTTGGGCGAGAATCCATGAGGACGTGTCGAAGCCTATCACCGCATCGCCCGCCGCCATCGCCCTCTCGGGAATAAGCCGCTGGAACCACCCGTTGCGCAGCCGCATCAGGCGTTCCCCGCTCCAGCCCACACACTGCGCCGCCTTGGCGAGCAACTCCAGGGAGCGGATTTGCGTGGTGCAGCCGGTCAGTGAGTCATCCAGCGCCCGGAGCCCGCTCAGGTGCAGATGCCGGCCCAGCATTGAGTCCGGCTGCAGCCGCCAGCCCGTGAAAAACATGGCAAGGAGCTCTTCCCTCTTGAGGGCCGCGGCGAGTTTCCCGGCATGCTGGGTGCCAGGATGACAGACGATGACTTTCACGACCGGGCTGGATGACCGCCGACGGCCAGTGGCCCGCGACCACGGATGCGAGGCGGTGGTGCGGTTCCCGATGGCGCGGTTTCCGAAGCCGGGTCGGTATCCGAGGAGGAGGGATCGGTGGAGAAAGCTTTCAGGGCCGCAAGACAGAGCCCGCAACACACACAGGTGTAGCCGTAGGTGGTAACTTGGCGCACATTGCCGCTGAGAACCTCGAGGAAGCACGCAGAGGCGAATAGCAGGCATAGGTAGTTGCCATGGCGCAAGGCCTGAAAGCCAGCGACGACGAGCCGAAGGGTCAGGGCGGCGCGGAAGGCAAGATACAAAAAGCCGGTGATCGAGCCGATTTCATAGATCACCCGCTCCCATTCGCCCTCGACATCGACCTGCGACCGCATCGTGGCGACGGCCAAGTTGCTCGTTGAGCCGACGCCAACGCCGAAGAGCGGAACCCGCCCGGCCCAGTCAAAAGCTAACATGAAACTGTGGCCGTAGCGGTCGGCGAGCAGCCTTCCTCCGGAACTACCCGCTTCCTCCTTGTAAGTCCAACGTTCATCAAACGCCGCACGCCCTTCTTTCAGAATGGCAAACCTGGACAGGAAGGCACCCGCCATCAGAAGGACGAAACCGAAGCCGATGATGCCGGCAATGTTCTTTCCGGTCAGGAGACTCGCCAGCCCGCCGGCGACGGCCACAAGGATAACCCCCACGACCAAACTGCGGCTGGCCGAGACGCTCATCGCCGCCAGTATCGAGACCACACCCACGCTGACCAGCCAGCGCGGGAAAGTGCCTTTTTTCAGAAAGCCGGCCACGGTGAAGGCGGCGCAGAGGGTGAAGTAGTGGATGGGACCGCTGATGAAGGAAAAAACGGCCGGGGGCCGAATCCGACCGGCCACCGAGCCGATCTGGGAGCCACCCTTGATGCTCGCTGCGTTGAGCCAGTGTTCAGGGCCAACCTCGAACTGCACCACCATCAGCACGGCCAGGAACGGCGCGAGATACAGCATCCACCGGCCCAGCGCCGTAATTTCCTTGCGGCCAAACAGAGCGGGCACCACCCAGATCAAGGGCAGATGGAGCACGAACGTCCGGAGGCCGAATGCGATGATCGTCACCGGCAACTCGGTCGCGATGATCTGGAAAAGAGACTGAACGGCAATGACCGCCGAGATTCCCCAAAAGGCGTTGATCCAGCCGTTGACGGGAAACAGCCGTGCGCGAATGGCGTAGAAGTAAATCAGTAGGACGACGGGGTCTCTTATCAGGAGCAGCGCCATGGAGAACTGCGGCATCACCCATTTTCGAATCGCACCCTCGACGAGCCATAGGATGCAGTAGAGCCAGAGCAGCCGACGCGCGGTGGTCAGACCTTTCTGCTGAGCATCGTCCGGGTTCATATGGTCATTGGGAAAGCCAAAGGTGGGGAAAGCGGCTCGTTACCTTAGAGGCTGTTTCGAACTTTAAGGGGAAGATGGAATAAGGGCCAACGGCACGCCGCCAAGCCAGTCCACGGCAACGCCCTGGGTGAAAGGTGAAGGACATCCCAAGTCCTAAAGGAGCGCCGCATCCCCTTGTCCCGCCCCTCCAGGGCGTTGCCATTCGTGGCAACGCTTTCCCAGGGCGTTGCGCTGGGCTGCCATGTGGAAGGGCCTTTGACCCCGCATTGCGCGGCAAGACGGAAGTGCATAACACGCTCTAGTTGCGGCCAAGCAGTTGCTGATAGTGTCCGGCATAGACGGACAGCGGCTGGAGATACTCCAGCAGCTCTTGGTGGGTCGCGGCACACAAGCGTTCGTATTCGTCGGCGCCCATGTTTGCCGCCTGTTCGAGGAGCAGCTTGAGTTCTTCGACATTCCCCGGTTCGCAGGAGAGCGCATGCCGGCCCCCGGCCTCGGGCAGCCCGCCGTCGCGCGTGATGATGCAGGGCACGGCCACGTTGCGGGCTTCCATCGGCGTCAGGCCGAGGTCTTCCTTGGTGTTGGGCGGGGTTACCATCCAGCGCGCGTGGCGGATGGTTTCGTTGCGCTCCTCCTCGGCCACATAGCCCCGGATTTCGACGCCCTCAAGGCCCAGCTCGCGAATCCGGCTTTCGATCATCGGGCGCAGGGGGCCGTCGCCCATTAGAATCAAGGGCCACTCTTTCCGATCCACCTTGGCCTGCGCATAGGCTTCCACGAGGAAGTCGATCCCCTTGTTGCGAATCCAGCGGGCGACGAAGACGAAGCCGCGCCGCTCGGCGGTGGGCACGCGGCCGGTGGGCAGGTTGGAAACTACGGGCAGGCGCGCGCTGGCGGCTTTCGTTCGGGCGGGATCCCAGGTGTCCCAGCAAAATTCGGAGTTATACCAGCGCCGGTCCGCCAGGTGCCAGGCGACCATCCGCAGCACTTCGCGCGGGCGCAGGTTGCGATGCCGCTGGCTGTGCATGGTCAGCACCAGGCGCTTGCCGAGCAGTTTGGTGAGCAGGGCCACGTCGAAGCAGGGATTCTGGCAGTGGACGATGTCGGCGCGGCGGATCACGGCGGCCAGTTCCCGCGAGGCGCGTTCGACGAAGACGACCTTCGCGCCGGTGTCCTGGGCCACTTTATCCAACAGCCAGTCGAGCTTGAAGGTCGTCACTTTTTTGAAACAGAGCGTCACGTCCACACCGGACTGCGCGCGCAGGTCTTTGGCCAGCGCGCAGATGAAAGTCTCGATGCCTCCGAGCACGCCGAAGCAGGGGGAAACGATGGCGACTTTCATGCGGGCTTTGCCGGTGTTATGGGTCGATGAGGCGGCGGTGACATTCAGGCGGATAGGTGGAGAAATGGCGCGGTTGAGGGCGGCGTGGTGGGGGATGAGCCATAGGATTCAGAGTCGGCAACCGTGGCGGAAAATCCAACGAGAATTCCCCGGTCGGTTTTCAGATGGTGTACCGAAAGGCGTTGCTGTTTGTGCGCCAACGGCGCAAGCCATACCAGCCTGGGGTAACGCCCCAGGTTCTTGCGGGGAGCATACCGAGGGCTGAAAGCCCGCTCCATTCCGCCGTGGCAGCCAGAAGATGGATCGGGCTTTCAGCCCTCGTCTCTCATTGATTGGCGGCACCTGGGGCGGTGCCCCAGGCTGGTATGGATGCGGGCCGTTGGCCCTCCAACCTGACTTCCATTGCACCCTCTCAGATGCCAAGCCTTGGGGCCGAGCTGGCTGCCTCCATCCGCCGGACAAATTCCGCGGCGAGATCCCGCGACGAATGGCGGGGTGCGCGCCGGGGCAGCCCGGCGAGGAAGCGGTCGGACACATCCCGATCCGCGAGGATCAGCAAGGGGTCGGCGGGCGCGGCGATGGGGAGGGGTTGGCGCGGCTGGGAGTCGTTGCGCGTCACCATCACCGGCAGGCCGTGGTCGAGCATGGCGGCGGTGGCGCTGCTTTTGCCGATGACCAGCCACGGGGTGGCGGCGATGCCGAAGTCGAGATTCTGCAGGTACTGAGAGACGCGTTCGACGGACAGCGCGCCCAGTTTCTCGAAGCGAAAATCCGGGTAAGCCGCGGGCAGCCGGTCCCATATCGCCTCGCCGCCACCCATCCGGCCCGCGGCGAAGATGCGAACCTTTTGCCCGGTCTTCGCGGCGACCGTGCGCAACGAGGAGAAGAACGGCTCGGGTTCCCAATTTGGGTAGATGGCTCCGAAGAACCCGCCCGCCAGGTAACTGCCGCGCGGGCTGGCCCCGGTGCCGCCGAGGATTTGGAGAAACCAGCCGGGATCGGAGTCGGGATGCACCGGGATGCTCCCGGCCAGCGGCAGCACTGAGGCTTCCAGGCCGATGGTGCGGAGCAGCGCCTGAAAGAGCGGCGTGCTCGTTTGCAGCAGCCGGGGCCGCAGGGTCTGGACGGCGGGTTTGATTAAATGGCGCTGCAAGGCTCCGACGAGGCGGCGCCGGGGTGAGGCGCCGGTTTCAAAGCCGACCCACAGTTCCTGAAACATCACCTGCCAGTTGTCGCACACCGCGGCGAGCTTCCGCAGATGCCGGTTGAAGGCGTAGAGCACGCCCTTTCGATGATAGGCGTAGCAGGACATCTGGAAGCTGACCCACTCGGCGCGAAAGTCCCGCAAGCGGGCGCAGGCGCGGTCCATCCGCTCGGCCCACGGGAGGCCTGAAGGCAGGCGCTCCAAGGCTACGCCGGCGGCGTTGTCGTGGCCTGCCACGTCGGAAACCCACCGGTCGTTCAGGGCGACGACGAGCACCGCATGCCCGAGGCTCCGCAAAGCCGCAGCGAGGGACAGCGTGTAATCACCCATCCCATCCTTGCCCGGTTCGGCAGAGCTAACGACAAAGGCGATATTCACGCGAAACGGCGGCGGTGTTGGAATGACGGCCGCTCATACCTTGGAAAAGTAAATCGTCGGCGTCAGGGTCGATTCGCGGAGTGTCGCCACCTGGGTGAAACCCAGGCTCCTCATGGTCTCGGTCGCGCGGGGAATATCGCCGAAGGGTGAATGAAACTCGATGACCACCCGCCGGGTCTTGCGGAGCAGTGCGGGGTAGCTCTCGATGAGTGAAAACTCGGAGCCTTCGATGTCGCACTTGATCAAATGGATCACCGGTATGTCCGCAGTCGCGGCATCCAAGTCCACGTAGGGCACCACCTCGGCGCCCCGCGAGCGGCCCCAGAGGTCGGCGGCTTGGCCCACAAAATTCACGGTGTCCTCCTTTCCGAGGTTCAGTTCCCCCGAGCCTTCCCGCTTGCCCGCCAGGCCATTGATGACGGTTGGCACCACCCGCCGGTTGTTGATGACCAGCCGGCGGCTGAGTTCCGCCGCGACCTTGGGCGACGCTTCCACCAAGCGGACAGCCAGGGTGCCGAGCGGGCACTTTTGCAGAAACATGTCGGCTAGCTGCAAGGTGAAGTAGCCGGTATTCGCGCCGAGATCGAGCACGTAGAGCGGCTCCTTTCCGGCAGCCGGCTGCCATTCCGCAATGGCCTCGACAATGGCTTCGCTATACTCGCCGTTCACAAACAGGTCGTTGTAGGTACACCAGTCCGCATAGTTGCGGACGATCACGTCGATGCCAGACCTCAGCCGGAAGTCCAGGTGCATCCGCCGGGTAATCACCCGCCAAAGATAGTGCTTAATGGTGCTGATCAGGGGCAAGTTGAAATGGGCTGGTGTTGGTGGATGGGCGTCGTCCGCCTCCAGTGAATTGCTGTCAACGGCAACCAGCCCGGCGAACCTGCGAAGACGCTTGGCGGAGCGAAGCGGAACGGGCAGAAACGACTGTGGCCATCATTTGAAACCCCATGCGGCGAATTTTTCAAAAAACTGTGTTTCGTCTCCGATCGTACGCCAGCCGCGCGGCATCCTGGCCGAGAACGCTTTTCTGGAAACTCCTTGGCATGCGCATTGGCGCGGGCACCGCGCTGCCGCGTCTCCGCGTCACCTGGCCGCATCAGGTGTCGCTCGGTGCCCGGTGCGTTCTCGATTACGACATTTACTTCAAATTTGACGGCCCTTGGCTTCCTGGGCCATCGATCATCATCGGCGATGGCGTTTGGATCGGCGCGGATTGCGAATTCAACATCCACGAAAAGATCGTGATTGGGAATGACACCATGGTCGCTGCGGGGTGCCGGTTTCTGGACACCGATCATGGATTCTCTGACAAGTCGATTCCCATGATTCGGCAACCCGGACGCACGTCCTCAATCACGGTAGGTGCAGACGTATGGATCGGCGCGGAGGCGGTGATCTTGAAAGGCGTCACCATTGGACGTGGAGCCATTGTTGGTGCCGGGGCAGTCGTTACAAAATCGATCCCGGAGTTTGAAATTTGGGCCGGGGTTCCGGCAAAAAAGATGGGTGTTCGCTGAGGTTTTGCAGCCGTGTCATACGGACGCGTGCCACTCGGTGTCGCCCATTTTCTCGACACGATAGCCAGCGGCGCGAAGCAGAGCAGGTGCCTCGGCCAGTTGAATGCCCAGCGTTTCCATCCGCGCAGAATTTTCTTCGAAGAAGAGGTGTTTGATTTTCTTCTCCTGAAGCAGTCTCGCGCAACCTTGAATCACCCACGTATCAGCTCCTTCCGTGTCGATCTTGAGCACGGCGATTTCCGAAACCTTATGCTGAGAACAGTAATCGTCGAGGGAGGTGACCTCGACCTCGACTTCGTCACTCGCCTGAGCGAGCGAAAACCCACCCCACCCAGTCTGGTCTTCTGGGCCCATGGAAAAGCGCATGGTGCCCGCTGCCTTCCCCGCCGCCCGCGGGATGATGGCCACCTGCGATTGCAGGTTGTTCTTCTCCACGTTGCGCTTCACCGCATGGAGATTCCTCGGCGAAGCCTCAAACGCGATCACACGGTTGCTTTTGTTCGCTGCTGACCAGCGGCACGTATAGTATCCGTAATTCGCTCCCACATCCATCAAGAGCCCTCCCTGTGCGGCGAGGGAGTTCATCACGAGAGTCAGATCCCTTTCCATATAGCCGAGCACCGCAATCTGCTTGTGCCCTATATCCGACGGTTTGAGCGCAAGCACGACATTCGGCGCAAACTGGAGTCTGACATTTTCAAAGAGTCCCGGGTCGAGGTTCGACCGCCAAGTCCCGAGATTCCAGAAGAGCTTCTCACGGAGCCACAGAACGGGGATTTTACGAATTAGATTAGCGAAAGGCATGGCGGGTCATTGGTCCTTTGAGTTTAAGATTCTTGCCGTCATCGAGGAGCGCTGCGGGAGAACAGTTGGATTGATCTTCATTTAACGCCGGGTGATCACGCTGCTGCTGGCGGTTGAACGGCTGGTGGCGAGAGCTTTCTCATTTCCAAGTGGGCGATGATGATGTTCAGAACAATCAGCGGGAGCGAGCCGAGGCAGCCGATCAGGAGCACGCCGCGCACGGTGGAGATGTCGAAGGCAAGAATCAGGATCAACTGGGTTACTATCTCCATCGGGATGCTAATGGCCGCGGGGATGATCCATCCTTTCGAGTAAGTCAGTGAGACGAGAGCCACAAACAGCCCGCTGGAGGCGGCGCTGAGCATCATCAGCCAGACTTCGTTTTCCAGATTGGCATACTGCGCGCCGAGCACCCAGAGCAGGGGACGAGGGAAGATGGCGGAGAGGGTGACGAGCGAGCCGGCGAGGAAGGTGAAGCCGGCGGCGACCTGCCAGTAGCGGCGCTGGAGGATGCTGCGATCCTGGCAGCGGGCGAAGCGCGGGACGACGATGCCATTCATCACGGAGGAGATGAGGGTGAAGATCATGGCGAAGCGGCCGAGCGCGCCGATCTCGGCGACGCGCTGCGCGTTGCCGAAGATGCTGATGAGCCAGATGATGATCTGGCTTTGCAGGCAGTAGAAGATGGTGAGGGGCGCCTGTCTTTTGACGATCGAGAGAATCTGCTCGCGATAGTCCGCGCTTTCGGGCGCGTGCCATGACACGGACGTGCTGACCCAGCGGCGCAGGAGCCAGACCTGCAAGGCCATGCCGACGGTGCCGATGATGACGGCGACGCGGACGTCGATGAAGACGAGGCAGGCGGGCGCGAGGAGGGTGAGGCGCAGGAGCGCGGCGGCGAGGCCGAGGAATTGCATGCGGCGGATTTCCTGCCGGAGTGAAAGGACGACGCCGAGGACGCCGGCGGTGAGTTGCAGCGAAAGGCTGAGCAGCGCGGCGGGCACGACGACGGCGATGGTCGCGGCGGGCGCGTGGTTTTTCACCAGCATCCAGACGAAGACGGGGGCCACCACGAGGACGGCGGCGAGGGCGAGCCGGCGGCGCAGGGTGAGGGCGGTGCGGATGAGGGAGCCGAAGCGGGCGTCGTCCTGCCAGACGGTGCCGCCGACGGCGGAGAGCGCGCCGCTGATGCCGCTGTCGGCGAGCATGCCCATGGTGGCGACGAGGGTATTGGCGATGGTGAACCACGCGTAGTCGGGCTTTGAAAGGTAACGGACGATGAGGATGCCGCTGAGGAAGCCGAGTAACTGAATGACCAACTGCGCGGAGGCGAAGCCGGCGAGCAGGCGGAACCAGCGGAGCCATTTCTGGTGCTGGTGGGAAAGGGGGGAGGTCAATGGCGAATGACGAATGACGAGAGGGCGAGGCTTGCTGGGAGACGGTGAAATAAGTCTGCCGCGTGGCTGTAGGGGAACCCGTTGGGTTCCCGCGATCCTCTGCGAGGATCGGGGGAAGCTGGCAGCTTCCCCTACAGTCGCCGCACTTTTAAGTCAGGCTGGTATTCCATTCGCGGATGGTGGCGTGGAGCGCGGCGGGGAGTGGCTGGGGCTGCCATGCGGGAAGGAGCGTGCGGAGGCGGCTGATGTCGGCGCACCAGTGGCGGGGATCGCCGGGTCGGGCGTTGCCGAGGCAGGTGATCTTTTTCTCCGGGGCGGTCATGGAACGGATGGTTTCGGCGAGGGCGAGGACGGGGGTCTCGGTGCCGCTGGCGATGTTGAGGAGCGTGCAGGCGCGGCGGGGTACGGCTGGGGTGAGCTGGAGGATGGCTCGGGATAGGTCGTCGATGTGGAGAAAGTCGCGGGTCTCGGTGCCGGTGCCGTGGAGTTGCACGGAGTCGCTGGCGTCGGCGAGCTGGGCGTAGATTTCCCAAGTGAGGAGGCGACGCTGGCGGCTGCCGAAGAGCGAGAAGAGGCGGCACACGACGGTGCTGATGCCGTAGCATTGCGCGTATTCGCGGGCGAGCAGTTCGCAGGCGGCTTTGTGAAAGCCGTAGGGTGAGATGGGTGCGCACGGGGCATCCTCGGCCACGGGCAGGTGCGCGGGATTGCCATAGACGGCGGCGCTGGAGGGAAAGACGATGAGTGGCTCGCGCCCGGAGCGCCGGACGCTGTCGAGGACATTGGTGAGGGTGACGGCGGTGGCGCGAAAGTCACCCAAGGGATCGGCGAGGGACGCGCCGACGGAGGCGGAGCCGGCGGCTTGGAGGAGGAGGTCGGGAGCGAAATCGCGGATGATGGGGGCGAGGTCGGCCTGGGCGGCGTCGCCCTGGCAATGGCGTCCGGGCCAGCCGGGCTCGGGCTGGCTGGAGCGGCTGATGCCGAGTACCTCGTGACCGGCGGCGGCGACGAAGGTGCCGAAGCTGGCGCCGACGAAGCCGCGGCTGCCGGTGATGAGGATTTTCATGGGTCGGAGTCAGCGGGCAGAATGGACGGCTTTGGCGACGCCCGCCGGTTAGGCCAAGGGGAAGCGTGCCGGCTGAAATCGGCGGACGCGAGGCTCCGGGCAAGCTGCCGCCCGTGGTCAGGTGCGCCGTGCTTTCGGCGGGGCATAACCGTGGGTGCTGGTGCGGGATGGGGCGTTGACCGGCAAAGGGCCGATGGTGGTTCAGAGAATGGGGGAGGGCCGGAACTTGAAACCTGAACCCGGAGGGCGCAAACCTGCATTACCCAGCGCGGCGGGCGGCGGGCTTTTGCAGTTCGGCGTACTGGTAATAGCTGCCGTAGCCGTATTCGGCCTCGGACAAATGGACATCGTTGCAGACCAGGCCAAGGACATTGACCTGGCGGTGGCTGAGGAGATCGAGGGCGCGGCGACCCATGCGGGCGGAGGACTGGGCAAAGCGGACGACGAAGATGATGCCGTCGATCTTAGGGGCGAGACTTAGGGTGTCATCGGCAACGAGGACCGGGGCGCTGTCGAAGAGGATGTAGTCATACTGGTCGTAGACATCCTGGAGAAACTGGTCCGTGACTTTGCCGAGAAAGTGTTCGGCGGGGTGGGGGATGGACTTGCCGCGTGGGAGGACGGAGAGGTTTTCGATGTTAGTCTTGATGACCGCTTCGGCCCACGGGATGCGCTGCCGGAGGACTTTTGAAAAGCCGGCGCTATCCGGCGGGGTGCCGAACAGGCCGTGCAGGCGGCCGCGGCGGATGTCGGCGTCCACGAGGAGGACTTTGGCCCCCGAGAAGGCGAGGATGATGGCGAGGTTGGAGGCGACGGTGGTCTTGCCTTCGCCGGGGGCGGCGCTGGTGATGAGGAGGGTCTTGGGGCGGGCGCCATCCACGGGGAGAAAGAGCAGGGAGGAGCGGAGAGTGCGGTAGGACTCGAGGAGCGAGTGCCGGGCGTCGCTGTGCTTGAGCAGGGCAAGGTCGCCGCTCATGTCCTCGCTGGGGATCTGCCCCAGAATGTGCTCGGGGTAGTGCGCCCCGAACTCCATGAAGGAGCCGATGCGGTCGTCCAGCTTGTCGATGATGAAAAGGATCATCAGACCCAGAAGCAAGCCGGCGGCGCCGCCGGCCCACATGTACCTGGCCGCCGGTTTCTCCCAGCGGGCGGGCGAGGCTTTTGCCAATATGGAGACGGTGTCCTGATCGACGTTCTTGGTCACATCGACGCTGCGCAGGTTGGCCAGGAGCCGGTCATACTGACCCTTGGTGCGTTCGCCTTTGGCTTTGATGCGGTCGAACTCCGCGACCCGCCGACTCAGCTCCAGCGCCTTGTCGCTCCATTGCTGAATAACACTTTCAAGGTTCTTGATTTGCAGGCCGATGGACTCGCGGCGGGTCTTGAGGGTCTCGACGCTTTGGGTGCGAAAGGCGTCGATGAGCTTTTCGCCGCGGGTGATCTGTTCGTCGAGCGCGACGATGGTAGGATGCCTTGGGCGGAGGTAGCGGGAAAAGTCCTCGCGCTCGGCCTTGAGCATTTGGAGCTGCTGGCGGGCTTTCTGGTATTCCGCCATTGGCCCGTAGTTGGCCAGGGTGGTGTCGCGTACGCTGGCGGAGCCGGTGGCCGAAGGGACGGGGGTCTTTTCGCGATCCAGGTTCTGGTCGAGATTTAGAAGGCTGAGCAGGTCGTATTCGGTCTTAAGGTCGGCGATCTGGCGGTTCAACTGGGCCAGATAGAGGCCGGCGCTGTTACCCTCTTCGTGGAGAAAGCCGATGTTATTCTCCTTTTGAAACTCATGGAGCTTGTCGCCGTCGGTCTCCATTTCCTTTTCCAGGCGCACCAGCTCATCCTGGATCGCCACCGTGGTGCTTTCGGACTTTTGCGAGCGCATTTCCTTTTTGGTCGCGACATATTCCGCCATGCACGCATCCAGATAGGCCTGGGTATAAAGCGGCGACTCGCCCTCCGTGCGCATGATGAAGATGGAGGCGCGCGGCAACTGGCCGACTTCGAGTTTCACCTTCTCGTGCCTGAGCTCCGGGTGCAGGGCAGCGACGCGGGCCTTGGCGCGCACCTGGACTTCCGCGCTTTGCATGAGGGCGACCTGGGTGCCGAAGAAGTTGACCAACTCCTCGCTATAGGCCGCACCTTCAGTGAGGCGGAGCTGGCCGCTGACCATGAGCTGGCCTTCGGAGCGGTACGCGGGCGGCATTTGCGAGACATAGTAGGCCGCCCCGCACAGGCTGAGGCTGACGGTGAGAAAGACCACCCACCAGCGCCTGCGCAGGATGGCGAGGTAGCGGAAAAGCTGGATGCGGCCTTTGGCCCAGACGGACGAAAAAGACTGCGCGGGGACGGCGGCTGGCGTGGGCATGCAGAACTTAGAAGTTAATCAGCCGCTCGGGCACGATGATGAGGTCGTCGGCCTCGATGAGGGGGTCCTTGTCGGTGTGGCCTTTGTCCAGTATCTCGACCAGGTCCACCAGGGTCGTCTCGGTCTGCCCGGCGCCCTTTTTTCGCACCAGCTTGACCTTGCGCCGGTTGGCAAAGTCTGCGAGCCCGCCGGCGCGCAGAATCACTTTGCTCACGGTTAGCGTCTCATCGGCAGGGATGTCCATGGAGCCTTGGGTTTTCACCTGACCCATGAGATAAACCTTGCCGCGCGAGCGCGTGCTCAGTGTATCCAGCCCGATGATAACGGTGGCTTTGAAAAAGTATTCCTTTTCCAGCAGCGGCTTGATGGCGAGCGCCGCCTGCCGGCAGGTCTTGCCAGCTACCGTGACGCGCCCGATGTAGGGCACCTCGATCTCGCCCGAGTCGGTTACGAAAAGCGGGATCGGTTCCCGGCGCTCCTCGACCACGCGGTAGCTCAGGCGGTCGCCGTTGCCGAGCTTGGTCTTGTCATTGAGCACGTCCATCGAGTTGGTCAGCGCCACGGTGTTGGAGGCCGCGGTGCTGACCGGCGGCTTTTCCGCGGGCAGCGTGCCCTGCTGCGCGCCAGCGGTGGTGAAGGCGAGGGCGGCCGGGAGGAGCAGGCGGCCGGCCAGTCCGCAGAGCAGGCGCAGGCGGCGCGGAGGTTGGGGGTGGGTTTTCAGGTTCAAAGTTCTGCTAGGAGGAACATCCGCCGTCCGCATCGTCAAGTCTATGGGCATTGTTTTCAGAATTGGTAGGTAAACGTCAGCCCCGCGCGGTTCTGCCGGTAGTTTTGCGACTCATTGTCCGAGGATTTCTCGGTGAATTGATAGCTCACCGTAGCCGAAAGCTTTTTCGTGATCCGGCAGCCCGTGCTGAGCGCCAGGCCGAAGCGCTGGTAGGGCACCGTGGCCGTGGCCCCCGTCTCCACGGTGTTCTCATAGAAAACCGCCGTCGAAAGGTCAAACGTCGGCGTGAGCTGCCAGACCGACGTGTAGTTCACGTAGGTCGTCTCCAGCGACTGCGAAAACAGCCCGATCTGGCTGTCATGCCCCGCCGTCAGCCGGTCCTGATAGTAGCGGTTCAGCCGGTGCGCGATCGTCACGCTGGCATAGTAACTGTTTGGGCTCGCCGCCTCGGTTTGGAGCAAAGGCGCCGGCGTCACCGTCCCCGCGAGCGCCGTCACCGGGGCGGGTGCCGTCTGGTCGAAAAAAGTCCCCTGATACCCGGCGGACGCATAGATGCGCGTGTAGCGCGTCAGCAGGAGCTGCACGAACGGCCCCACGCTCACGCGGGATGCGTCATTCTGGGGCGCATCCGCATAGCTCGTCCGTGAAGCCACCGCCTCGAGCCCCACCGCACACGCCGAAGTCACATTGAGCAGCGCCGACGCCGCCACCTGGTCCGTCGTGCGGTCGAGCGCATTCGTGCTGCGGTTCACGGTTCCCGGCGGGGCCGTTTCGCCCATGACCGTAAAGCTCGTATGGTCGTAACCCACCGACAGCACCGCGTCATTCAGATCCCACAGCACCCCCAAGCCCGCCGTATTCACAAACCGGCCAAACCGCGACACCCCACTGAGCTGCCCCTCGCCCACGGGGTCTTCCTGGTAGGAAAACTGGTCATGCAAATCCACCCGGAAATCCGCGATATAAACCTGCCAGCGCAGCTCCGAATCCGGCGCGATTAGCACGCTGTTCGTGCTCAGCTCCGGGTGCGCCAGATACTGCGTCAGCCCGAGAGTGGTGTGAAAGCGCAGTACATTCAGCTTCGTGGCCGGCCACACCGCGGAGATCCCGAGCTGCGGGGTAAAGCTAAAGTCGGATTCGAGCGGCGTGGTCTGGCCGTTCGACAGATTCACATTGTCCACCCACTCCGACCTCAGCCCCGCCGCGAAACGAAACAGCAGCGGCCCCACCTTCACATTCGACTCCGTGGGCAGCGGCTGCTCCACCCGCTGCCGGGCCAGCGAAGGCCGCGGCGCCTCCTGCCCCCCGGCGCCCGGCGGCCGCAGCAGCAGCACGCCCAAGCCCGCGACCCCGGCCAGCAAGAGGCACGGGCGGGACAGAGCGGTGCAAAGCGGCCCGCGGCGGCACTTTCTGGGGCGGTTTTTCAAAGGGCGGCACGGTAGCGCGTGCCGCCTCACCGGCAACGGAAAACCGGAGCCCCGCCAACCCGGAAACAATGCCGCCCGCGCTCTGCTTCCCACCCCACCGGTATGACCTATGCGACCTATCCTCCAAAACCGCCGCCGCAGGAAAAAAGCATTGCGGCCCGCGCAGCGCGCGCTTATACGACCGCCGTGAAATTTTCTCTGCACTGGTGGCATAGCTAAAGACGGGCTCGCGCGCGGCGTGTTTCGACGCCGGCGCAGTCGTCGCCACCCGCGCGCCGCACTCCACCGCCCGACGACTCCCCGCACGGATCGCCGGGCTTTTTCATTTCACCCCTCACCACACCATGACCCTGCCACCGCTCAAATACAACGCCGACGGTCTTATCCCCGCCATCGTCCAGGACGCCAGCACCCAGCGCGTCCTAATGATGGCTTGGATGAACGCCGCCTCCCTCGAAGCCACCCTGCGCACCGGCTGCATGAACTACTGGAGCCGCTCGCGGCAGAAGTTCTGGCTCAAAGGCGAGACCAGCGGGCACACCCAGCGTGTCCTAAGCTGGGCCTTGGACTGCGACGCCGACACCCTGCTCTTTCAAGTCGAGCAAACCGGCGGTGCCTGCCACACCGGCTACGAGAGTTGTTTCTTTCAAACGTACACCCCCGACGGCACGCCCTTGCCCGTGGGTGAGAGCAAAGTCTTTGACCCGGCGACGACCTATGAAAGTAAGAAGTAACACGCTTCACGACGATCGGCGGGTCTGTTTTAACGCAGAGGCGCAGAGCTTTGTGAGAGGAACGCAGAGGGACTCGCTGTTATTCCTCTGCGGCCCTCTCTTTTCCCTCGGCGCCGCTGCGGTTAAACAACCTTTTGGCCGGAAAAGCGCCAGCCTTTCACCATAGCGCAACCTTACTTACCGCATCTTACTTTCCAAACACCCATGTCCCTGCCACTTCATCCATCGCCCGCCGAATTCCGTGAGCTGGCGCAACTAGGCAACACGATCCCGGTTTTCACCGAGCTGATCGCGGACGCGGAGTCGCCGGTCTCGGCTTTCCAGAAGATCGACGACGGCGGTTACTCGTTCCTGTTCGAGTCCGTGGAAAAGAGCGACCAGGCCGGGCGTTACTCCTTTGTCGGCGCGCAGCCACGGCTGACCTTTGAGAGCCGCGGCTGCTCGATCCGCATCGTGGAAGACGGCGCGGTGCGGGAGTACGATGCGGCGCGCGACCCCTTGCATGAGCTGGAGGAGCTGATGCGGCGTTATAAGTTTGTCCCGTCGCCGGCGCTGGAGGAATCAAGGTTCGCGGGCGGGGCGGTGGGGTATCTGGGTTATGACATGGTGCGGTTTTTCGAGCCCGGCATCGCCGCCCCGCCGCCGGATTCGCTTGGCCTGCCCGAGAGTTTCTTTTTCCTCGCCGAGACCGTGCTGATCTTCGACCACCGCACCCGCCGCCTGCGCATCGTCGCGAATGCTTTCGTGGAAAACGACCCGGACGCTGCCTACGCCGTAGCCGCGGAGAAGATTGCCGCGCTCGCCGCGAAGCTGAACCAGCCGACCCATCTCCCGCCCATCTACGTGGACCGCGAGCCCGCACCGCTCACGCCCACGGCCAATACCACGCGCGAAGAATACATGCAGATGGTGCGCGACGGCATGGAGTTCATCAAAGCGGGCGACATCTTTCAGTTCGTGCCCTCGCAGCGCTTCGAGACGGATTACACCGGCGATGCGCTGACCTTGTATCGCGCGCTACGTTTCGTGAACCCATCGCCCTACATGTTCTGCCTGAAATTCGCGGGTAAGTTCGCGCTCGTGGGCAGCTCGCCGGAAGTCCATGTCCGAGCGATCAACGGCCGCATCGACATCCGCCCCATCGCCGGCACCCGCCGCCGCGGGGCTAACGCCGCGGAGGACGAGGCCAACGCCGCCGAGTTGCTGGCCGACCCCAAGGAGCGCGCCGAGCACCTCATGCTCGTCGATCTCGCCCGCAACGATGTGGGCCGCGCCGCCGAGTATGGCAGCGTGCAGGTCAGCGACTTTATGACGGTCGAAAAGTACAGCCACGTCATGCACATCGTCTCCAATGTCCACGGCACCCTCCGCACTGACCGCACCGCCTACGACGTGATGCGGGCGACCTTTCCCGCCGGTACCGTCAGCGGCTCGCCGAAGGTGCGCGCCATGCAGATCATTAACCAGCTCGAGAAAAACAAGCGCGGCGTGTATGCTGGTGCAGTGGGTTACTTCGGCTTCGACGGGCACAGCGACTCGTGCATCGCGCTGCGCACGGTAGTATTAAAGGACGGGAAAGCCTTTGTGCAGGCGGGCGCGGGCATCGTGGCTGACAGCTCGCCCGAGTCCGAACATCAGGAATGTGTGAACAAAGCGATGGGCATGATGGCGGCCATCGCCCGTGCGAAACAAATCCAGTGACCCATACTTATGCTGCTCGTTATCGATAACTACGACTCCTTTACCTACAACCTCGTCCAGTACTTCGGCGAGCTGGGGGCCGATCCTTTGGTGAAAAGGAACGACGAAATAACACCCGACGAAATCGCAGTGCTCAAGCCTGGGCGCATCGTCATCTCACCCGGCCCCTGCACACCGAATGAAGCGGGCATCAGCAACGAGGTGATCCGCCGCTTTGGCCCCGCGGTGCCGCTGCTTGGCGTGTGTCTTGGGCACCAGTGCATCGGCCATGTTTTTGGGGGCGAGGTCGTTCGCGCCGGCCGCCTCATGCACGGGAAAACCTCGCCCATTCTGCACCACGGCACCGGCGTCTTTGCCGGCCTGCCGAATCCTTTCGACGCCACCCGTTACCACTCGCT
This sequence comes from Chthoniobacter sp., assembly GCA_031424395.1. GTDB lineage: Bacteria > Verrucomicrobiota > Verrucomicrobiia > Chthoniobacterales > Chthoniobacteraceae > Chthoniobacter. The sequence continues at coordinate 50,786 of JANPHJ010000073.1, forward strand.
GCTCGTGAGGCGCGAAACTTTTCCCGCCACGCTCGAAATCACCGCCGAGACTGCCGAGGGCGAAATCATGGGTCTGCGGCACCGCGAGTTTCCCATCCACGGCGTGCAGTTTCATCCCGAGAGCATCCTCACGCTGGAGGGCAAGCGCCTGCTGCAAAACTTCCTCGCGGTTTAGCGGCGGAACATTTCCAACGCCGCATCGCGCTCGCGGTGGTGATCGACCATGGGCAGCGGGTAGCCGCGCGCTAGCGCCAGGCCGGGCGCGGGCGGGGCGCAGAGGTTCGCCGCGGGCGTGTCGCGCAGCTCGGGCACCCACTTTTTGATGTAGTCGCCAGCGGGGTCGAAGCGCTTGGTCTGCGACCACGGATTTTGGATGCGAAAGTAGGGCGCGGCATCCGTGCCGGTGCTGGCGCTCCATTGCCAGCCGCCGTTGTTACTCGCGATCTCACCGTCCACGAGCCGCCGCATGAACCAGCTCTCGCCGTGCATCCACCAGACGTGCAGATCCTTCGTGAGAAACATCGCCGTAATCATCCGCACGCGGTTGTGCATGTAGCCGGTGGCGTTTAGCTCGCGCATGCCCGCATCGACAATCGGGAAGCCCGTCTGCCCCGCGCACCAGCGCTGGAAAGCCTCGGCGCCGGGCTGCCGTTCAGGCGGCCAGTGGTCGCGCCATTTCAAATCGCGATAGTGCTCCTGCAACTCGTGCTCCAGCACGTCCGGCCAATGCCACAGCACCTGCATGTAAAATTCCCGCCAGATGAGTTCGTTCACATAGATCCCGATGCTCCGCGCGTGCCGCGGCTCGGCGGCGGCGAGCGCGGCGCACTTGGCATACACCTCGCGGATCGAGAGCGTGCCGTGGCGGAGGTCTTGTGAAAGGCGGGAGTTGGCCCCGCCGAGCGGCTGGTTGCGCGTCGCGGCATAGTCAAAGATGGGGCCGTCGAGAAAGCGTCCGAGCCGTTTCCGCGCGGCGGCTTCACCCGGTTCGATGATCTGCGCGTCGCTCGCCAAGCCCCATGTTTCCAGCGTCGGCAGCGGATCGCTGGCGACGGTCGGCGGCGTGGAAATCTTTCCCATGGCCCGGCCCGGCGCGGGCTTGTCCAGCTTCGTCCACGCCTTTGCATACGGCGTGAACACGCGGAACGGCGTGCCCGCACCCGTCAGCACTTCGTCGCGTTCATGCACTGCGAGGTCCTTGTGCGCCGCCACTTTCACCCCGAGCCGTGCACCCATCTGCACGATGCGCTCTTCCATCGCGCGCCCGTACGGGTCGGGGTCGCGGTTGAAAAAGATCGCGTCCGCGCCGGTCTCGCGCGCCAGCTTTTCCAGCACCTCATCCGCGCGCCCGCGCCGGACGATGAGCCGCCCGCCTTTCGCCGCGAGGTTCTTGGCCAGCGCAGCCAGGCAGCCACACAGAAACTCCTGCCGCGGCGCTCCGCACCAAGCATGACCGCCCTGCCACTCGCTCACGATAAAGACCGGGACGACGTGTTCATGCGCGGCGACGGCGGCGGCGAGCGCGGTGTTATCCGTCAGGCGAAGATCGCGGCGGAACCAGTGAAGGGCAGTGGACATGGCGGCGATACGAATGGAATCCGCAGATGCGCGCAAATCTCATGCAAACCCGCGTTGCCGAAATGGAGTTGCGAAACGAGGGCGTGCTCAGCCTTTCACCGCCGTCCGCCCGGACATGGCGCGGGTGAGGGTGAGTTCGTCGGCGTGCTCGAGGCCGCCGCCGGCGGGCAGCCCTTGGGCGAGGCGGGTGACGGCAACGGGCAGTTCGCGGAGCAGGGTGGCGAGATAGTTGGCGGTCGCTTCGCCTTCCACGTCGGAGCCGAGGGCGAGGATGATTTCGGCGGGCTTTTCCGCGGCGATGCGGGCGAGGAGGGCGTCGATGCGGAGGTCGTCGGGGCCGATGTGGTCGAGCGGCGAGATGCGTCCGCCGAGCGCGTGGTAGTGGCCGCGGAAAGCACCGGTGCGTTCGAGCGGGAGGATTTCCGTGGGCTGCTCGACCACGCAGATGAGCGCCGGGTCGCGCGCGGGGTCGGCGCAGATTTCGCACAGCGCCCCGGTGGTGAAGAAGCCGCAGCGCGGGCACGGCCGGATGGTAGCGGTGACTTCGCCGATGGCCCGGGCGACCTCGCCGGCGCGGGCATCGCGCGACTGGATCATCCACAGCGCGATGCGCTCGGCGCTCCGCGGGCCGATGCCGGGCAGGCGCTTCAGCTCGGCGATGAGGGCGCGGATGGCCGCGGGATATTCGGCGCGTTTCACAGCCGCGCCGCGCTCCAGTCCAGCGCGGGGAGGCCGCCGCGGAGCTGCTCGATGCGGCGAATGTAAAACTCGACGGGGCCGTCGCTGCCATTCGGCCCGCGCGCGCCGTGGAAGAGGGTGAGGGCTTCATCCCAAAGCTGCTCGCGGTAATAAACGACGGCTTTCCAAAAAAGGTCGCGGCGTTCGAGCTCCTCGGGGTCGAGGATGTTTTTGGCAGCGAGGAGTTCGTAGATTTCCTCGGGCGAGCCATCGTGGTAGCGCTGGATGAGTTCCATCGGGCGCACTTCCACGGCGGCTTCGGCGAGGCCGAAAGTGGTGGTGCCGGTGAGGATGCGGGAGCCGTAGATGAGGTTGGCGCGGCACAGGCGGCGGGCAAATTCCACGGGCTCGCCGGCCACGCTGAGCGTGCCGAGGCGGCGCGAGCCGTAGGCGGCGACGACCATTTCGCCGCTGTTGATGCCGATGCGGAAATCGAACATCTGCTTCCAGATCGTGTGGCACTCGCGGTTCACGTCGTCGAGCCGCTCGGCCAGCGCCAGCGCGGCCTGGCAGGCGGTGGCGGCGTGCTCCTCGTCCTGCAGCGGGGCGCCAAAGACGAGGCGCACGCTTTCGCCGTCGCACTCATCGAGGTAGCCGCCGCGCTCCACGAGGAAGTCGGCAGCGTTGCTGCGAAAGGAATTTGTGAGCGCCACGTAGTCGGGCGCGGAGAGCGCGGCCTCCAGTTCGTCGTGGTTGAAGATTTCGCAGACCACGACGGTGATCTCGCGGCGCTCGCCTTCGAGGTTGAGCGGCTTGTCGGAGTCGAGCAGGGCGAGGAAGGTTTTCTTGGAAACGCGGTCGCCGACGACCTGCGCGAGCACGCGTTTGCGCCCACCGGCCTCCCCACGCGAATAGGCAAACGCGCCGAGAAAAGCGGCGCTCACCGCGAGGAGGCTGGGGAAGGGGGAGAAGAAAACGCCGTGCAGATTCAGCACCCACACGCCGGTGAGAATCTGCAGCAGGGCGCCGGCGGCGATGATGACTTTGTGGGTGAGGCGCGGGATGTCCGTAGTCGTCCAGACGATGGCGAAAGCGAGCGTGACGAAGAGCGGATATTGGATGGCGCGCGAAGGCACAGGAACCGTGGTTTTTCCGAGGAAGCTGGCGAGGCCGAGGTCGAGCCGGAGCAAGACACCGGCTTCGTACAGCCCGGCGACGAGCAGGCAGATCAGCAGGCCGAGGAAAATGGTGACTTTGAGGTAGCGCACGGGGAGTCGGGGCGCATCTAAACACGCGGCTGCAGGTGGGCGCAACCCTTTGGCAGGGCGGATTGTGTTGAGTGACGTGAATCCGTGATTGCCGCTGCCCGTGCGGTGCGGCGGAATCGGCGGCGCATGTTTCACGTCGTCCTCATCGAGCCGGAGATTCCGCCGAATACCGGAAACATCGGCCGCCTGTGCCTGGCCACGGGCGCGCATTTGCATTTGGTAAAACCCCTCGGTTTTTCCATCGCCGACCGCGAGCTGAAGCGCGCCGGCCTTGATTATTGGAAGGACGTGCGCGTGACGGTCTGGGAGTCCTTTGCCGAGCTGCAGGCGGCGCAGTCCGCAGACGCGCGTTACTTTTTTCTGACAACGAAAACGGAGCGCGCTTACTGGGACGCGCAATTTCAGGATGGCGATTTCTTCGTCTTCGGCCGCGAGACGCGCGGCCTGCCGGAGCCCTTGCTGGCGCAGCACGCCGGACGCTGCCTGACCATCCCGATGAGCGGCAGCACGCGCTCACTCAACCTCGCGACGGCGGTGGGCATCGTGCTCTACGAGGCGGTCAGGCAGGGGAAAGGCGACTGAAGTATCAGCTCGCGCAAGCCGGGTGGAGCGGCGCGGATGGCGGGCGGTTTTCCGGCCTCGATGGGACGATGGGCCATAAAATCCCGCGCGGGGAGCGCAAGCTCACGGTGGCGCATGGGAAAAAGCTGGCGGCGGCCTTCCATCTGAGCCCGAGCTACTTCATCGCGTGAGCCGGGCATGGCGGCGCACATCATTCCCTATTCTGTCAAGACGTGTCGTCTGTTCTCTAGTTCTCCACTGAAATTTTACTATTGGCTCTGTTTGATGAGTCGCTTGAGTTGTTCGACTGGAATGGCGAAGTTCAGATTCTGACCTTCTTTGTAGGTTGAAACGGTTATGCCGACTACTTGGCCTCTTTGGTTTAAGACGGCACCTCCGCTACTTCCTTCGGAGATTGGCGCCGTGATCTGTAGTAGGATGCGATCAGTGGTGATTTTTCGGTGAGCACTCACGTTGCCTTTAGAAAAAGTCCCTTCAAGCCCCTTTGGATTGCCGACGACATAGACTTCCTCGCCAATCTCGGGAAGAGCATCATCAGCTAAAGGAAGTGCATTTGAATTCGCCTCACGAACTTCAAGGATCGCTAGGTCCAACACTGGATCGTCGGCAAGAATTTTCGAGATACGAAAGTATCGCTACCCGAATAGCTGATTGCAGCTCCGCGTATATGCTGGAGTCCTTTACCGCCCCATGCCCAAACTTGCTCCCGCCGCATTATGGACTTCTCGCAAAGCCTCAACTCTCAACGCTCAACTTCCACCCCGCTGCTCGTCGCCAAAGACCTGCGGCGTTCGTTCAAGATCGGCGCGCGGACGATCGAGGTACTGCGGGGGATCAGCACGGAGATTGCGCGGGGGGAGGCGGTGTTTTTGTGCGGGGCGAGCGGGGCGGGGAAGACGACGCTGCTCTACACGCTGGCCGGGCTGGAGCGGCCGGAGTCGGGGACGGTGGATTTCGAGGGGACGCGGCTGTACGAGGGCGGGGAGGCGGTGCAGGCGCGGATTCGCAATGAGCGGATCGGGTTCGTTTTCCAAGGCTACTTTCTGCTACCGGAGTTGACGGCGATCGAGAATGTGATGCTGGCGACGATGATCCACGGGGAGACGAAGCGGGAGGCGGCGGAGCAGGCGCTGGCGAAGGTGGGGCTGGGGGAGCGGTTGCAGCATTTGCCGGCGGAGCTGTCGGGCGGGGAGCAACAACGGGTGGCCATCGCGCGGGCGCTGATCAATGATCCGCGGATCATTTTCGCCGATGAGCCGACGGGCAATCTCGATGCGAAAACGGGCGAGGGGATCGTGGAGCTGCTGCTGGGGCTGGTGCGGGAAAGTGGCAAGACGCTGATGGTGGTGACGCACGATGCGCAGCTCGCGCGGCGCGGCGACCGGCGGCTGGAGATTCGCGACGGGCTGCTGGCCGCTTGAAATGGTGCGGAGTCGCTGGCACGTTGCGCGCCTTTCATGGAACGCACTATCTATCTCGACGGCCAACTGCTCCCCGAATCGCAGGCGAAGGTTTCGGTGTTCGATCACGGCCTGCTCTACGGCGACGGCATTTTTGAAGGCATCCGCTTCTACAATGGGCGGGTCTTCCGCCTGGAGCAGCACATCCGCCGGCTCTACGATTGCGCGCGGGCGATCCTGCTGAAAATCCCGCTGACGCCGGCGGAGATGATCGCCGCGACGTGCGCGACCTGCGCGGCGAACGGGCTGCGCGACGGCTATATCCGGCTGGTGGTGACGCGCGGGGTGGGGCCGATGGGGCTGAGTCCGTTCAAGTGCCCGGTGCCGTCGGTGATCATCATCGCGGACAAGATCGCGCTTTACTCGGAGGAGTCGTATCGCACGGGGCTGACGATGGCGACGGTGGCGACGCGGCGGCCTTCGCACGACATCCTGAGCCCGCAGGTGAAATCGCTGAACTATCTCAACAACATCATGGCCAAAGTGGAGGCGCTCCAGGCCGGCGCGGAGGAGGGGCTGATGCTCAATGACGTGGGGCTCGTGGCGGAATGCACGGGCGACAACATTTTCATCGTGCGCGACGGCGTGATCTCGACGCCGCCGCTGTCCTCGGGCGCGCTCGACGGCATCACGCGCGGTGCGGTGTTTGATATTGCGCAGGAGCTGGGCATCACGATCCGCGAGCGCGAATTTTCGCGGCACGATGTGTTCATCGCGGACGAATGTTTCCTCACCGGCACGGCGGCGGAGGTCATCGCCGCGGTGAAGCTGGACGGTCGCGAAATCGCGGACGGCAAGCCGGGCGCGGTGACGCAGCGGATCATCGCGCGGTTCCGCGAGTTGACGCAGAGCACGGGGACGCCCATTAACAGCTAGCGGTTTCTGCTGTCCACAAATGAACTGCGACGTTTGCAAACAGAACCAAGCCACCGTCTTTCTCACCCAGATCGTGGACGGCAAGATGCAGAAGGTGAATCTCTGCGAGTCGTGCTCGAAGGAAAAGGGCGTGACCGACCCGACTGGATTCGCGCTGGCCGATTTGCTCCTGGGACTCGGTGCGGCACAGGAGATCGAGAAAGGCGGGGGCGTCACGAAATGCCCGGTGTGCGGATTCAGCCAGGCGGATTTCAAAAAGACCGGGCGCCTCGGATGCGCGGTTTGTTACGAGACATTCGCTGACGGACTGAGCGGTTTGCTGAAGGGCATGCACAAGGGAACCGCGCACATCGGGAAAGTGCCTTCCCGGCTGGCGAAATCGATGGAGCGCGTGCAGCAGCTCAAAGATCTTCAGCGCGAGCTGCGAAAGGCGGTGACCGATGAGAACTACGAGACTGCGGCGGAGATCCGCGACCGCATCAAGAATCTCCAAGTCGGGTCCTGACGCGCCATGTCCATCCACAACATCCTCACCCAACCTGGCGAGTGGCTGCGCGGCGAGGGACCGCATTTTCAAGTCGTCGTCAGCAGCCGCGTGCGACTGGCCCGAAATCTCCGAAATTTCGCCTTTCCCGGCTGGGCCAAAAAAACGGAGCGCCTGCAAATCCTTGAGGCGGTGAAGCCAGCGGTCGAGACGCTGCCGGAAATGAGCGACAATTTTTCCGTCTTTTCGCAGGACCTTTCCGCACTTGAAAAACAAGTGCTGGTCGAGCGGCACCTCATTTCG
>JANPHJ010000074.1:0-13646 GCA_031424395.1 Chthoniobacter sp.
TGAGCGAGATCGCGGGGCGCATGTCGATCATCATGGGCGGCTACTTTCTCGCCAAACACACCGGCGGCAAAGGCGTGCTGCTCGGCGGCGTGCCGGGCGTGCTGCCGGGGAAGGTCATCGTCATCGGCGGCGGCTCGGCGGGCGTGAATGCGGCGCGCATGGCCACGGGGCTCGGCGCGGATGTGACGATCCTCGAAGTCGATGTCGAGCGGATGCGTTTCCTCGACATCACCATGAGCACGGCGCACACGCTCTACTCCAGTCCCGCGCATTTGCTGGAGCTGATGCCGACGTGCGACCTGCTCATCGGCGCAGTGCTCGTGCCGGGGGCCAAGGCGCCGAAGCTCATTAGCCGCGAGATGCTGCGCATGATGAAGCCGGGGAGCGTGCTCGTGGACATCGCGATTGATCAGGGCGGCTGCGTGGAAACGTCGCGCCCGACCACGCATCACGATCCGGTCTTTTTCGAGGAAGAGGTGTGCCACTACTGCGTGGCGAATATGCCCGCCGCCTACGCGCGCACCGCCACGCAGGCGCTCACGAATGTAACCTACCGCTACATCGAGATGCTCGCCGACCACGGCGTGCCCGGCGCTTTCGACCGCGATCCGCAGCTCCGCGGCGGGCTGAATCTGATCGACGGCAAAGTCACCTGCCGCGCCGTGGCCGAGGCGCACGGGCTGCCGTTCACGGACTTTGCCACTCGTACCATGCCGCCACTCGGGCTGTAGGGAACTGGATGCCCGCGTAGATTTCCGCGAGTGGTAGGGTGAGCCCGAAACTTGGGAGGGAGAGAACGTCGTCGGGCTTGGTCAGCTTCACCGGCGCTTCCTCGCCGCCGCGCTGCCATACGGTGACTTCGGGTTTGAACTGATCGACGAGCACATAGGTCTGGAGCGATTCGATCGTCTGGTAGGCCCAGCGCTTTTCCCGCCAGTCAAAGCGCGTGGTGTCAGGCGAGAGCACCTCGAAGATCACGGCGGGAAAGTCGCGGTAATAGTCGTGGGTGTTGCGGGGGTCGCAGGCGACGAAGACATCGGGATAGTAGAAGATGGTATCTTCGGCCCGCTGGATGCGGACTTTGACAGCCTCGATGAACGTGCGGGAGGGTTTCCCCCGGAGCGCCGCGCGGAGCCAGGCGGAAATGTTCTGCGCAATCTCGTTGTGCCCAATGCTCGCGCCCGCCATCGCATAGACCACCCCGGCGAGATACTCGTGGCGCACGTCGGCCAGCTTTTCCCCTTCGAGGTATTCCTCGGGGCTGATGAGTCCGTCGGATTTTTTTGAGCGCGGTCATGGCGCTACGTATGTCGCAGTTCCACACCCCGGCAAGCGGCGGCCTCAGACCGGTTCTTCGATGTGCAGCTTCATCACCCCGGTGTCCTCGAAATACCAGATCGAGCAGGCCATCCGCTTGGTCTGGCCGGCGGGGGAGTCCGGGCCGATGAGCCAGTCGCGGAGCAGCGGCAGGCCGGTGGAGATGAGCAGCGGCTGGATGACTTCGCGCCTTTCAAACAGCACCGGCAGCACGTCGAAATGCCAGCGTTCCCCGCCCTGCCGCCGCGGGCGCACGGTGGCGGATTCGGGGCGCGGGGTGTACTCGGGGTAGTTCGAGTAGGTGAAGCGGATGACCGGGTAGCCGGGGACGCGCAGCGGCGGGTGGAGGATGGGCGACTGGCTGGAAAAGCTGAGCGTGAACTTGTCATACTGCGGCACGCTGATGAGCGCTTCCCCCACGGCGCTCGCGCCGAGCGGGTAGCTGAAGCCGCGGGGAAGCTGGGATTTTCCGAGAGTCGGAATGGGCGGGAGTGCGCCGTCGGGTATCATAGGTCGGTGCGAAAAAGTGGACGGTTTCCGGCGCGCCGCCAAGCCTGCGTTTGCAGAGATTTTTTTGCGCGGCCCCGCGCGGGCGGCGCGGCTCTTGACAGCCCGCGGGCTTCGCGGACTAATCCCGCGACCTCCCGCCCGCCATGAAACTCCGCCCGTCTCCCGCCATCACGTCCGCCCTTTTTCTCGGCCTCTGCGTCAGCGCCGGGGCGCAAGAGTGGACGCGCTTTCGCGGGCCGAACGGCTCGGGCTTGGGCGTCGCGCCAAAGCTGCCGGCGGAGTTTTCGGAGAAGGACTTCAACTGGAAAGTGGAACTGCCGGGGCCGGGACATTCGTCGCCGGTGGTTTGGGGGGAGCGCGTGTTTGTCACGGCGAATCCTAAGGACACGACGAAGCGCGTCATCGCGTGCGTGAGTGCGGCGGATGGGAAGACGCTGTGGCAAAAGGAGGACGCGACCGGCGGCTACCATCTCCACGCGGACAACAACTACGCCGCCTCCTCGCCCGCAGTGGATGCGGAGCGCGTGTATTTTCACTGGGCGTCGCCGGAGAATTCCGGGCTCGTGGCGCTCGATCAAAAGGACGGGCGCGAGCTGTGGAAAGTCGATCTCGGCCCCTTCATCTCGCAGCACGGCCCCGGCACCTCGCCCATCGTGTTCGACGGCGCGGTGTTCCTCAATTTTGATCAGGATCAGCCCAAAAGTTTCCTCCTCGCCGTCGATGCCAAAACCGGAAACGAGCGCTGGCGCTACGAGCACGCGGGCACCATGCACACCGCCTCGGCACCGTGCATCTTCACGCCTGCGGGCGGCGCGCCGCAGGTCATCACCGAAAGTTTTTCTGTCGGACTCACTGCGAACGACGCCCGCACCGGCGCGGTCGCGTGGCAGCTTCCGGGGCTGATGAAAAAGCGCTGCGTCTCCTCGCCCTTCGTCACGCCCGCCGGGCTCATCTTTGCGCAATGCGGCGAGGGGCGCGCGGAGAGTTTCGTCGAGGCCGTGCGCCCGGCGGCCGACGGCAAATCCGCGGAGAAAGTCTATGAAATCCTGCGCACCGGCGGCTACGTGCCCACGCCCATCGTCGTCGGCGAGCTGCTTTTTCTGTGGAAAGAAAACGGCCTCGTCACCTGCCTGCGCGCGGCCAGCAATGAGCAGCTCTGGAGCGAGCGCATCGAGGGGCCATTCTACGGCTCGCCCGTCGCCGTGAACGGCCGCCTCTACAACATGACCGTGCGCGGCGACCTCATCATCCTCGCCGCCGCGGAGAAATTCGCGCCGCCCGTCCGCCTCGCCCTCGGTGAAGGCACCCACGCCACCCCGGCGGTCAGCGGCGGGCGCATGTATCTCCGCACCTTCACGCACCTCATCTCGGTGGGGAAATAGCGGGGCGCACCTTTCGATCAGTGCAGGACTCCGTCGCCCGTTTCGTCGTCGCGCCGCCGGAGCCCAAGTCCAGACCAGTCGCGCGGTGACGTGAGTGCCGGTCGCGCTTTTCCTTGGCCGTGCCACGCGCTTGCGCGATACGCTGCGCGCACGCCGCATGAAAGTCCGCATCGCCTATCAGACCCAGTACGCCTACGCCGAGCCGGTCAGCCTTTCCACGCACCTCTTCCGGCTTTTTCCGAAGCCCGACCGCTCGGTGCAAGTGCGCGCGCTCGCTTTCCAGACCAACCTCGGCGCGGCGGTGAGCATGCGGCGCGACCTTTTCGACAACGAGGTGGCGTCGTGTTTTTACCCCGGAAAAACGGCGCTGCTCGCCGCGGCGCTCGCCATCGAGCTGGAGATCGCCGAGCGCAATGCCTTCGAGTTTCTCGTCGCCCCGCACGCGGTCGAGCTGCCCTTTGCCTACACCGCGCGCGAGGCTCAGGTGCTCGCGCCGTATCTCGGCGCGGGGCCGGCGCTGGCGCTGCCTTTTTGGCAAACGCCGACGAGCCCGCAGCCGACCGTCGATACGCTCGTGGCGCTGAATGAGGCGCTGCACACGGAGCTGGCCTACGAGCGGCGCGAGGAAGGCGCGGCCTACGCGCCGGAGGAGACGCTGCGGCTGGGGCGCGGGTCGTGCCGGGATTTCGCCGTGCTGCTCGCCGAAGTCGCGCGCGGGCTGGGCCTCGCGGCGCGGCTGGCGAGCGGCTACCTGTGCGAGTTTGGCGACACCGAGAAAGTCGCCGAGGGCGCGCTCCACGCCTGGACCGAGCTGTATCTGCCGGGCGCGGGCTGGCTCGGCTTTGATCCGACCAACGGCTACCTCACCAACCATCATCACCTCACCGCCGTCGTGGGCCTCACGCCCGACGACATCTCGCCGGTGGCTGGAAAATATTTCGCCGATCATCATGTGCCGCACACCATGACCGCTTCGCTCCAAGTCCTCCCGCAATGAAGATCCCCAAAGCCCTCGCCCGCGTGGCCGACAAAGTGGACGCCACCTTCGCCGCGCGCGGCGTGAAACTGACGCTCGGCGGCGAGCCGACCTACGTGCCCGACGACCCGCAGGGGCCGGAGTGGAGCATCACCGCGCTCGGCCCGACGAAGCTGCGCTACGGCTACGCGCTGGCCGGGGCACTCATCGCACAGGCCTTCCCCCATGCTGTGCCCGTCTTCTCTCCGGGGAAATTTTACCCCGGCGAGACCAACCCGCGCTGGGCCATCAACCTCGTCTGGAATTGCGACGGCACCCCGCTCGTCCCCGCGCTCGCGCATCCGCCCGCGGCCTCGCCCGCCCCGCTCGACGCCACCGCCTTTGCACTCTTTGCGGAAAACCTCCTGCACCGTCTCGGCCTCGCGTCCGGCTGGATTCGCGCCCTTGATCCGCTCGACGAGACACGCTCCGTCCGCGTGCTCCCACTCGACCACGACGCCGCCGGTTTCCTCACCGAAGACTGGCAGCGCGAGACGCTCGAACTCTCCCGCGCCGAAGGCCCCGCCGGCCTGCGCCTGCCACTCGCCGCGCTGCCCGAGGAGGCGAACCGCCGGGCCCTCGTCATCGAAATCAAAGACGAGGCGCTCCACGTTTTTCTCCCGCCGCTGCTGCAGGAGCCCTGGCTCGCGCTCGTCGAGCACATCGCCGCCGCGCTGCACGACACGCGGCTCGGCGCGGCCGTCTTCGCCGGCTACGTCCCAAGCGACGAAGCCGCCGCGTGGATCAGGCTCGGCATCGCCTCCGACCCCGGCGTGCTCGAAGTCAACCTTCCGCCCTGCGCCGTCTGGCACGAGTACGCCGCGTGGCTCGACACGCTGGAGCGCGCCTGCGCCACCGCGGGGCTGCGCTCCTTCAAGCAAATCTCGCCCACTGACCAGACCGGCACCGGCGGCGGCAACCACCTGCTTTTCGGCGGCCCCACGCTCGACGAAAACCCGCTCTTCACCCACCCCGCGTGGGTCACCTCCATCCTCCGCTACTGGCAGCGCCACCCGTCGCTCGCCTACCTTTTCACCGGCCAGTACGTCGGCCCGTCGTCGCAGGCCCCGCGCCCCGACGAAGGCGCCAGCTCGCTCTACGACCTCGAGATGGCCTACCAGTTTCTCAACCAGCTCCCCGCCGGCGACCACCGCTACCTCATCAGCGAAACGCTCCGCCACCTCCACACCGACACCTCCGGCAACACCCACCGCAGCGAGGCCAGCTTCGACAAATTCTGGAACGTAAACTTCGACGGCGGCTGCCGCGGCCTCGTCGAATTCCGCGCCGTCGAATCCCTGCCCAGCGCCGCGTGGATGTCCGCCATCGCGCTCCTCTGGCACGCGCTGGCCGCGCATCTGCTCGCCGCGCCCTTCACCGCGCCGCTCACCGACCACGGCCACAAACTGCACGACGCCTTTTTCCTCCCCACGCACCTCTGGGCCGACTTCGCGAAAGTGCTCCGCGACCTGCGCCGTGGCGGTTTCGCCCTGCCGGCAAAAGTCTTCCGCGACATCTTCGAGTGGCGTTTCCCCGTCATGCTCCAGCACGCCGACGGCGACGCCACCCTCACCATCCGCCGCGCCCACGAAGGCTGGCCGCTCCTCTGCGAGCAGCCCCTCGAAGGCGGCAACACCAGTCGCTTCGTCGATACCTCCATCGAGCGCCTCGAATTCACCGCCAGCAAAGCCTTCGCCGCGAAATGCCAGATCCGCGTCCACGGCCGCGCCCTCCCGCTGCGCCGCTTCCCCGGCGGCCAGCTCGGCGCCGGCCTGCGCTACCGCCGCACCGCGCTCTACCCATCGCTCCACCCCGGCATCCCCCCGCAGATGCCGCTCTACCTCACCATCGCGAGTGGGAAAAAGACCACGCTCTACAAGCTCGACCACGACGAACGCCACTTCGCCCCCGCCGAGCATGAGCCCGCACCGCCGGTCAACATGAGCCCGTGCAAAAGCCTCCACCCCGGTCTCATCACCTGCGACCTCCGCCTGCCGTAGAGGCGGCGTCGCCGGAACTTCAGCTTCCGCCCCTCGTTGCCAAGCTCCAGCTTGGCAACGCACTTGTCCCCGAAGCTCCGCTTCGTCAACCTCCCGCCCACCATGCGCAGCCGCTACTTGGTTCACGCCCCCGACCTCGCCCACTTCGTCACCGCCACCATCGTCGAATGGCTCCCCATCTTCACCACCGCCGCCTGCTGCGACATCCTCGTCCGCTCCCTCGCCTATTGCCGCGAGCACAAGGCGCTCAAAATCTACGCCTGGGTCATCCTCGACAACCACTTCCACGCCATCCTCGCCGCGCCCGATCTCTCCGCCCCCCTGCGCGATATCAAAAGCTTCACCGCCCGGCAATTGCTCGCCCAGTTGCAGACCGAGCGCCGCGAGTGGCTGCTCAACCAGCTCCGCTACTACCGCGCCGCGCACAAGCCCAATGAGTATCAACTTTGGCAGGAAGGCTCCCATCCGCAGGCCATCCCGAGCGATGAAATCATGCGGCAAAAGCTGGATTATCTGCACAACAATCCCGTCAAGCGTGGCTGGGTGGCCACGCCCGAGCACTGGCGCTATTCCTCAGCCCACGAGTGGCTGGGCGGGGCGCAGGCGGTGCTGAAGTGCGACCCGTGGCAGTAAGTCCGCGCGCCGACGAAGCAGAGCTTCGCAGACAAGTGCGTGCCCAAGCTGGAGCTTGGGCACGAGGGGGAAAGATCCCGCTTGCCAGAGAAAGCCGCCGGGTATGCAGTCGGCAAATGCCGCACTCCATTTGTAAGTATAGGTCGCAAAAATTCGGCTCAATCTCCTTGTAAGGCGTTCTCGCACATCTTCCATGAACGGAACGGAACCAACCCGCTTGCTACGGCTTCTCTGGCTTGCCGCGCTAGTACTATTTGTAGCCGTAGCGCTTTATCCTGCCAGTCACGGCTTCACCCGTGCGGGCGGTTTGGCGCTTTTCTTTGTCGTCTGGTTCGGACTTATCTTTCTTTGCTGGCACCATCGCACTCTCCGCTTCTCGCTTATCGGCGTCACGTTGTTGTCTGCCGGCTTTCTAGCTTTGCCAGCGCACAGCCATCCGGCCACTGACTCGCTCCGTACCGATTATGTTGCTGGCCTCCGTCGCTACGACGGCGTGACCTACTATTGGGGCGGCGAAAGTCCCAAGGGCATTGACTGCTCCGGCCTTATCCGGCGCGGACTCACTGACTCATTATTCATCCGCGGCATTAGCACACTCGATGCGGGTCTAGTCCGACACGCGATCAGCCTTTGGTGGCACGATTGCACTGCACGCGATTTCGGCGAGGGACACGGCTACACGACTCGACTTTTCTCTGCGCCAAGCATCAACGTGCTCGACCAATCCAAGATTCTTCCCGGCGATCTCGCTGTCACAAGCAACGGCGTTCACATCATGGCTTTTCTCGGAGACAGCCATTGGATCGAAGCCGATCCAGGCATCGGACGAGTCGTTACTGTGTCCGTGCCTTCCAAAGACAATTTGTGGTTTCACGGGCCAATGAACATTGTCCGATGGAACATCTTTCAGCAATGAACCGAACTCCTCGCTCCGCTGTCGCTGAGCTTGAGGTCGTTAGGAGTAAGTGGAACCCTTGGATTATGACCATGGGCACGACGCTCCAACACGAGCCAGGCGTATGAAAGCGATTCCCGCCATCGTCTTCGCCGTGCTCGCCCTCGCCTCCATCACCGTCCACGCCGCGCCGCCGCCGAAGGATGTCTCGGCGCTCCTCGCCCCCATCCTCCAGAAGCACGACGTGCCCGGCATGGCCGCCGCCGTCGTCCGCAACGGAGAGATTGTCGCCGTCGGCGTGGCCGGCGTCCGCACGCGCGGCAAGGGCGACAAGATCGCCGCCACCGACCTCTTCCACCTCGGCTCGGACACCAAGGCGATGACCGCCCTCCTCTGCGGCATCCTCGTGGATGAAGGAAAACTGAAGTGGAGTCAGACCATCGGCGAGACCTTTCCCGAGCTGAAGAAAGCCATGCACCCGCAGTATCAGGCCGTGACGCTGGAACAACTGCTCACCCAGCGCAGCGGCGCACCCGGCGACCTCACCAAGGATGCACTGTGGGGCAAACTCTGGCAGCACAAGGGCACGCCCGTGAGCGCGCGCCGGCTGCTCCTCGAGGGCGTCACCTCGAAGCCGCCCGAAGCCCCGCCCGGCGAGAAATATATCTACTCCAACGCCGGCTTCTCCATCGCCGGCCACATGGCCGAGAAAGTCACCGGCAAATCCTGGGAAGACCTAATGCGCGAAAAGATCTTCCGCCCGCTCGGGATGACCACCGCCGGCTTCGGCGCACCCGGCACGACCGCCAAAAACGATCAGCCCCGCGGCCACAAAACCGACGGCTCGCCCGTCGAACCCGGCCCCGGCGCCGACAACCCCGTCGCCATCGGCCCCGCCGGCATCGTCCACTGCTCCCTCGGTGACTGGGCCAAGTTCGCCGCGGCCAACCTTCCATCCGCCAAAACCAAACTGGTCAAACCCGAAACCCTCGTGAAGCTCCACACGCCCGCCGCCGGCGAGCCGAAATACGCCATGGGTTGGATCATCGCCGACGGCCTGCCGTGGGCCGGCGGCCCCGCCCTGACCCACAACGGCAGCAACACCATGTGGATGGCCGCCGTGTGGCTCGCCCCGGCTAAAGACTTCGCCGTCCTCGTCGCCTGCAACCAGGCCAGCGACAAGGCCTGCAACGACGCCGTCCTCGCCCTCATCGCCGATCACTTCAAAGACGAGCGGCGATAGGCGACCGTCTTCGCCTCGTTCCCGAGCTTCACTTGGCAAAACACTTTTCCCCGAAGCTCTGCCTCGCCGACTGTCACTCGCTCGAGGCTGTAGTGACGAGGCGGTGCCTACTGGTGTAGGGGCGACTCTCTGCGCAGCAGGTGCCGCCTCGGACTTCTCACCCAGGCGGCACGTCCTACGGAGGAGCCGCCTCTACACCGCGCGGCCTCACTTTAATTCAACCGCGCTAGAATGCTCAGGGCGCGGCGACGGTGCGGGCGGGGGCGTGGAATTGCCAGGCGACGGTGCCGTCGAGCGGGAGGAGCCAGAAGTCGTCGCCGTGGCCGGTGACGTCGCCGTTCAGGACCCATTGCGGGGCGTTGGCGAGGCGGGTGGCGACGGTGTTTTTAACGGGATCGACGGTGAGTTCCCAGCGGAGGTGCGGGAGGACGACGGAGGCGCGCGAGGCGACGGACTGGCCGGCGGCGAGCCGGGCGCGGGCGTCGCGGATGAGGGCGGCCTGCTCGCGGAGGAGGAGGATGGCGGTGAGGCGCATGACGCAGCGGGTGTAGCTGCCGTTGGTGATGCTGGGGTTGCTGGGGTTTTTCGCCGTGGCGGCCGCGCACAGTGCGGCCCCAAAGTCGGGGAGCGCGGCGGTGGCGGGCGACTGCCAGATGGCGGTGTGCTCGGCGGAGTCCAGCGCGACGATAGCGCACTGGCGCGCGACGTAAGGACGCCGGGTGAGCTGCTGGGCCCAGCGCGGAAGACCGGGGATGGCGGAGGGCATGAGCCAGTCGCGGTCGTCGGCGATCCGGTCGGCGCAGTGCAGGTAGGTCCAGCCCTCCCAGCGCATGACGCGAAAGAAGGCGGCGCGCTGTTCCGCGGCGTCGCGGGCGATGGTGGCGAAGCCGGCGGCGTCGGCGGGGAGGCGGGCCTGTTTGGGGGCGAAGAGGGCGTCCACGGCGACGCCGATCATGAGGGAGACGAGGGCTGGGTGCTGGCGCAGTTTTTCGCCCACATGCAGGCCGGCGGCGATGGCGCGGGCGGCACCCGCCTCGTCGCCTGCGGCGCAGCGGCGCATGGCGTCGGCGCTGGTGAGCTGGGCAAATTTGCGGAGGCCGAGGAAGTTGGGCGCGCTGATGGTGTAGCCGTCGGCGGGATCGCAGGCCCACATGGCAGGCTCGGCGGCGAGGATGCGGCGGTAGGCGTCGTCGAGCGCGGCAGCGTGGGGCTCGAGGGCGGCGAGGGGGAGCTTGGAAAGGTCGAGGTCGTCGCCGGGCGGGACTTGGGCGGTGGTGATTTCGACGGCGCGCTTGATCAGTTCGTCGGCTGTCGGCGAGGGCACGGCGGCGGGCTCGCGGTCGGCGGCGGCGGTGCCTTCCTTGTAAAAGCGGGCGCCGAGCTGCTCGCGGAGCACCGCGCGGACGACGTCGGAGCCGGCGTTTTCCCGCGCGGGCGCGAGCGATTTCTCAAACTCCGCCATGGGCAGCCCGATCTCCGCCCAGCGGGCCTCGGCCTTGGCGAAGAAAGCGCGGGTCCTCGCCTCGTAACTCCACCCGAACGTCCCGCCCGCCAGCGCGAGGACGGCGCAGCCCGCGGCCGCTTCGCCGAGCGCGCGCCAGGTCGGGAAAGCGCGCGCTTTCACCACGAGCCAGCCCGCGCTGAGTAGCGCGACGCTGAGCGCCAGGATGAGGCCATGCCACTCGTCGAGGTCCGCTGCTTCGCCGCGACCCTGCGCGAGAAGCAACACGCTGATCCAACCCGCCAAGGCCACGGCCCAGAACGCGACGCGCCCAAGCCAGCTCGCGGGCAGCCCGGCCACGGCGCGCGTGGTGAGCCACACGGCCAGCGTGGGCAGGACGAAAAGCCCCGTGCAGGCGAAAGGGTAAAGGGCGCTGTCGGTACTCACCCCGACCAGCAGCCACGCGGTCGCGGTGAGAGCGGCCAGAAGCGCGAGCGTGCGGAGGGCTGTTTTCATGCTCTCCTCCCAGCAGCGCCCGTGCCCCCACCGCCGGCCGGATGCCCCCTGCCTTTCTACCGCTGCTCGCCGCCCGGCGCGGGCTGCTTGAAGGACGGCTCGTGGCGGATGTCTTCGCCGCGGTTCAGATAGAAGACTTCTTCGGCGATGTTCGTGGCATGATCGGCCACGCGCTCGATGGCCTTGGCCACAGTCATGAGATTCAGCGCGCGGGTGATGGTCTTGGGGTTTTCGATCATGTAGCTGGTCAGCTCGCGGGCGAGCTGCTTGTTGATGTCATCCACGGAGCGGTCGCGGGCGATGATCTCGACAGCGAGTTCGTTATTCCCATCGACAAAGGCGGTGATGCTGTCGCGGAGCATCTCCTGGGCGATGCCGGCCATGAGCGGGATGTCGATGAGCGGCTTGAGCAGGGGCTCGTGGTTCAGCTCGCGGGCGCGGCGGGCGATTTTGACGGCCTGGTCGGCGATGCGCTCGAGGTTGCTGGAAATCTTCGACGCCGTGAGCATGAGCCGGCAGTCCTTGGCGATGGGGCCGTGGGTGGCCATGTAGGTGATGACCATGTCGTCGATCTGGATTTCGAGCTGGTCGATGGGCGTGTCCTCAGCCTCCACGGTGTCGCAGAGTTTGTCGTCGCGCTCCACGAGGGCGCGCATGGCGAGCGAGAGGTTGCGTTCGGTGAGGCCGGACATCACCAGCAGTTGCTCACGGATGTCGGCGAGTTGTTGTTCCCAAAATTGGCTCATGGCGAAGAAGAGTGAAGGTGACGGGTGACAAGTGAAACCGAAGCGAACTTCTAGCCGAAACGGCCGGTGATGTAATCCTCGGTCTGCTTATGCACGGGGTTGGTGAAAATCTTCTCGGTCTTTGAAAACTCGATGAGTTTGCCGAGATAGAAAAACCCGGTGTGATCCGAGCAGCGGCCCGCCTGCTGCATGTTGTGGGTGACGATGACGATGGTGTACTTCGTCTTCAACTGTTGGATCAGTTCCTCGACCTTCGACGTGGCGATGGGATCGAGCGCGGAGCACGGCTCGTCCATGAGGATGATGCTCGGCTCGACGGCGATAGCGCGCGCGATGCACAGCCGCTGCTGCTGGCCGCCGGAGAGGCCCATGCCGCTTTGGTGCAGGCGGTCCTTCACCTCCTCCCACAGCGCCGCGCCGCGCAGGCTTTGCTCAACGACCTCATCGAGCTTTTTGCGGTCATTGATGCCTTGGATTTGCAGGCCGTAGGTGACGTTTTCGTAGATGGATTTTGGAAAGGGATTCGACTTCTGAAAAACCATGCCGACCTGGCGGCGCAGCGCGATCACGTCCACGTCGGGATGATTGATGTCCACGCCATGCACCTTGATCGAGCCGCCGCCGATGCGGGCAATATCGACGAGGTCGTTCATGCGGTTGAAGCAGCGGAGCAGCGTGGTCTTGCCGCAGCCGGACGGGCCGATGAAGGCGGTCACTTTGTGCGCCGGAATCTGGATGCTGACCTCGTGCAGGGCGCGCGCCTCGGCGTAGTAAAAGTCGAGATTTTCCACCTCGATCATCGTCGGGTGCGCGGGAGCGTCGGGCATGGCGTCGAGGGGGGGGTCGGGCAGGTTCATGCGAGCTTCGGGAGTGAAAGTCTTCATGGCAAGAGCGCTTACCAGCGGTAGCGGTTGCGCATGCGGATGCGCAGGAAGATGGAGGTCAGCGCGATGCCCATGACGAGCAGCAGGAAGACGAACGCCGCGCCGTACTGCACGCGCTCGGTGAACTGGTTCTGCGGGATTTTCGAGCTGACGACGTAGATGTGATACGGCAGCGCCATCACGCCCTGAAAGAGCCAGCCGAAAAGCCCGCCGCCGCTCTGCTGGTCGCGCATGACGTAGGCCGCGGTGAACATGATCGGCGCGGTTTCACCCGCGACGCGCGCGATGCCGAGGATCGAGGAGGTGAGCATGCCGGGCAGCGCGTAGGGCAGGACGTTCGTGCGGATGCCTGCCACTTCGTCGCGCCGAGTGCGAGCGAGCCCTCGCGAAAGCCCATGGGCACAGCTTTCAGCGACTCCTCGCTCGCGGTGATGACCACGGGCAGCGCCATGAAGGCGAGCGTGAACCACCCTGAAAGCAGGCACACATTCCAGCCGCGGAAATTCAGCCAGTGGCCGAAACCGACCGGGATGCTGAGCGCGGTGGCGCTGTCGAAAGTGTCGAGCATCGGCATGAAGTGGACGAACAGGCCGAGGCCGAAAAGTCCGAAGACGATGGACGGCACGCCCGCGAGATTGAGGATCGCGAGGCGGATGAAGTGCACGACCCGGCCCTGCTTGGAATACTCGTTTAGATAGATCGCTGCGCTGACGCCGATGAAGAGCGCGATGGCCATCGAGCCCATCACGAGCTGCACCGTGCCAACGATGCACGGCCAGATGCCGCCGGCGCTGTGCGCGTAGGTTTCTGTGGGGATGTCGCCGAGATTTTTCGCCGCCTTGAACTCGCGGAATTCGCGGTTGCCCATCTCCATCTTTTTCCCCTCGTACTCGAAGACGTAGAGCGTCTCCGGGGCCGCGGTGAGAAAGGTCCAGTTCACGAAAGGCGGCGTCGCTTTGAAAATCGTGGGCGCGCCGCGGAGGAAGATCAGGCCAAAGATCACCGTGGCGCAGACGAGGATGAGATACGTCGCCGAGCGGAAGAGGCCGAAGGCAGCGGCTTCG
>JANPHJ010000075.1:0-2436 GCA_031424395.1 Chthoniobacter sp.
AGCGCGGTCAGTTCAAGCGGCTCGGGGTGTTTGGCGACTGGGCCAATCCGTACCTCACGCTCGCGCCCGGCTACGAGGCGGAGATCATCCGCGCGTTCGCGGTCTTTGTGGAAAAGGGCCTCGTCTATCAGGCGAAGAAGCCCGTGTACTGGAGCACGGGGGCGCAGACGGCGCTCGCCGAGGCGGAGGTGGAATACGCGGATCGCACCGATCCGGCGATCTATGTGAAGTTCCCCATCGTCACCGGCGAACTGGCGGGCAAGGCGAACATGGTGATCTGGACGACAACGCCGTGGACGCTCCCGGCGAACGTCGCCATCGCCGTTTCGCCGAAGGCGGAATACGTGATCGCGACGCTCGGACGCGACGGCTGGGCCGAGGATTTCGTGGTCGCGCGGGCGCTGTTGGAGGCGTTCGTGCGCGAGACGGAGCTGCAGGTTTTCGGCGAGGTTGCATCGCTGAAAGGCGAGGCGCTCGCGGGGATGGAAGCGCAGCATCCTTTTCTCAACCGGACGGCACGCGTCATCACCGCAGACTTTGTGACAATGGACACGGGCACCGGCCAGGTCCACATCGCACCCGGTCATGGCGCGGACGATTACATCGCCGGCAAGCAGCACGGGCTGCCGATCCTTTCGCCTGTCGATGACCACGGCAAACTCACCGAGGACGCCGGCATGCCCGCGTGGACGGGCAAGTACGTCTTCGATGCCAACGCCGAAATCGTGACGCATCTGCGCGGCAACAAGACGCTGCTCGCCGAGCACGCCTACCCGCACAGCTATCCGCACTGCTGGCGCTCGAAGACGCCCATCGTCTTCCGCGCGGTGGAACAATATTTCATCAAGATCGACGCCATCCGCGGCGACGCGCTCGCGGCCATCGACGGCGTGACGTGGCTGCCGCACTGGGGGCGCAACCGCATTTACGGCACGGTCGAATCGCGGCCGGACTGGTGCATTTCGCGGCAGCGGACGTGGGGCGTGCCGCTGCCGGTTTTCTACGATGCCGACGGCAAGGCGCTGCTCGATCCCGCGAATGCGCGCAAGGTCGCCGACCTCGTGGAGCAGCACGGCACGAATCTGTGGTTTGAGAAGACCGACGCGGAATGGGCTTCCATGCTTGGTTTGCCGGCGGGCACGACGCGGCGCAATGACACGCTCGATGTGTGGATCGACTCCGGCGTTTCTCTCACCGCGGTCGTGGCAAAGCGCCCGGACCTCGGTGGCTCGAGCGTCGCCGACGTGTATCTCGAGGCGACGGATCAGCATCGCGGGTGGTTCCAGTCGTCGCTGATGACGAGCATGGCGATGTACGGTCGCGCGCCGTACCGGACGGTCATCACGCACGGCTTTGTGGTGGACAAGGACACGCGCAAGAAGGTGTCGAAGTCGGAGCAGGGAACTTACGCGAAGCCGATGAACGCGGAGCATTTCGTCGGCAAGTACGGCGCGGACATCGTGCGGCTGTGGGCGGCGAGCGTGGACTACCAGAACGAGGTGCCGTTTTCCGAGGAGAGCTTCAAGGGGCTCGCGGAGTCGTACCGCAGCTTCCGCAACATCCTGCGCATCCTGCTCGCGAACCTGGCGGATTTCGAGGCCGCGCACGCGTCGCTCGACGGTGCGACGCTCATCGACCGCTGGGTGCTTTCGCGGTTGCAAGGCGTGATCGCGACGTGCCGTGA
The DNA here is from genome assembly GCA_031424395.1 of Chthoniobacter sp. Lineage (GTDB taxonomy): Bacteria > Verrucomicrobiota > Verrucomicrobiia > Chthoniobacterales > Chthoniobacteraceae > Chthoniobacter. The sequence continues at coordinate 1,685 of JANPHJ010000075.1, forward strand.
GGCGTATGCGGAATATGATTTTCGCAGGGTTTTCCAGACGCTGAATCAGTTCGTGACCGTGGAGATCAGCGCGCTCTACGTGGACATCACGAAGGATCGCCTCTACTGCGACGCCGCGAATTCCCCGCGCCGCCGCGCCACGCAAACGGTTATGGCGCGCGTCTTCGACGCGCTTGCCCGACTGCTCGCGCCGGTGCTCGCCTTTACGGCGGATGAAGCGTGGGAGTTCGCGGGGAACAAGACCTCGGTGCATCTCGAAAACTTTCCCGAAGCCGATGCGACGCTCGCGGACACGGCGCTCGAAGACCGCGTGGAAAAACTGCTCGCGCTGCGCGGCGTGATCGCGCAGGCCGTAGAGCCTGCGACGCAATCCAAGCTCATCAGCAAAGCGCTCGAAGGAGCGGTCGCGCTGCAACTGGCGGACGATGCGCTGCTCGCATCACTCCGCGGGAACGAGGCTGATCTTGAGGAGTTCTTCATCCTTAGCGACCTCACGCTCACCGCGGGAGCGGAGACGAGCGCGGCCATCGTCCCCACGGCGCACAAAAAATGCGCCCGCTGCTGGCGGCACCGCGCGAGCGTGGGCACGAATGCCGCGCACGCCGAATTGTGCGAGCGGTGTGCGGAGGTGGTGGGTTCGCTGTCGTGAGCGCGTCGCTGTTAGCACGTCCGGGTGGAGCACGCGACTCGCGTGCTGCGTTCGGCGACCCGCCGAATGCTGCGAGTGGTCGCGTCGTTATCCTCTGCGCGCG
>JANPHJ010000076.1:0-6004 GCA_031424395.1 Chthoniobacter sp.
TCCAGCCACTCCACCCGCGCGATGCCGCTGACCGCGCGCGCCTCTTCCTTGGTCAGCTTGTGGCCTTCCCACACCTCGAGCAGTTCGCTGGTCTCGCGGATGAAAAGAATCTCCCGCAGCTTTTCGTCACACGAGTCGGGCGCCAGCAGCAGGATGGTCTGCTCCTGCTCGACGCTGGTGAGGTAAAACAGGTCGCTGTTCGGCACGAGTGCGGTGCTGCCGTCGGAGTTCGTTGTCGGGAGGTCGTTGGCATTGACCACGGCCAGCGAATGCGGCGGGAGCAGGGCGCGGAGGCGGTCGCGGTTTAGGGTGGGCAGGGCTTTGGGGATGGGGGCGTGGCGCATGGGTGGGATAAATGACGAATGCCGCGCCGCGTTTCCAGCGTCATTCCACCTGCGCCTCACGGAAACTGCGTACTGATGCGGTAAAAGCGCGCGGGCTGGCCGGCGGCGGCCGGGTCGGGATAGGTGGCGGTCGCGCTGGTGGCGGTGACGTTGGCGAGGGTTTGCCAGGTCCCGCTCGCGAGGTCGTCGCGGTACTGCACGGTGTAGGCGCGTCCGTTTTCACTCGCCCAGGTCAGCGTCACCGTGCCGGTCCCCGCGTCGCGCGTGGTCGCAGGAGCGATGGGCTGCGAGGCGGCGCTGGCGGGGTTGGTGCCGTAGGCGAGCTCCATCACGTCGGGGAAACCATCACCGTCGCTGTCCGTGGCGAGGCCGAGATAGCCGGGCGAGCCGCCGGTTTCCTGGCTCGCGCGCCAGCTTGCGGCGTTGCCGTAGAGCGTGCTGACAAAGGTGAGCACCTCGAGGGATTTCCCGCCGCCATCGGCGCTCACGGGCCACGGGGCGATATCGTCATAGGTGAAGTCGAGGATCACATTCCCCGCCGAGTCGCGGAGGACGAGGCGTTCGCCGTCGTTGTTCAGCGAGCCGGTGGCCTGGCCGGCGATGGTGATCCCGGTGCCGTAGGGCGCCTGGAAGCCCGCGCTGTCATTCGTCACCACGCAGTACTGGCCGGGCTGGAGGGTGAGGCTGCCAAAGGTGAACTGGGTCGAGAACGGATTGCCGTCTTCAAAATATGCGCCGTTCAAATTGATCGCCGCCGCACCGGTGTTTTGCAGCTCGATGAATTCCACGCCGCCGACGCCCGCGGGATTGTACATGATTTCGGTGATGCGCAGGCTGTTAATGAGGTCGCTGCTGTTGCCGGGGTCGCCGAGCAGCAGGTAGTCAAAGGCCGCGCGCACGTTCTGCGCCGCGGAAGTGGCGAGGAAGATGCCGCCCTGGCCCGCGGTTGTGCCGGCGGCGAGGGTCTGGGTGAAAAGGTTCGTCCAAGTACCATTCACGCGGCGCTGGTAATTGAGCGAGGTGCCCGCGCGCTGGACGCGCAGCGTGAGATCGCCGCCGCTGTAGGCGGCCGAGGAGACCTGGAGAAACGCCCCCGCCGCACCCGAGGCGCGCTGCACTACGATCGCGGTGCCGCCGCTCAGGCCAAAGGCATAGCGGGTAGGCACGCCGCTCTCGGTCGTCCCGACAAAGAGCCCGATAAGGAAGCTGCCAAACTGGCGCGTTTCGAGACTAAGCCCGGTCTGGAGCAGAAAGTCCGACGACACCGGCAGCGCGCGGGTGATTTTCGGATAAGTGGGTGCGGTGTTAGTCAGCGGGCGCGCGGCGGAGTCCGTGACCTGCCCGACCAGGCTGCCGCTGGTTTCATGGAGCGAGAACCATGCATCTGGCGCATAGTTGTCGCGCAGCTTGAGGCCCTGGAGTGTGTAGCCGGTGAGGTAATCGTCGCCGAAGCTGTCGAAGTCCGCGCTGTTATAGACACTCACCGCCACACTCCGGCTGACTGTCTGCAAAGCCGCATCCGTGACCTGCACCGTGACGGTGTAAGTGCCGGGCGTGGAGAAAGTCAGGCCGCGGGTGCTGGCGGCCGGCGCCGTCATGGCGAAGCCCGACGCCGGGGTGACCGTCCAGGAGTAACTCAGCGGGCCGGCGCTTTCAGGATCATAGCTCGCGCCCGCCTCAAGGCTGAGCAACTCGCCGAGCGCGACATTTTGCGAAGCGGGCGCGGCGTTGAGGTCGACGACGGGCGGCGCGTTGCCCGTCTTGGTGATGGAGTAAGTAAGATCAGCGCCAACCTGCGCGCCCGCCGCGTCGAACAGGCGGAAGGTCAGCGCATTCCCTCCGCTCGCCAGCAGGATGCCGCTGAGCCGCCAGGGCGAGACATCGGCGATGGATGTGCCCGTCCACGCCAGCACCGCCTCGGGGTGCCCCACACAGACCACACGGAAGGCCGTGGTCGGGGCGGTGCCGTTGATATCGACGGTGCTGCCGCTGGTGGTCGCCGGCGGGTTGTCAGCGCGAAAGGGGCGGTCAGCGACGAACCGATGAAGGTCTGAATGACGGCGTGCCGCGTCTGCACCGTGCCACTGGAGGCATTGGTCGTCGGCCAGGTCGCATAAATCGCCGGGACGGTATAGGAAGCCGAGGCGTTTTCCTCCGCCGTGAGCCAGGCAGTGAGGCGCGGGCCATTGGCGGCGTAGGCGCCGGTCATCTGCGTGAGGTAGTAGTTTAGGTAGCGGCGGACAAAGGGCCGCGCGTAGTAGGTCGGGACGTTGGTCTTAGTGCCGATGACCGCGTCGTTGATGTGATTGGCCTGCAAAGCATTGTCGCTGTCCCAGTGGAGCAGCATCCATTTGTGATCTGTCGAGCGGTTATAAAAGGAACCGTTCTTGCCGCGGCCCATGGTGATGTTATCCCAGTCCGCCGTCTAGCCGCGCACGGCGGCGTAGGCGGCGATGGCCTGGGTGTCACCCATGCGTTCGTACTGCTCCTGGGTCAGCGCGGCCCCGTTCTGCTCGATTTGCCGGCACCATTCGGTGAGCGCGCTGTAGTCATATTCGAGCTCGCGGGATTTAGGATGGAAGTTGTTGTGATAGGACGTGGGGTTTTCTGCTCCGGGGCTGTTAATCGGATCATAGTCCCATGAGCCGTCGGTATTCGACAGCCGCGTGGTGCCGTCGTCGGGGATGGTCAACTTGTCGTCGATCTCAAAGAACAGCCCGTCGCTGCCATTGGCCCAGATGCGGTCGAGCATGGCTTTGTCAAAGGTCTCGCTGGTCTCGCGGACGGCATAGGTGTGGCTGTTTCGGGTTACCCGGCAGACTTCATTCTCATTGCCCGGCACGCCGAGGAGATAGAGCCAGTAGCGGAGGATGCGGTTGTGCAGCATCGAGCCGCCCGCGCCGTCATTGTCCCAGTAGAGCTTACCATGCCCGCGGAGCGGATGGTCGCCGGGCAGCGCGACCACGCCGCGGGTGAGATTGCCATCCGTCCGCCGGGTAAAGGGGCTGCCCGTCTTGCGGACGGAGCAGCCATAATAAACGGTGCCGTCATTGTGCATGTAGGTGCAGGGGAAGTAATGATCCGAGAAGCGCGGGAACTTGTAGTTGAACTTCACCGTCTGGCCGCCGGTTCCGCTGCTGTTATTCAAAGCATCCACCCAATAAGGCGAGATAACCACCCGCATCCGGCGCAGATCGGTGGACGGCACCCGGCTGTCCGCCACCCACAGGCCCGGCGCCCCCGCGCCGCCGCGGGGAAAATGGCCGGTCAGTCCGTTCGCCGCCGTCGCCAGCACGTAGAATTCGATGATCGCGCCGTTCACATTGTAGCCGCTGAATGACGCCGGGTTGATCTGCACGGTACAGATGCCGTCATTAGCCACCGCATCGCCGCCGGTGCCGTTGTCGAGCATTGGAGTGGTATTCCAAGCACCGCTGGTCCTCGCTGGCTCACTGGCCCAGTTGAAATCCAGCCGATGTTTCAACACCACGCTGGTCAGTGCCGAGCCGGGCGACGAGACCCGCGCTGTTACAGTCACTGTCTGGCTCGCAGTTGGCACGGCCGGGCTGTGCAGACCGCTGGTCACCTGCGGCGGTGCACCGGCGGCGAGGCGCGAATTCGCCGCGCCGGGTGTGCCGAGATTCAGCGGGACGGGCACGAGCACCGTGCTGCCCCAGGACATGTCCCACGTATGCGCCACTAGCCGCGACATACCCGAGACCCAGCGCGCCTCAAAGGTCATGGTGTAATCCGTGAGCGCAGTCATCCCGGCGGCGTCCTTTTCCATGTGGTTCAGTTTGGCGTCGCCGCTGCCGTCGGCCACGAGATGCACGCCCTCGGCATCGTGATAGCTGCCCCAGTGTGTGCCGCGCGACTGCCAGCCGGAGACGTTGTCATTGGTCAGCGTCGTCACCGCGCCGTTCACGAAAAGGTTCCCGCTGCCGGCGGTCGGGCGCAGTACGAGGTTGCGCAGCACGAGGTGCCCGTCGCCCGGCAGCCACAGCCGCACCTCAGGGTCCTGCCCCCCGTAGTTCACGTCTTTGAAATTGCCGCCGTTGATCGCGAAGCTCTGCCACGCGCCCTTAGCGCTCTCGTCGCTGTCTGCCCACGCGCCGCCTAGCGCGTTGTCGGCGCTGGGATTGATCAGTTCGAGTGAGCTGCCATTGCCGCCCGCCTGCTCCGGCCACTCGCCGCCAAACCGATAGTCCACCTGGTTCGCGAGATTCCCGTCCGCATCGGTCAGCCGGATGAGGTCACTCCCATTGCGCAGCGAACCGCTCCAGTCGCCGAGTGCCGTCAGGCCCGCGTAGCTGGCCTTCAGCGACGCCGCATTTGCCGCGAGCACGAGGTAGCCGCCGGGCGCGATCGTGACGCCGGGCGGGATGGTGAAACTGACCGCGTCAGCGAGCTGCTAGCCGCCCACATTCACCGCCGCCGCGCCGCGATTGTACAGCTCGATGAACTCCCCGTCGCGCTGCCCGCTCGGCGGATTGGCCATGATCTCATTGACCACGACGTCCGTGTTCCGCGCGGGATTGTTCTGCGCGTCGCGCGTGTCCGTCACCGCACTGTACCACTCCGTCGAACCGGCGGGGAAATTCTGCCACGACTCGCGCCCCGGCATGCGCCGGATTTTCACCGCGCCGCGCACATTGTTCGTCGCGTCGATGAGGAAAAGCCGAACGTCCCGCGTGCGTAAAGCTGTTCGGTTAGTGGGCTAAAACTTGCCCATTCCTCTGTAAGGCGCCTGCGCAGCGCGCCCAGGAGTCTGGCGGAAGCGTGCAAAGCGCCCCCGGCCCTGGCCTCTGCCACCCCTGAAAACCCCGCCATCCTTCCCCCATGCCCCCGCCTACTGCAATGGGCGAAACCCATGCGCGTCAAAACACGAAACGCTTTCGCTTAACGGTCGTTAGGCGCTACAACCGGCGCTTCGTCCATTTTCCAAGAGACATCCCAAGCGATCCACGGCCATCAAAAAAAAGTCCCTCTTCATCACCATTGCTTCCTCGGCCTTTGTTATCGCTAATGCCCTCAGCGCCGACGTAGCTGAAAAGGTCTTCGGTAGCGCCTTCCTTGATTCATTTTACGAGCCGGGCCAAGAGATCACAAATGCCATCATGCTCCGGTATAAGTGTCAGGTAGTCGAGAACCAGTGCGTAGGTCCTGAAATGTGGAAAATAATCTTCATGTTCCATTTCCTGCACGCGCCGGCCAACCCGACAACTTACGAACTTCAAAGTAACCTTTACACTTGGCGCTTCATCTATCCCCATCTGTCTAAGCGAAAGGTGAGCGGCGAGGTTCAGGGCCTGCGGACCAATGCGGGAGAGTCGAGCCTCTTCCTGTCTGTGCCGGACAATCACAAAAACAAGAGGATCGGAGCACGCAGCCAGTCTCCGAGCATGTTTCCCACTCTCGACCAAGAGGTTGATGGCTTTAAAGACTTATGGAAGCGGGAACAGGTCTCTCAGGCTAATCTTACCGGCAAAACACTGAAGCTCTGCTTGCCCATCATGGCGCTAGCTTGGCCAGTACGGCTGAAGCCAAAGGCGTAGCACTTTATTTTGAAGCCGCAGTGGCTGGCGGCATTCCTATTATTAAAACTTTGCGCGAAGGTTTGGCCGGAAACAGCGCCAAGAAAATCTTCGGCATTATGAATG
>JANPHJ010000077.1:0-35321 GCA_031424395.1 Chthoniobacter sp.
TGCAAACCTGGGTTGTTGCGGGGGGGCGGGGGGGGGGGGGGGGGTGGTTATGCGGGGGTGGGTGCCGGGGGGTGGGTTTTGGGTATTGCGGCGGGCGTCCGGGCGCGGGGGGGGGGGGGCGGGCGTGGTGAGCGCGGGGAGTTTCCACAGGCCGCGCCAGCGGGGGCCGGTCTGCTGCTCGAGCAAAAGCGCGCCGTCGCGGATGATCCACGCGCAGTCTTCGGCGAGGACGACGGTTTTGCGGCGCGGCTTTTTGCGCGGGAGCGAGGCGGGGTCTTTCGCAGCGCAATGGGCGCGCACTGGGCAGCGCGGGCATTGCGGCGTGCGCGGCGCGCAGAGGAGGGCGCCGAGTTCCATGAGCGCGGAATTGTGCAGCCGCCCGCCGCGCTTGGGCAGGAGCGCCTCGGCGGTCTGCCAGAGGACTGCGGAGCCGCGCGCGGTGTCGGTGGGCTCGCGCAGGTCAAGCAGCCGCGCGAGGAGGCGGGCGATGTTGGCGTCGATGATCGGCGTGGCGCGGTCGAAGGCAAAACTGGCGATGGCCCCGGCGGTGTAGCGGCCCACGCCGGGGAGCGCGGCGATGGCGGCGAGATCATCCGGCAGCGCGCCGCCGTGGCGCTCGACGACGTACTGTGCAGCGCGGTGCAGATTGCGGGCGCGCGAGTAGTAGCCGAGCCCCTGCCAGACGTGCAGCACGTCGGCTTCGCTCGCGGCGGCGAGGGTTTGAAAATCCGGAAAGCGCGCGAGCCAGCGCGCGTAGAAATCGAGCACGGTGCCGACCTGCGTTTGCTGGAGCATGAACTCGGAAACCATGATGGCGTAAGGATCGCGCGTCCGCCGCCACGGCAGATCGCGCCCGTGCGTTTGGAACCAGCGGGCGAGCGCGGCGCGGAATTTTCGATTCTCGATTTTGGATTTTGGATTTTCCACCAGCTTCGCGACACTGCGTAACCGCGCATGCCTCCAATCGAAAATCGAAAATCAAAAATCGAGAAGCCGAAGCAGCTCACGCTTTACACCTCGCCGCTGACCGCGGCGCAGGCGGTGAAGCTGCGGGCGCTGCTGGAGGAGGATGGCTACAAGTTTGAGCCAAAGCCGTACACGCTTTACTACGCGGTGAAGGACAAGCTGAACGTGGCGGTGTACGAGAAGGGGCCGAAGGTGGTTTTGCAGGGAAAGGGGACGCAGGATTTCGTCACATTCCGGCTGGAGCCGGAGGTGCTCGGCGAGGCGAAGCTGGGCTACGAGGAGGTGCATAATCCCGCAATGTTCGCGCCGCATTTCGGCGTAGATGAAAGCGGCAAAGGCGACTTTTTCGGGCCGCTCGTCATCGCCGGCTGCTACGTGGATGGTGAGATTGCGCACGCGTTCATGCGGGCCGGAATCCAGGACAGCAAAAGGATCGGCAGCGACGCGCGCATCCGCGACCTCGCGGAGATGATCCGCCGCACGCCGGGCGCGACGCAGAGCGTGGTGATGGTCGGGCCGGAGAAATACAACGACCTCTACAAAAAGTTCGGCAACCTCAACCGGCTGCTCGCGTGGGGGCACGCGAAGGTCATCGAGACGCTGCTCGAACAGCGGCCCGACTGTCCGCGCGCGCTGAGCGATCAGTTTGCCAATCCGAAGCTCATCGAGCGCGCGCTGATGGAGCGCGGGCGCGGCATCGTGCTGGAGCAGCGGACGAAAGCGGAAAGCGATCTCGCGGTGGCGGCGGCGTCCATTCTGGCGCGCGAGCGGTTCATCGACTGGCTGGGGAAAAGCGGGCGCGAATTGCATAAAGAACTGCCGCGCGGGGCGTCGGCGCTGGTGAAGCAGGCGGGGCGCGATTTGGTGGCCGCGCGCGGCCCGGAAATTCTGCGCAGCGTGGCGAAAGTACATTTCAAAACGGCCTCGGAAATTGCGCCGGAAAGCTACCCCGCACCGCCATCGCGGGAGTTTACGCGATAGCCCGCAAAACCTTTATCAGAAACACTTTGCGGCCGGCAGATTGTTTTTCAAAACGCTTGCCCGCGGCTGGCGGCGAGAGTTAAATTCCGCCCACAAAAAATATGGCAACATTAACGAAAAGAGAGCTGGTCGTTAAGATCAGCGACGCTACCGGGATGGTGCAGCATCAGGTCTTCGACGTGGTCCAAAAAACCCTCGACTACATCACTGACTCGCTCGCGCAGGGCGACACCGTGGAACTTCGCAATTTCGGTGTCCTCGAAGTAAAGCTGACCAAGCCGCGCGTGGGCCGCAATCCGAACCAGCCAGGCAGCAGCTTCGTCATTCCAGCGAGGGCTACGGTGAAATTCAAGTCCGGCAAGATCATGCGGCAGAAAGTGGCCAAGCTCTCCGCGGCGATGAAGCGCGCGGCGGCGGAGAAGGAGTAAGCGGAGCGGAGTCGCGCGGGATTTGGATTGCCGTGGGGCGGCGCACGCCGTGAAGTCGCGCGCTCCTTTTTCACACCCACTCTCCCACGCGTGCCTGCCTATTTTCTTCACGATTTCAGCCCATTCGTTTTCGAGGTTAGCAAGGGCGTGGGCCTGCGGTGGTACGGGCTGTCGTATGTGTTGTCCTTTGTGCTCGGCGGCTGGCTTTATAAATGGCTGGCGCGGCGCGGCTATACGGATTTGCCGGAGGCGCAGATCGGCGATTTCATCACTTGGTGCGCCGTGTTTGGCGTGATGCTCGGCGGGCGGTTGGGCTGGGTGCTGTTTTATTGGCTTCCGAACGACGGTCTGGCTGAGGTGCTCCGCCATCCGCTCACCCTTTTCAAAGTCTGGGAGGGCGGCATGGCGAGTCACGGGGGCATTCTGGGGCTGGTGCTTTTCACGCTCTACTGGTCGCGGCGGAAACAGGTTTCGTGGACGAGCATCGGCGACTCGCTGGTGGTCGTCGCTCCGATCGGGTTGTTCCTGGTCCGCATGGCAAATTTCATCAACGGCGAACTCTACGGACGGCCGGCGGGCGAGCCCGGCGGGTTGGCCTCGGTGCCTTGGGCCATGCTTTTTCCGAAGGAACTCGGCAGCGACGAGCCGGCGCTCAACCTGATCCAGCACGATGAAGTCGTGCGCGCCCGGCTGCGCGAGATCCTGGTGCCGCGCCACCCCTCGCAGCTCTACGAGGCGCTGCTCGAAGGCGTGGTCCTATTCGCCGTGCTCTGGCTGCTGCGCACACGCTGCCGGGTGCCGCGCGGCGTGCTGACGGGTGCGTTTTTCATCCTCTATGCAGTGCTGCGGATCGTGGGCGAATTTTTCCGCGAGCCCGACCGCGCCTGGGCCGTCGGCTGGATTTCCGCCGGGCAGTTTCTCTCCATTTTCATGGTCTTCATCGGCGCGGCGTTTCTCGTCTGGGGCTGGCGGACAAAGGAATACGAGCGCGTCTTCCGCGACGCGTGACAAAGCCGTTGACGCGCATTTTCCAACGTGGCAAAGCGATGCGCATGAAATTCCTCCCGCTCACTCTTTCCATCCTCGCCGCGTGTCTCGCCGTGGGCCGCGCCCAAGCCGCCGATGAAAAGGGCGCCGGCAAGCTGACCATCGACATTCCCGCCGAAGTGCAGACGACGATCGACAAGGAAAAGGGCGACGGGAAGGTGCATGATTTCAAGCGCGTGAATGAAAGCGACGGCACGACCTACGTGATCGGTCTAGTCATCGACGCCACGCACTATTCGCTGCAACTGGACGCCGGCGGGCGCGTGATGCGCAAGGAGCTCGACGAGGTGCAGCCCGAGGGCCAGCCGGTGACGCTCGACACGCTCCCCGCGGCGGTGAAAAAGACCCTGCTCCGTGAGGCGCGGGGCGCGGAGTTCAAGGAGATCGACGTAACCGAGGCGAGGAAGACCTACGCGGTGGAGGTGGCGTATGAGGGGCGGAAATTCCGCATCGAAGTGGACGCCACGGGCAAGCTCGTGCGGAAAGAGCACATCCAGGACAACTGACCCCGCCCCCTTTTTACCGTATGCACACGCCACTCCAAACCTCCATCCGCGCAACGCTGGCCGCGCTCATCCTCACCACGGCCTGCTCTGCGCAGGCCCCCAATGCCAGCCAACGCGCCGAAAAATTTCTCATGGAAAACCAAGCCAAAGAAGGTGTGAAGACGCTCCCGAGCGGGCTTCAGTACAAGGTCATCAAAGACGGCGACGGCAAGACGCCGAAGCTTAGCGACACCGTCAGCACGCACTACCGCGGCACGCTGCTCGACGGGACGGAATTCGACAGCTCCTACAAGCGCAACCAGCCCGCCGAGTTTCCGGTCAGCGGCGTGATCAAAGGCTGGACGGAGGCGCTCCAGCTCATGAAAGAGGGATCGAAGTGGACGCTCTACGTGCCGGCGAAACTGGCCTACGGCGAGCGCGGTTTTCCGCCCGTGATCGGGCCGAACGAGACGCTGATTTTCGAGATCGAGCTGCTGAAGGTGAAGTAGCCGCGGGCTGGTTCAGTAGCGCCGCGAGCAGAAGCACCCCGCCGGGCGAGTCAACTCCGCGCCAAAAAGATGGGCGTGGTGGATAGCGTCGCTCCGCGCGCCATGCGAAATAGAACGACGAAAACACACACACCCTGAAATCGTTCGCGATGACCATTGCCCGCTGCTAGCCTCCATCGGTGATTAGCCAGACTGAAAAAGCCATGCGACAGCGGGTGCTTGCGACTTTTGATCGCAAGACCTTCAAGGATTTTGCCCGTCTGACTCCGGGACGGGTGGTCTGGACATTTACCCACGTTTGGATCGGGATCGCCGTGGCGCTTGCGTTGGGATTCTGGGCTTGGACTGCTCCCGGCTGGCTTCCGAAATTGCTGATCCCTTGGCTGGTCCTGTATCTCGGCACGCGGCACAACGCCTTTGCCGTGCAAGTCCACGAAGCCGGGCACAAGCTGCTCTTTGCCCGTGCGCGTGTGAACGACGCCTTCTGCAATTTCTTCGGTGGCTACTGGGTCTTGAACGATGTGGAATCGTACCGCCGCGTGCATCTCGTGCATCATACCGATCTGCATCTGGATACCGACCCCGATCTCGATCTCTACCGCTTGCCAAAAAACGGGCACCGCTTTGAAATCGCCCAGACGCTGCTGCGCGATTTGCTGGGATTTACGGCCTTGCGGCGGATCGTGGCTTATGTCAGGCATCCGCGAAGTCAGGCGGCGACAGTCGGCGGCGCTCCATCTCGCGGCGAAGTTGGGAAGTCAAGCCATCCTTGTCGGGACATCGATAGCATTGCTCGGCTGGGTGCAAGGCCCGCTGTTTTATTTCGTCTTTTGGGTCATTCCGCTCTTCTCGGTCTTCCCGGCGATCATCCGACTGCGCATCGTCACGGAGCATTTTTCTCCTGACCACTACAGCGAGGGCGAAAAGCCTTTCGTCAGCCGCAGCACGTCCACAAACAGGATTGAAGATTACCTTTTCGGATGCGACATGCAGTTTCATTTCGAGCACCATCTGCTCCCAATGATTCCGCATGCGCAACTTGCGCGATTGCATCAGGCACTTGTCGACAAGGACTTCTTTCAAACCCTGCCGCCTGAGAATGACTATCTGAGCAGTGGTTACCTTCGGTTTTGGTGGCGGTTGGTGACGGGGCAACTCACCCAATCTGCATCGCCGCCATTGGCAGTATGCGAGCGGTAAGAGTCGTCACCGTTGCTTGCTGCGTGTGCGGCTCGGCGGAGCATCGGGTCGTCGGTCGGGGACGCGATTTCGAATACGATTCCTGCACGAACGACTGGTGCTTTGTCCGTTGCGACCAGTGTGGACATCACTACCTGCGTGAGCGGCCCCATCCCGAGGAATTGCCGCACGTGTACCCGCCGCAGTACGGCAACTACAGCAACAGCGAAATGCCCGGACTCGCCTTTCGCCTGAAAGCGTGGATCGAAGCTGGCACCCTGCGCCGGACACTCGGGGAGATCGCGCAACCTGTCGCAGCCTACGACATTGGTTGCGGCGACGGGCGCCTCCTGGATGGGGTTAAAGTCTTATGTTCCTCGCCGGAAGCCCTCGACGGATGTGAGATTTCGCAAGTGGCGGCCGAAAATGCGGGTCGCAAGGGCTACGACATCGCGATCGGCGGCTTCGAGTCGATTCCGGTGCGCCAAGGTGCTTACAACCTGATCTTTCTCGTCCAGGTGCTAGAGCATCTGCTCGACCCTCGCGCCGCGTTGGAAAAAATCGCCGGGATGCTGCGTCCCGGAGGAATCGTGGTGATCGAAACTCCCTCGACTGATTGTCTCGATTTCCGGTGGTTCCACCGACGCTACTGGGGCGGCTATCATTTTCCACGGCACTTCAATCTCTTCGTCCGCGAACACGCGGAGCGGCTTTTGCGGGAAGCCGGACTGGAACCGATTGGCTATAAGGTAAAGCTTCAGCCAGTGCATTGGGTGTGGACCGCACATCATTGGCTGATGGAGCGTGGGGCTCCCGGATTTCTGTATCGGAGTTTCAACATCAAGAATCCGCTTTGGCTTGGCCTCGCCACCCTCCTCGACAGCTTGCAGGTGGTGTTCTCAAAGCGGAGTTCGAACATGCAGATACTGGCGCGGAAACCATAAAGGCAGGAGGGCGTTCACCCGTCCAACGCTCTGCCTCCGACGATTAGCGCGCTGGCTATTTCAGCAGCAGCCAGAGCGTCTGTGCGCCGGAGTCCGCGGGGATGTCGGGGAGCGGGGCTTCGGTGTGAAAGTCGGCGGTGCGGCGGACGCCTTTGAGCGCGTAGCGGGCGATGGTTTCGAGGGCGCGGCGGGTGAGGCGGGTGCAATTGGTCGAGAGTAGGATTTTCGCGCGCGGCGCGGCGAGGGCGAGGGCGGTGAGGAGCAGGGTTTCGAGGTCGCGCTCAACTTGGAATTTGCGGCCCTTGCTGCCGCGCGAAAAGGTGGGTGGATCGAGGATGATGGTGTCGAAAGTCTCGCCTTTGCGGGCGAGGCGCGGCAGCACGTCGAGCACGTCATCAGCGTAAAAGCGGTGGCCGTTTTCCGCGGCGGTAGCAAACCCGTTGAGCGCGAAGTTTTCCCGCCCGCGGTCGAGCGACTTCTTCGACAGATCAATGCTCACCGTCTCCGCACCGCCGAGGGCAGCGGCAACGGAAAAGGAGCAGGTGTAGGCAAAGGTGTTCAGCAATCTTTTCGCGCCGCCGCGGCGGACGAAGGCGCGGTTCGCGCGCTGGTCGATGAAGAGCCCGGCGGAATAACCCGCTGCGAAATCCAGCCCGAAGCGCATGCCGTTTTCCTCCGCCACGGTGAGCAGCGGCGTGGCGGCATCGCCGGTGAGCAGCACGGGCGCGGCGCGCTCTTCGTTTTGCCGCGGCAAGTGTTTGCCAAAGACGCGGGCGGGCGCGAAGCCGTGCTGCGCCGACCATGCCGCCAGTCCGGTGAGCGCGGAGTCGCGGGCGGCCTCGTCCATGTGGGAAATGAGCACGTCGGCGGCAAAGCGCTCGACCCAGACTTCGGGCGACGACCAGAGGCGGTGGGCATTCGTTCCGGCAGCGGCGAAGGCGGCAAGCGAAGCGCCGCCAAGCCAGTGTACAAGCGGGTTCCGGGGCGGCGGGGAGGTGGGGAAATGGTTCACGGAAAGGGCCCACAGAACTGATTGCATCGCTGGGGGAGTTCAAGTAGTTTCGCCCACTTTTCCCGGCCTATGCGTTATCTTTTCCTTCTCGTCCTGACGTGCCTGTTTAGCGCGCTTCAGCCTCTGCGCGCCCAGTCTTCCACGGACCCCGGCGATCTTTTTGTGAACGCGTACACGACCGCGAAGGAGGCGGAAAAGGCGGAGCAGGCGGGCAACTTCAAGTCCGCGCTGTCCAAGTTTCGTTATGCCGCCGGCGTGCTCGACACCATCGCCACGAAGTTCCCGGCGTGGCAGCCGCTGATCGTCAGTTTTCGCAAGCAGCAGACTGGTGAGGCGCTCACGCGGGTGCAGGAAAAGGTGGCGAGGTTTGGCCCCGGCAAAGGCGGCAACGAGGCCGCGGCGATGGAAGGTGGCCTCCCGATTTCTGACGACCCGCTGAATTTCGCCCCGCCCAACGATCCTGTTTCCGACGCACCGCCGATCGCCCAGCCGCGCACCGGTGCGCGCAAGGCTCCCAAGTTAGGCGGGGGGGAAATTGATTCCACTGCCGACCTCGAAGGCGCGATCGGACGGATGAAAAAGCTCCAATCCGACCTGCGCGAGGCCAATGCCGCTGCGGACCGGGCGGAGCACGAGAAAAAGGATCTCGTGCGGAAGTATGACGAGGCGATTCAGGCGCGGGAGGCGGCGGAGAAGCAGCAGAAGGTGCTGCAGTCGCGGGCCGACGGGGCGGAGGAGCGGCTGGTAAAAGCGCAGTCCGAGATCAAGATCGACGTGGAGAAAATCAAGGCGCTGCAAACCGAGGCGACCGAGGCGCGGCGGGCGGTGAAGTCGGCGACGATCAATCAGGACGCGGATGCGGAAATCCGCAAGCAGCTCGACGACCGGATGAAGGCCGCGCAGCAGAAAATCGCGACGCTGACCGAGCAGCGCAACACTTTGGACAAAGCCAGCAAGGATGCGCCGCAGAAGATGAAGGAGCTAGAGCAGCAGCTCGAAAGGGCGAAGACGGAGAACAAGGATCTCTCGACGCGGCTGGCCGACACCAAGTCGCAGCTCGCCAGCATGACCGGCCAGCGCGACGATGCGATGAAGCAGCTCGCGCAATTGAAGGAAGCCTCGAAGAACGTGGACAAGCTGATGGCCGACAATGCAGCGCTCATGGCGCGGCTGGCCGAGACGGAAAAGTCGGTCGCCAATTTCAAGGCCGAGGGCGAGGAGAAGGACAAGCAGATCATGGCGCTGAAAAAGGAGGTCGGCTCGGTCAAAGAGCAGCTCGCGCAAGCCCGCACCGAAAGCGCAAATTACCAGCGGCAGATGGGCGATTTGCAGGCCAAGCTCGAAGAGCAGGGCAAGCAGCTCGCGCAGGCCAAGGCCGACAATGCCGCGGGGTCCGCCGAGCGAAAGAAAATGCAGGTGGAAAATGAAATCCTGCGCGGCATCGTGCTGCGGCAGCAGAAGCAGGAGGCGGTGCGCACGGCCACGCGCAAGCTGGTGCTCGGCGAACTCGCGAAGCTGGACATCAACTCGAAGACGCTGCTCAAGGAAATCGATCTGCTCAGCCAGCCGGTCGTGAAGCTGACGCCGAAAGAGCTGTCGCTTTTCCGCAAGGCGGAACTCCAGGTCAGCGGCACCGAAATTTCGGCCAATCTCCCGACGGACGCCGAGCCCGCGCCCGCGGTGGATGCGGGCGCGCCGACGACGGCGGACGCGGCCCCCATGATCGATTCCAAGACGCCCGAAATCGCTGCGACCACCGTGCCCGAGGCCGTGAAAACCGCCGAGCCGGAGGCCACCGCCGCGAACGAGCTGCCCAAGAAGGAGCCGGACATGACTATCGCCAGCGCCAAAATGACGCCTCCGCTCAGCGTGCCCTCGGACAAACCGGCGAAGGCGGAAGAAACCCCCGCGCCGGGCGAAACCCTGGGCAGTGCGGGCGGGCAGCCCAATATCCCGGCGGAATTCCTGCCCCTGGCGCGCGACGGCAAGGAGCTGTTTGAACAGGGTAAATACCGCGAGGCGGAAAAAATCTACGAGAAGATTTTAGCGAAGGCGCCGAACAATCTCTACATCCTTTCGAATCTCGGCGTCGTCCGTTTCCGCGAGGGCAACCCGGCCAAGCTTAAGCAGGCGGAGGAGGTGCTCGTGAAGGCGACGAAGGTCGCGCCCGAGGACGGCTTTTCGCACTGCACGCTGGGCATCGTCTATTACACCCAGCAGAAGCTCGACGAGGCGGTGAGTTCGCTGACCAAGGCGCTGGCCATCAATCCGAAGAATGCGACGGCGCACAACTACCTTGGCATCACCGCCGCGGGCAAAGGCTGGCAGGAGGCCGCGCAAAAGGAGCTCGAAACCGCCACTACGCTCGACCCGAGCTACGCCGACGCGCATTTCAATCTTGCCGTGGTTTTCGCCACGCAGACGCCGCCGAACAAGGAGAACGCCCGTAAGTTTTACAAGCGCGCGACGGAACTAGGCGCGGAGGCGGACAGCTCGCTGGAGCAGTTGATCAAGTAAGGGCGCGGGCTGGGAAAGGTGGCGCTTCCCTAAAGCCGTGCGGGGGCTGACGGCGGACCCCACGCGGTGCGGATGACTTCGCGGGTTTCGGGCGCGCGGAGGTCGAAACTTTCGCGGTGGTGGCCGGGCAGGTCGGGAAACCATTTCCATAAAAATACGCCGGACAGCCACGGCGCATGCCCGACGGTGCGCAGGCCGGCGGCGAGGCAGCGGCATTGGAGGTCGCGGGACTGCGGGGTGACGGGGCCGCGGTCGGCCCACGGGTGCGCGGCGGCATCGTCGTGGGCGTCGTAGCCGAGTTCGACGAAGAGGACGGATTTGCCAGTGCGGGCGGAGACGGCAGCGAGTTCCTTTTCCCGCCGCGCCCAGCCGGCATCGAGCTGCGCGGGCGTGGGATTGGGCGCATCGCTGATGGGGAAGTAGGCGAGCACCCCGACGTGATCGAGCGCGTCCCAAAACGGCACGGCGTCCACCTCGTTCCAGTTTGCGCCGTAGGTCAGCCGCCCGTGATAGACGGCGCGCACCGCGGCGATGATCCGCCGCCAGCGCGCGTCGAATTTCTGCGCGTGGGTGTATTCAAGCCCGATGCAAAACAGCGGCGCGCGCCCCTCTTCGGCCAGCCGCGCGAGCGCCGTGATCCACCGCTCGTAGTCCGTGAAGAACCGCTCCCACGCAGCATCCGCGGCGAAGTCGATTTCGCCGCGCCAGCGAAACGGCGAGCCCCAGTAGGCGAGATGCGGCACCACCATCGCCGTCATTCCGCGCTCCCGCGCCCAGGCCAGCGGATTCACGACCGAGGCCGGGCGCTCCTCCGGCGGCCAACTCACCCGCCCGCCCGCGGCGATGCGCGCGTACGGGTGAAAGGCGATGGCGTTGGCGCCGAGCCCGCGGAGGTCGTCCATCGTCCGCGCCATCGCGGGATCACCCCATTCCCAGCCCGAGGTCTGGCACGAGACGGTGACGCCGCGCAGCCGCTCCGCTGCGGTGACCATGACCGGCCTCGCCGCGTCACGCCGCACCGCCAGCCAGCCGAGCGCGAGCAGGGCGGGGGAGGCAGCGAGGAGAAAAGCGCGGCGGGAAACGGGCGGCACGCGCGCACCATGCCACCGTCCGTCGCGCGCGCAACGGATGCCGGGATTGCTTTCGCGGAGGGGGCCCGTAAAGTCCGCGCCCATGTCCTGCGCCAAAATCGACCCCGCCCTGCACCTGGCTAAAAAGCCTGACTGGATCAAGGTGCGGCTGCCGTCGAACCCCGTCTTTTTCTCCACCAAAGCGCTCATCTCCGACCTGCGCCTGCACACCGTCTGCGAGGAGGCGCAGTGCCCGAACCGCTGGGAATGCTGGAGCGCGGGCACGGCCACTTTTATGATCGCCGGCGAGCGCTGCACGCGGGCCTGCGGCTTCTGCGCGGTCACGACGGCGAAACCGTTCGCGCTCGAAGCAGATGAGCCGGAGCGCGTGGCGCAGGCGGTCACACGGATGCGGTTGAAGCATGTGGTCGTCACCGCGGTGGCGCGCGATGATCTGCGCGACGGCGGCGCGGCGCATTTCGCGCAGACCATCGAGGCCATCCGCGCCGCGCAGCCGGAGATCACCATCGAGGTGCTGACGCCGGACTTTCACGCGAAGGACGAATGTCTGCGCATGGTCGCAGCCGCGCGCCCGCACATTTTCAATCACAATGTCGAGACCGTCGAGCGGCTCACCCCGCTCGTCCGCTCGCGGGCAAAGTATCGGCTCTCGCTCGCGGTGCTGCGGCAGATGAAGGAGATCGCGCCGGACATCGTGACCAAGAGCGGCATCATGCTCGGCCTCGGCGAGACGGAGCCGGAGATTTTTCAGACGATGGACGACCTGCGCGAAGCCGGCGTGCAGGTGCTTACGATGGGCCAGTATCTGCGCCCGACCGCGCAGCATCTGCCGGTGCTCGAATACGTGCATCCCGACACCTTTGCGCTCTACAAGGAGGTCGCGGAGCGGAAGGGCTTCGAGCATGTGGCGAGCGGGCCGCTGGTGCGGTCGAGCTATCACGCGGCGGATTTCCAGCCGGCGAAAGTGAAAGGTGCCGGTGCCGATTGACCGCACGAATGTCGCCGCGCTGATCCCGTGCTACTTCGAGGCGCAGCGCATCCGCGACGTGGCGGCACGGGCGCGGGTGCAACTCGACACGGTGCTCGTGGTCGATGACGGCTCGACCGACGGCACCGAGAGCGAAGCGCGCGCGGCGGGCGTGGAGGTCATCCGGCACGCGGTCAACCAGGGCAAAGGCGCGGCGATCAAGACCGGGCTGCGCGAGCTGGGCGCGCGGGCGGGGCTCGAGTACGCGCTCATCCTCGATGGCGACGGCCAGCATCTGCCCGAGGAGATCCCCCTTTTCCTCGCCGCCGCCGAACGCACTCACGCGCCGATGCTCGTGGGCACGCGCATGAGCGACACGCGCACCATGCCCTTCGTGCGGCGCATGACGAACCGCTTCATGTCGTGGCAAATTGGCCGCGTCTGCGGGCAGTCCGTGCCGGATTCGCAGTGCGGCTTCCGGATGATCCACCGCGACCTCGCACCCGCGCTGGCGGCCATCGAGACGGTGAAATTCGACTACGAAACCGAGATGCTCGTGGTCGCCTCGCGCCGCGGCTGCCGAATCGAGGCGGTGCCCGTGAGCACGATCTACGGCGATGAGAAAAGCAAGATCCACCCGGTGCGGGACACCGTCCGCTTTTACAAAATGATGGCCCGCTTCAGACGCCCCGCGGCGTAGCGAAGCGGTGCGGATTACGATGTGTGAGTCACTTACTCATCTGTTAGGTGTTTCTGCGCGTCTCGTGTGAACGAAAGTAACTAATGCCACTCGCGAACATTATCTTTCCCGCACCGTCAGCGGTTTATGTCTCCACCTTCTTCATTCCGCTCGCGACCATCTTCGCACTCGGCACGGAGTTCTTCGTGTTCAGCCGCACGCAGCGCGGCGTCGCATCCAATGGCAGGCTGCTTTTCGTCGTCCTCGCTCTCAACGTCTTTTCATGGGTCATCGGACTTTTCATCTCAGGTCTATTCCCAACGGGCCTTGTCCCCAAGCTCACTTCGCGTGGTGTCACTATCATTCAGCCTGGCCCGCAGTGGGACAGGATTGCCCTTCTCAGTTTTCCGTTCGCCTGCGTTGTCAGCGCTGCACTTGAGTATCTCGGGCTTCGGCTTTTCTTTCGTCGCCTTACATTCCGCGCCCCGCTTAGCTCTGTCGCACTCGCGAACGTCGCCAGCTACGTCGGCCTTGGTGCGACAGTCTTTGTCTTTCTCCATTTCACATGGGTCTAACTCCAATCAACGAAGCGCCTAACCTTGCCCTTCACCGAACTGCTCCGTGCGTCCCCCTTATCGGCGTTGGCTTTCTTATCGTCCTCGCAGGTCACTGCGTCTTGCTCTTTGTCCTGTCCCGAGCGCGTGTTCTCCATCACTCTACGCTTGCCGATTCCGACGCCTTGGTTTTCGGCGCGCCTTTTCTGCTCGCAGCCGCAGCTTACTTCATTTTGGTTCGGCTGCCGTTTCCGCAGACTCGCTCTATTGGTCGCACCATCGCTCTTGCTGCTGCCGGGTTATTCGCCGCTCTACTTTCGAGCGTTTTGGCGCTGATCATCGCCTTCAACACTTACGGCACATGAGCACTCCATTAACGTCAACCGAAGCAGCCGCAACGCCTGACCACGCTACAAAGAACCGCTACGGCTGTCACGGCTCCTGCTGCGAGTAGCGAAAACCATCGCGTTGCTTCGGCGGCGATGCTTTCTTCGCCCCATGAAGCTCGCCTCACTACTGCTCGCGCTTTGCGCCGGTGTGATCATCCCGGGCGCTCATGCGGCCAGTGGCGGGGCGGAGCCGCTGGGGTTTTGGCGGTTTGAAAAGGATGTGAAATCGGAGGTGCAGAACGCGGGCGTGGGGGCGGCAACGCGACGGGCGGGCGCGGAGTTTTTCTACAGTGACGAGGTGCCGGGCCACTACATCTACGACCCGCTGCGGGGCCTCTCGTATCCTGACAATGCGAGCTTGAATTTCCAGTCGAAGGAGGGCGCGAGCGACGCGCTGGAAATCGCGCTCGACGCGGCGCAAGCCGGACTGGCGGGGGAGAGCGTGACCCTGGAGCTTTTTTTTAAACCGGACGGCGAGTGGGAGGGGCCGCTGGCGATGAAGGCGCGGGCGGATGACACGGCGGCGGAGTGGGGGCTGGAGGCGACGTATTTTGCGCAGCATCGCCAGACGTATCTGCACGCGTTTTTCACCGCGCCGGGGGGCAGGACGGAGCACTTCCGCGGCGGGCACTACGGGACGAGCGCGCAGGTTTTCAAAGACAACCTAGGCTGGCGGCACCTGGCTTTCGTCCACGATGCGGGGGCGAAGACGCTGACCTGTTACATCGACTACTATCAGGCGAAGACCATCGCCGCGCCGGGGGAGATACGGTGGGACGCGGCGCCGTTTTTTATCGGCGGCGGGCCGGGGCGCGCGGCGTTCGCGGGGAAGATCGACGAGGTGCGGCTGACGCACGGAGCACTGCGGCCCGCGCAGTTTCTGCGCGCGCGCGCGGAGCCGATCAAGGACGTGAGTTTTGAAAGTGTGGAGACGGTGCTGCCGCGGGCCAGCGGCTACATCGACGCGAAGGAATCGTTCGGCGCGGTCGGCGACGGCAAGACCGACGACACCGCTGCGCTGAACGCCGCCTTTGCCACGCTCGCCACCCGCGTGCCGCTCGCCTATCACACGCTCTATCTGCCGCCCGGCACCTACCTCGTGAGCGACACGCTGCTTAGCGGCCGCTTCTTCACCGTGCTCGGCGCGGGCGTGGACAAAACCACAATCAAGCTGCGCGACAAAACCGACGGTTTTCAAAACCCCGCCGACCCGCGGCCCGTCTGGCGCGCGAGCAGCACGAAAGGCCCGCCCGGCTCGAACGGCGCGGTCAACGGCAGCTCGATTTCGCTCTACATCAGCGGGCTCGCCATTGACACGGGCAAGGGCAACGCGGGCGCGAAGGGATTGGAATACCACTCGAACAACATCGGGCGACTCGAAGACGTGGCCATCCGCAGCGGCGACGGCGCGGGCGTGGTGGGGCTCGACCTCACGCACAAGACGAACGGCCCCGCGCTCATCACGCGGGTGCGGGTGAGCGGGTTCGACTACGGCATCACCTCGGCGTGGCAGGAGTACTCAATGACGCTGGAGCACATCGTCCTCGACGGGCAGCGCAAGGTGGGGATCGCGAATCGTGGAAACATCCTCGCCATCCGCAACCTGCGCAGCGCGAACAAAGTCCCCGCGCTGGTGAGCGACGGCGCGAACTCGATGGTCACGCTGCTCGATTCCGCGCTCACCGGTGGCGCGCGGGACGCGGCGGCGATCCGCGCGGAGGGCGCGCTTTACGCGCTGCGCGTGAAGACCGAGGGCTACAAGGCAGCGCTGGAAAAGCGCGTGCTCACGGATGCAAAGACGAAGACGTGGAAGGACGAAACCATCGCCGGGCCGGTGCTGGATGAATACGTCGGCGATCAAGTCACCATCGGCCACGGCCAGCCCAAGGGCGCGCTCAAGCTCCCCGTTGAAGACACGCCCGAGGTGCCGTGGGGCGACCTCCGCAAGGACTGGGTGAGTGTGCAAATCTTCGAGGCGAAAAAGGCGGGCGACGACTGGGGGCCGGCCATCCAAGCAGCCATCGACTCGGGTGCGAAGACGGTCTTTTTTCCCCGCGGCGAATACCCCGTGCAGACCACCGTCCATCTACGCGGAAGCACCGAGCGGCTCTACGGTATGCACTGCGGCATCGGCCGGCCGAAGGGTTTCACGGGCGACGAGCCCGCGCTCATTTTCGACGAGCCCGACGCCGCGCGCACCGTGGTCATCGAGCGCCTCGCCATCGCCGGCCTGCGCCACGCCTCGCCCGCGACTTTGGTTTTGAAAAGCGCCGGCCCCGGCCGTTACACGAACGCACCCGGCTGCGGGAAGCTTTTCATGGAAGACCTCGGCGACGCCGACTTCCATTTCGACCATCCGCAAAAAGTTTGGGCGCGGCAGTGGAACCCCGAGCGCCACGGCGCGGGCCCGTGCATCACCAGCCACGGCGCGACCATCTGGTGCCTCGGTTTCAAGACCGAGTACGACAGCAGCAAGCTCTGGGCGGAAGCGGGCGCGCAGACGGAAATCCTCGGCGCATTCATCTACCCCATCGGCAAAATCCCCGGCGACCGGCCCATTTTCAAAAACACCGACTCGCGGATGAGCGTGATCTACGGCACCAGCGTCTATCAGTCCGACCACGCGCTCCACATCCTCGACACCGCCGGCAGCGACGTGAAAGAGATCGGCAAAGCCGCGCTGCGCTGGGTCGGCAGCCGTGCGCGCATGGATCTCTTCACGAGCGACGCGACGGGACCGTGAAAGGCGGTTGCTTTCCGGTTGGCAAAAGTGCGGCGCTGCGTAGCCTCCGCGCTCCTTATGAAAACTTTCCAAATTGCAGTGCTGGCGGGCGATGGCATCGGGCCCGAAGTGATGGCCGAAGCGCGGCGCGTGCTGGCGGCGGTCGAGGCGAAATTCGCGCTCCGTTTTCAGCTCAACGAGGCGAACGTCGGCGGCATCGCGATCGACGTGGACCGCGAGGCGCTGCCGGCGGAAACGCTGCGGGTGTGCGGCGCGGCGGACGCGATTTTATTCGGCTCCGTGGGCGGGCCGAAGTGGGAGTCGCTGCCGCCGAATCTCCAGCCGGAGCGGGCCGCGCTGCTGCCGCTGCGGAAACATTTCGGGCTGTTTGCCAACCTACGTCCGGCGGTCTGCCACGCGGCGCTGACCCATGCCTCGCCGGTGAAGGAGGAGATCATCGCCGGCGGCTTCGATGTGTTGTGCGTGCGCGAGCTGACGGGCGGGCTGTATTTCGGCCAGCCGAAAGGCATCACCGAGCGGGATGGCGAGCCGGTGGCGGTGGACACGATGGTTTACAAAAAGAGCGAGATCGAGCGCATCGCGCACGTCGCTTTCAAGGCGGCAATGGGGCGGGGCAAACGCGTGACTTCCATCGACAAGGCGAACGTGCTGGAGAACGGCGTGCTGTGGCGCAGGACGGTGACCGAAATCGCGGCGCAGTATCCCGACGTGATGCTGAATCATCTCTACGTGGACAACGCGGCGATGCAGCTCATCAGGAACCCGCGCGGCTTCGACGTGGTGCTGGCGGAGAATCTTTTCGGCGACATCCTGAGCGACGAGATGGCGATGATCACGGGCTCGCTGGGGATGCTGCCGAGCGCGTCGCTCGGCGTGAAGGAAACGGCGACCGGGCGCTTCGGGCTGTTCGAGCCGAGCGGCGGGACGGCCCCGGACATCGCGGGGAAGGGGATCGCGAACCCGATCGCGCAGATCCTCTCGGCGGCAATGATGCTGCGCTACTCGCTCGGCGAACCGGCGGCGGCGGAGGCGATTGAAAACGCGGTGCGCAAGGTGATCGGCGACGGCCTGCGCACCGGCGACATTTTCAGCGAAGGCACCCGCCGCGTGGGCACGCGCGAGATGGGCGAGGCCATCGCGGCGGCGCTGTAGCGCATTGGGAAAAAGCCCCGGGCGCCCCGACGGCGTTCCAAGAACTGTTCTCGCCTAACCGCGTTGCGCCACGTCACCTTCACCGGCGCGAACGACTCCCCGTGTCGTGACGGAAAAATTCGCAGAGCCGCGCTGTTTCACTAAATCCTCAACGCCCCATGCTCCGCCCGCGCAAAAAATACACCGTATTCGACCTCCAGCAGCTCAAGGGCAAACGCGTCCTCACGCACATCCACGTCAAATCCCCGGAGGAAGCCGCCGCTGCGGAAGAAGCTGGCGTCGATCTGATGAGTTGCAGCTTCGACAGCCCCGAGGCGCAGGCGCGTCTGCCCGCGCTCGTCGCCGCCGCGCCGCAGAGCTTCCTCTCCTGCGCCACGCCGCACGGGCTGGCCTCGCCGGAGGAGGCGATCCGCACCGCCTTCCGCGCCCTCGAGATCGGGGCGAGCAGCGTCTATTGCTCGGCCAGCCCGTTCATCATCGAGGCCATGGCGCGCGAACGCATCCCCGTCGTCGGACATCTCGGCATGGTCCCGCGGCATGTCACATGGACCGGCTACCGCGCCATTGGCCGCACCGTCGAGGAAGCCACGCAGCTCTATCACCGCATGAAGGAGCTCGAAAACGCCGGCGCCTACGCCGCGGAACTCGAAGTCGTCCCGCACAACCTCGCACGCTTCCTCTCCGCGCAGACCCGGATGCTCCTCATGTCCCTCGGCTCCGGCCCCGGCTGCGACACCCAGTTCCTCTTCTCCGACGACATCCTCGGCGACTACGACGAACGCCCGCCGCGCCACGCCAAAGCCTACCGCAACTTCGCCACCGAACACCGCCGCCTCCAGCAGGAACGCCTCGCCGCCTTCCACGAATACATCGCCGACGTGCAGGAGGGGCGCTTCCCCGAGCGTAGCCATCTGGTGGAAATAGATGCGCCATTGCTTGATGAGGTGGCACGCTCGCTGGGCGCCGCGCCAGCGGATAATCAGGTTTGAAAGCCACAATGCTTGCGTTTCCTCTCCCTCTTCTTCATCAACAAACCCCACATTAAGTGCGACCAATCTTTAATCACCCGAGGACCAATTCATGATCGTTAAACGGCTAATTCTAAAGAACTGGCGAAACTTCAAGAAAGTGGATGCTACGTTCGGTGACCGGGTCTTTTTCGTAGGACCAAATGCGGCTGGAAAATCCAACCTGCTTGAGGTCTTCCGGTTTCTACGGGACGTCGCGCGGCGCGATGGGGGTGGGTTGCAGGAGGCGATAAAGAACGCAGGCGGCCTCAAGAAGATCAGATGCTTAGCGGCGAGAAGGAACCCCGATGTTCAGATAACTGTTTGGCTCGGAGATGCAGCGAATCCCCGACCTGATTGGATTTATACGATATCAATTGGTCAGGACTCGAAGCCAAAGAGCAAAGCGCATCTAATTGTTGAGCGTATTTCTGCATATAAGACATTTCTACCTGGCGGCAGTGCTAAGGACGGCGTCACTCGGCTGCAGCGGACCTTTATCAAGTCGCGTCCTGATGCTGATGACGAGACCGATCCTGAGCGTCTCACTCAAACACTGCTCGAGCAGACTTTTGCCAACAAAGAGTTCCGAGAAATCGCCAGTTTCTTCGAGAGTGTTTCTTACATTCATCTGGTGCCTCAGCTTGTTCGCCACGCTTC
The DNA here is from genome assembly GCA_031424395.1 of Chthoniobacter sp. Classification (GTDB taxonomy): domain Bacteria; phylum Verrucomicrobiota; class Verrucomicrobiia; order Chthoniobacterales; family Chthoniobacteraceae; genus Chthoniobacter. Next base: position 19,311 of record JANPHJ010000077.1, read on the forward strand.
TCAATTCGACGGACCTTCCATGGTTGGAGACCCTTTCGGACTGAAGTTTATGGATCGCCTGTCCAAGACCGATGCCCGACAGCGCAAAAACATTTTAAGCCGAATAGAGGGGGCGCTCAAAGTGGCTGTCCCACACTTTAAGCAGCTCAAGTATGTGGAGGATGAGCGGGGCAAACCTCATGTGGAAGTCATTTATACCCATTGGCGACCAGGAGGCGCACGGCAGCGAGAAGATCAGTTTTCCGACGGAACGATTCGCCTCATTGGTTTGTTTTGGGCATTATTGGAACCCGGTGGACCGTTGCTGCTGGAAGAGCCGGAGCTGTCCTTGAATAATGAGATAGTTCGCCGAATACCCAGCTTAATGAATGAAATTATGCTTGGTGTGGAACGGCAGATTTTTGTCAGCACCCACAGCTATGCCTTGCTCGCCGATTCCGGCATTGGCCTTAACGAGGTTTTCCTGCTTCGCCCATATGCAGAGGGCACAACCGTGACAAACGCTCAGACTATCGAAGAGGCGCGGTTGTTAGTGGAAGGCGGGATGAGTGTTGGCGAAGCCGTGCTTCCTCTTGCCGCTCCCAAAGATGCGTTCGAGATGAGCCTTTAGGACTGACATGGCGTCTGTAAGTATTGCTGTCGAGGACCCTCTTAGCGAGCGGGTGCTAAGGAGGCTCATAAATCATACGCGACGGGATTGGACCGTGGGCGCCCGTTATCCACTCAAGGCGCTGGCGGGCGGGCGACTGAATCCACAGAACATCGCTGAAAAACGTGGCCTGTCTGGCTACGGCCAAATTCGAGCGCAGTTACCAGCCTTCAACAACTTAGCGAAGGTGAAACCTTTCATCGTTCTGACGGATTTGGACATTCACGTTGCCTGCCCTGGAGACCTCTGGGCGAAATGGCAACCCCGAACGGCGAAGAACCCAAATCTTCTTTTTCGAGTTGCCGTTAAAGAGGTTGAGGCATGGTTGTTGGCTGATCGCAGCAACATCGCTGATTTCTTGGAAGTCCCGATCGGGGATGTTCCGGTTGATGCAGAGGCTGCAGAGAATCCGAAATTGGAAATTGTCAATCTGGCGAGGCTATCGCCTTCAGCTGAGGTCCAGCACGCATTGGTTCCACCTGCGGGATCGGTAGCGGAGGTGGGTCGTTCGTTCGATAGCAAACTTATCCAATTCTCGACGAATTACTGGGACATCGACGAAGCGGCAAAGAAATCGCCGAGTCTGCGTCGAGCGGTCGCCGCGTTGAAGCGATTCAATTTCACAGAGTAGAGAGCAAAGCGCCGTGGGACGGCAGTCTTCAGCCAGCGTCCGGATGATCGCGTTGACGCCGCCAATCGCGGCGGGCATCTTTCGCCCATGAGCACGCTTGCCGAAATCGAAGCCGCCATCGCGCAACTGCCGCCTCCGCAGTGGATGGAAATCCGCCGCTGGATGGATGCGCACGCGCCGACAGTGACAACGCCCGAAGCCCTCACAGTGTTCCGGCAGTTGCAGGATGAGGTGAGGCTGACGACGGAAGGTGCGGCGGCGTGGAAGGATGCGGTTGCGGATGCCCGGCGGTAATGGCTCATCCGCTGGAGCGACGGGTGAAGTGAAGAAAGCGCGGGTATCCTCGCGTTCGTCACTCCCTACTTCTTCTCTCCTGCCGGCGGCAGATTCGGCACTAGCTTGGCGTCGTATTTGGCGCCAGCGGAGACTTGGATGAGCGTCATGCGGACCTTGGTGGGGAAGAACTTTTCGGGGTCGAGGCGGGTGTGGGCTTTGGCGCCGGTGCCGTCCTTGATGACGAGGTCCATTTGCTTGATGCCTTCGCTCCAGACGATGTCGTCGTTTTGCCAGAACTTCGTCATGGCGATGTCCTGCTCATGTACGCCGGCTTCCTTGTAAGCGCTGATGCCGATGCAGCCGTAGCCGTGGTTCTGACCCTTGTAAGGGATGTAGCAGACGCTCCAGGTGGTGGGCTCGCCGCCGGCGGGTTTCTCGAGGACTTCGGGGCGCACATGCACGGTGCCGTTGCGGTAGTCCACGGGGGCGGTCCAGTCCTTCGGGCGCTCGGCGTTGAGGCGGTCGGCTTTGACGTAGTAGTGCGACTGGCTGGGCTGGGCGTTATCGGCGTCGGACTTCGTGTAGGGAAAGGTGATGTCGAAGAGCACGAACTGCTCGGCGCGGCTGGAGGTGGCGCATCCGAGGACGAGGAGGAGTGAAAGGAGGGTGGTGCGGTTTGGGAGGGTCAGTAACATGATGGCGATGTTATGGCCGAGCCTCCGCGAGCGCGAGCGAAGGCTCTCTGGTCGGGAGCAAGCCCGGCACAAAGTCAAACTTCGGACCACCTTGCGGAGCCGGCGAAGACTTTGTCGTCGGTGAACGATGCGGGATGTCACATCTGCGGAGTGGGTCCGGCGGGCAGGGCGGCGGTCGGCATTCCGGCGTGTTTTTGTGGTCATCAACTGATCCAACTCCTTCTCCGGTGATCGCGATTTGCCCCAGCGACAAACCGCGGCCGAGTTCTGCCGTCACGGCACCAGCCAGAACCCGGCCTGACGGAACGAATTCGGCAGGACCGCGCGGCCACAGGGGAGCGCCACGGCGGAATATGGCTTTTCGCGCAACATCGTCCCGGCGGCCTCCGGATCGGCCCGCTGGATGAGGGCCAGATCGCCTGACGCAAGGCCGAATCCCGAGCCGGAAAAACCGGTCACCAAGGGCAGGGACGGGCCGGCGAAGTTCTCGTCGCCGCCGGCCGGTTCCCGCCATGCCTTCGCGAAAGGGTTGTAGATTCTGGTCACCGTTTCGCGCGCGGCGTTGCGGCACGTCACCGAGATTTCGCCGCTCGCGTTCACGCCAAACTCGCGGACCGTCAGCCCCGGCGCGTCGAGTGGGGTGAGCGCTGGATTGCGCCGGCTGCTCACCAGCAAGGTGGCCTCCGCCGTCGCGGGATTAAACATCACCAAGCCACTCGCGCCGCCGGCTTCCACTCGTGTGAAAAAGTGGTCGCGGTGCAGCAGCGGAAGCGTGTTTGGCGAGGGCTTGATGTCGGGAAACGTGCTCCACTTCTTGCGCTGCCGGTCGTAGCAGGTCAGAGCATCGCTGGAGTGGCAGACGAAAATCCAGCGCTCCGAGACGAGCAACGCTTTGCGATGGTCCGTCTCCGCGAGCGAGGGAAGTGCAATCGCTTCGGTGGCAAAATTCTGCGGATCAATGGAGAACACAAAGCCGATGGGCGGGGAGTCGCGATCCTCCGAATGGAAAGCGCCGTAGCACCAAATGCGGCCGGCGAAGAATTGCAGCGACGCGTCGGCGATTCCAAAGCGCCGGCCTTTCACTCCCGGGAGCTTCAGGCCGAAGGGATGCCAGAAGCGCGTGAACTCACTCCCCGGCGTCATCGGGGCCGGCGGCGGCCCGGCCTTCGTTCCGCGCAGTTCGTCGATGATCGCGCGCCGCTCGGGCGACATCGCATAAACGGTGCGGCCATTTTCCGTCGTCTTTTGGAGCGCGAAGAAAGGATGCGGGGGGCGTTCGCTGAGTGAGTCGCCGTGATCGGCCAGCGTTGCGAGGGCAACCCCCGCGGCGCGATTCTCCGCGGCGAGCGGGAGCAGTTCGCGCATCGCCGACACGAAGCGCTCCGCAGCGTCGCGACGCTGGGCAGCGCTGCCTTCGAGGTGATAACGCAACACCCATCCCAAAGCGCGATCATCCGGTGCCGTCTGGGAGGTCAATTCCGCCGCGACGGCGAGCCACGCTTCGAGGTGTGGACGGGCGGTCGGGGCGTCGCCATTCCACGCCGCGGGCACGGTCCTGAGCAGAGCGACCCGCAGCTTCGCGCGCAGTTCCTGCCGGTCCTTTCCAAAGCGCAGGACATCCCGCATCGCGGCTGCCGCTTCTTCGTCATTGCCCGCCCAGACAGTCAGTGCGGCCGCCTGGAAGGCCAGACAATCTGCGGCGGCTTCGGGGTTTGCCTTCTCGAGATCGGCAACGAGTTCGCGGGAGATTCGGAAGAGTCCTCCGCGGATGGTCGCGAGCGCCGCCGCATGGATGCGTTGTTCCGAGACCGGTTTGATAAAGGCAAACGGCAGGGCCGCGCTCTTCAGCACGAGGCGGCCAAGATCGGCCCATTGTGCGGCGTCATCCGATTGCCCGCGAAGGAGGGCCCGGCCTTCGGCGTAGGCGTCGAGCGCGCGCGTGGCCCATTCGAGAAATTGCGCCGCGGTGAATGACAGACCGTCCGGCGGTTGGTGCCGCAGCGGATCGTTCCATACCGGACTGCACATCCCGGGCGGCGGTTCCCATTCGACCTGGCGCGCGCAGATTTCCTGAGCCTGATGGTCAAGTTCCCCGGTGCAGATCGTGACGCGCAGCCGCGCAAGCTCGGGCGTACGCAAACCCAGCGCCCACGCGGCATCCGCGGCCGCGAGCGCCGCGGCACGCAGCCCGGTCGCCGCTGCCCATTGCGCTTCCTGGAAAAACTTATCCGCTTCCGCCTCTGGTTTCCAAGCGGCGGCTTCGCCCTTCACCGCGAGCTGGCGGCGGATTTCCGCGACCACTGCCGCGGCGAGTTCCGGCATTTTCCCGCGGGCGCCGTGCAGTTCCGCCTCTAGTGTTTTACCGCCCGCCGCCGGCTGCAGGCGCAGACGCAGCGTGACCGTCTCTCCGCCGGTGAGACCGAAGTCCAGCGCTCCGTCGATGAGCCAGCCGCTCGACCAGAATCGCTCCTCCGTTCCTGGCGCGAGCAGTTTCTCCTGGGTGAGCCGCTCCATCTCGGTGCGTTCGAGCACGAAGAAATTCGCTTCGTGTGTGAGCTGGTTGGGCACGAGGACATTGAGTGCGCTCTCCATTTCCCGCCCCTGGGCTGTGCCCGCTGAGGCGCGAAAATTCAGCACGGCGAGCGCGACGGCGCGGCCCTTTTCCGCGGCGCACTCCGGCGCGAGGTCACTGAGGCGGCGGGCGTGCGTGCGCGCCCAACCGGCGGGATCACGCATGGGCAGCGGAAAGTAGCTGCATTCGAGAACCACGCCGGCGTTGACCGCGATGAAGCGCGCCTCCAGCAGCGTGTTCGTCCCCGCGCGTTGACCGCGCACCAGCACGAGTCCCTGCGCGCCCAGCAGATGGCCGAGTCCGGCGAGCGCCCGGTCGGTCGTGGGCAGACGGCGTTCCGCGAGGAGGCGATCGATCTCCTGGCGCTCAACCAGCGGCACTCGCTGCGAAAGCTCGGCTGCTAGCAACTCCGCCACATCGCCCGTGGCCTCATCGGCGATCACCGCCAGGCGCACTTCGCCGGCCACCGCCTTCGCCCGACCCGCTCCGCCAAGGCCGCGCGGCTTCACCAAGTCGGCGGCAATGGGATTGCGTTTGGTTTGGGGCGGCGGCGTAGCGGAGAAAGGCAGCGGATGCATTTGAGCCCCGGCGCGTTCGAGCAATTCGGCGAGCTCCGTATCGCCACGCTCGTTGGCGAGCGCGAGGGCCTCGCTGTCGAGATCACCGGCTTTGGCACCCGCTTTGAGCAGGCGGCGCACGATTTCCGGGCGGCGGCCGATGACCGCAGCCATGAGCGGAGTGTGCCCGCGGCAACCAGGCTCGTCGCAATGGGCGATCGCGCTCACTTTCGCGCCGCGCTGGATGAGAAGTTCGACCACATCCGTCCGCCCATTGCGAGCGGCGAGGTGCAATGCAGTCGCGCCGCGTTCTCCGGGAGCATTCGGACTGACTCCCGCATCGAGTGCCGACCGGACATCCTCGATCCCCCCGGCGCGCAATTGGGCGGCTCGATCTTCGTCCTGCCCCAGGGCAAGCCCGCAGGAGACCACGGCCGGCACAAGAAAGAGAAAGACTTTGAAAAAACGCATCGACAATCAGGAGGTCGTTTGTGCGGGAATCTTTGGCAAGGAGGGAAAGTGCTCGGAGGTTCGCGCCCGATGGATCAAGAAACATGCGTGACGAAAACGGGCGGCGGCGTCACACCATTGGGAGCCTCCACCATGCACTCCCTCCGTTTCCCCACCCATCTCGCGCTCACCGCCGCTCTTGGCCTCGCGCAGTTCGCTTTCGCCGACGAACCGACGCTTTCCGGGGTCGGTGCCGCGATGCAGGAGATGGTGGCGAAAAACGAGATCGCTGGCGCGGTCACGGTGGTCGTCACGAAGGACAAGCTTCTTCACATCGAGAGCACCGGGCTGGCCGACGTGGCGGCGACGCGGGCGATGACTCCCGACACGCTTTTCTGGATCGCCTCGATGACGAAGCCGATCACCGGCACGGCGGTGCTGATGCTGCAGGATGAGGGGAAGCTGAACGTGGCCGATCCGGTGGCGAAGTATCTGCCGGAGTTTGCGAATCTGAAGACGCCGTCGGGCAAGCCGGCGAATCTCACGATCACGCAAATCCTGACGCACACTTCCGGTCTCGGTGAGGCGGGCGGTCCGCTGGCGAAGGAGGCGAAGACGCTCGCCGATCTCGTGCCGATCTGGCTGGCCGCGCCGATGCAATATGAGCCGGGCGCAAAGTGGAGTTACACGCAGAGCGGGATCAACGCCGCGGCGCGCATCGTGGAGGTGGTGAGCGGGATGACGTTCGATGCGTTTCTCCAGCAGCGGCTTTTCGATCCGCTGGGGATGCAGGACACGACCTTTTACCCGACCGATGCGCAGCGCGCCCGGCTCGTCACCGCCTACGCGAAAAACAAGGACACCGGCGCGCTCGAAGCGGTGCCGCCGCGCGAAGGCTTTGGCACGCGCGACCGCCCGCCGCAGGGCAACGGCGGACTTTTCTCCACCGCGCCCGACTACGCGCGCTTCTGCCAGATGCTCCTCGCCGGCGGCACGCTCGCCGGCCACCGCTACCTCAGCGCCGACGCGCTGAAATTTCTCACCACGCCGCAGACCGGCGACCTGCCGACGGGCTTTTTCCAGAACGATTCCTACGGCCAGCACGGCGCGAATTACGGCTGGGGCCTCGGCACCTGCATCCTACGCACGCCGCACGCGGGCGTGGCGGCGATGCTTTCGCCCGGCACGTTCGGCCACGGCGGCGCGTGGGGCACGCAGGCGTGGATCGATCCGGTGCGCGGCGTGGCCTACGTGCTGATGGTGCAGCGCGCGAATTTCCCAAACAGCGATGCGAGCGAAGTGCGCCGCGTTTTCCAGCAGGCGGCCGCGGACGCGCTTGGGAAGCAGTGAGCCGCCAGTGGGAAGGCGAGGCTGGAGCGCCCGCCGCGGCGGCTATTTCCAGTCGAGCGCGGCGAGGATTTCGTCCTTCTTCACGCGGTCGGTGTAGTCGGCGAAGGTCTCTCCGGCCTGCTTCCCAGTGTCATAGACGCGGAGGAGCTTGTCGATGAAGAGATGCACGTCCTTGGCGATGATCTTGCCTTTGAGCAGGGAGTTGAAACGGCGGTCTTTGCCGAGCCGTCCGCCGATGAAGGCGTCGAAGGCATCAACGGCCACGCCGTTGACTTTGGTCTGCGCGCCGCGGAAGCCGATGTCGGCGATTTGGTGCTGGCCGCAGGAGCTGGGGCAGCCGCTGAAGTGGATGCGGATTTTGTCCTGGTACCAGCCGGACGTGGTCTCGAGTTGGGTGATGAGTTCGAGCATCCGGTTCTTCGTTTCGGCGACGGCGAGGTTGCAGAACTCGATGCCGGTGCAGCTCACGCAGCCTTTGCGGAAATTCGTGGGCTGGTAGTCGAGGCCGAGCGCATCGAGGTCGGCCTTGAGCGCGGTGAGCTGGGCCTCGGGGATGTTGATGATGATGAGGTTCTGCTTGTTCGTGAGGCGGATCTGATCCTGCCCGGCGGCGCAGTATTTCGCGGCGAGCGCGCCGACTTTGGCGAGTGTGCCATTGCGGATGCGTCCGCCCGGAAAGCAGATGCCGACCCAGTAAAGATCGGCCTGCTTCTGCTTGTGGATGCCGATGTGGTCGGTCTCCTGATCCTTGATGACGAGGAAGTCGGTGTGCCGCTCCAGCTTGAAGCTGAGGAGTTTTTCGATTTCCTCGGTGACGTACTCGACGCCGCCCTTTTTGACCCAATCGGCGATGAGGAATTTCAACCGCGCCCGCTGGCGCTGATGCCGGTAGCCTTGGTCGCGGTAGATTTTGCTGACGGCCTCGGTGACCGGCCACACCTGCTCCGGCTTGAGGAAAACGGGCAGCATCTGCGCGAGATGCGGCGACGACGAAAGCCCGCCGCCGACCTTGATGCCGTAGCCGCGTTCCTCCACGCCGTTGACCGTGCGCTTGAGGCCGAAGAAGCCGAGGCAATTGATGTCGGGCTGCGCGCAATGGATGCAGCAGCCGGAGACGCTGATCTTGTACTTGCGCGGAAGGTTGGAATAGTCGCGGTTGTTTTCCAGCGCGGCGTTGACTTCGAGCATCTGCGGCGTGGCGTCGATGATCTCCTCCGGGTCGATCCCGGCGACGGGGCAGGCGACCACATTGCGGGCGATGTCCCCGCACGCTCCGCTCGTCGCGATGCCGACGGTGGCGAGTTCCGAGAAAATGGTGGGGATCTCCTCGATGCGCAGCCAATGATACTGGATGGTCATCCGCGTGGTGATGTCGCAGAAGCCGTGGCCGAAGCGGTCGGCGATCTCCGACAGCTTCGCCGCCTGCGCCGCCGTGACCTGCCCGCCGGGCAGCCGCAGGCGCATCATGAAGTAGCCGCTGTCCTTCGGTTTCTGCCGATAGACGCCGTACCATTTCATCCGGTCGAAATCGTCCGCATCGATCGAGGCGAAGCCCGTTTTCGCGTAGCGGTAGATGTCGTGAATGACGTCGAGTCCGTCCTTGTCGAGCTTCATCTTCTCCTGCGGCGTGAGCGGGATGAGGCCCTGTTTGACGGCGGCGAAGTTCGGCTGGATGTCGGTCATGGCTTTTGAGAAAGGGGCGCAAGCTATCGGCGACGATTTTGAAAGCAAGGCCGTAGTCCCTGTATGTCACGCCTAGCTGGGGCGCTGTGCTGGCGGAACCTGCGGGGAAGATTATTCGCCTGCCCGGTTGACAGGGCGAGTCGAGCCGCTACTCTTCGCCCTCTTTTTCCAAACGACCATGAAACGCACCTATCAGCCCTCGAAGCGCACCCGCAAACAGCAGTTCGGTTTTCGCGCCCGCATGAAGACGAAAAACGGCCGCGCCATTCTCGCGCGCCGCCGCCAGCGGGGCCGCAAGCGGCTGCTGCCGGTGGGCGTGGAGATCCATTTCAAGCGGCACACGCAGGCCTGAGCCATTTAGGATTTTAGATTTAGGATTCAGGATTTAGGGCGGGCTGAGCATGTCCGGGAACCAAATCGGCAATCATAAATCGTAAATCATAGATGCCTACGACCCGCCTGCGTTTTCCGAAAAGCGCGCACCTCTGCCGCGCGAGCGAGTTTGCGAAGCTGAAGCGCGAGGGCCAGTCGTTTCACGGCAAGCTGATCGTTTTGAGTGTGCTCAAGTCCGGCGAGGAAGCGGCGGCACGGATTGGGCTGATTACGTCGCGGCGCGTGGGTGGCGCGGTGGTGCGCAACCGGGTGCGGCGGCGGCTGCGGGAAATCGTGCGGGCGGTGCGGCCGGAGTTGAAAGCGGGGCTTTGGCTCGCGCTGATCGCGCGACAGTCGGCGTCGCGGGCGAGTTTCGAGGCGCTGCGTGCGGAGTGGACGCAGCTCGCGCAACGCAGTTCCATCCTTTCCGCATGTTTGTGATCCGTCTGTTCATCCGCAGCTATCAGTTTTTGATCGCGCCGCTCCTTGCGTGGATGTGCGGGCCGGGCGGCGGCTGCCGTTTCGAGCCGACTTGCTCACATTATTTTTTCGAAGCCTGCGAGACGCACGGCGTCTGGCGCGGCGGGTGGCTGGGGGTGAAAAGGATCGCGCGCTGCCAGCCGTGGGGCGGGCAGGGGCCCGATCCCGTGCCGCCGGGGCGCGCGCTGGGGGCGAGGACGGCAAATTTTTAACACTATGGATCGCACAGGAATAACCGCCGTCAGTTTCGCCGTCGCCGTCCTCATCGGCTGGATGGTTTGGAATCAGCAGGAAACGAGCAAAGCCACCGCGCAGCAGGCGAAGGCTAAAGCCGCCGCGGCGCAGGTCGCCGCGGCGGAGCCCGCCGCGGCGGCACCGGCCGAGCCCGCGCCCGTGCCTGTCGCTCCGGGGGAAGCGCCGGCCGAGGAAAAACGCGAGGCGGTGACGACCCGCCTGGTCGAGTACACGTTCTCCAATCTCGGCGGCGGCATTGCCACGGCGCTGCTCAAGACGCACGAGGCCGAGCGCGGGCAGCGCATGACGCTCAATGAATTTGGCAGCATCCCCATCGGCGCGGTCACGGAGGCGGCGGGCGAGGGGACGCGCGTGCCGTTTGCCATGAAAGTGGAGAACGGAAGCGTGACCTTCGACCGGACGGACGCGCGGCAGCTTCAGCTCACGAAAAAGTTCACCATCCCGGCCTCCACCGACGTGCGGGAGGAGTTCAGCGTCACGCTCGACGTGACCTTCACCAACCGCGGCGCGCAGCCGCTGACGCTGCCGGGTTACTTTGTGCATGCCGGCTCGGCGGCGCCGGTGCATCAAAAGGACATGGCCAGCTACACGGGATTCAAACACGCCGGCGGAAAGTTCATCGACGCCACGTATTTCGACTCGGGCTGGTTTCACCCGGCGCGCCCGGTTTTCACTGCGGCGCAGACGGGCCTCGAATGGGCCGGGGTGGCAAACCAGTATTTCACCACGCTAGTCACGCCGCAGATCACGAAGAGCGAACTGGGCTTGCCGCAGCAGCAGCGCGGCACAGGGGCGTGGGCGCGGCGTTTTGTCATCGAGGATGCCGCGTGGAAAACCACGGGCCGCTCGGCCGAGGGCAACACGCTGACGCGCTATGGCGTGGATGGCGCAGTGGGTATGCCCGCCCTCACCTTGGAACCCGGCAAATCGTTTTCCCAAACCTTCCGCATCTACACCGGCCCGCGCGAGTACGACCGGCTGCGGCGCATGCCGGACGGACAGGAGGACATCCTCGACTTCGGCACCTTCAGCATCGTCAGCAAAACGCTGCTCAACTCGATGAACTGGCTGCACGGCAAGCTCGGCAGCTACGCGCTGGCGATCATCGTCCTCACGCTCGGCATCAAGAGCCTGCTCTGGCCGATGCAAAACAAGTCCACGCAGTCCATGAAGCGCATGCAACTGCTCGGGCCGAAGCAGACCGAGATCCGCGAAAAGTACAAGGACGATCCGACGCGGATGAACACCGAGGTGATGAAGCTCTACAAGGATTACGGCGTCAATCCGATGAGCGGCTGCCTGCCCATGCTCATCCAGATGCCGATCTTTTTCGGCTTCTTCGGCATGCTCGGCAAAGCGGTGGAGCTGCGCAACAGCACCTTCCTCTGGGTGCATGATCTCTCGCTGCCCGACACCATTTACCACCTCCCCAGCGTCGGCTGGCCGGTGAATGTGCTCCCGCTGGTGATGGCGGTGACGATGCTCTGGCAGATGTCGCTTTCGCCCAAAAGCGGCGACCCCATGCAGCAGCGCATGTTGATGTTCATGCCGCTGATCTTCATCGCGTTCTGCTACAACTACGCCTCCGCCTTGGCGCTTTACTGGACGGTGCAGAACCTGTTTTCTGTCGCGCAACTCTACCTCACGCGGAACCAGGCGGCGCCCACGCTGCAAAAGGTGACCCCGCCGCCGAAGAGGAAATAGCGCGCCCCTTTTTATCCCATGAGCCTGAACCCACGCGACACTCTCGACACGATGCTGGGCCACCTCGGCTTTGTCTGCGAGATCAAGGAATTCCCGCACGCGCACGGGCTCACGCTCATGGTTTACACGGCGGAAAAAGACCGGCTCATCGGGCGCAACGGTGAGCTGCTCGACGACCTGCAACTGCTGCTCAACCGCGTGCTCCAGTCGAAGGACAAGGCGGCGCCGAAAGTCCAGGTCGATATCGAGCACTGGCGCGAGATGAAGGACGACGGGCTCGCGCAGCGCGTGCGGCAGATCGCGGAAATCGTGCGCCAGACGGGCCGCGCGTACCAGCTCGAGCCAATGAACGCCAACGAGCGGCGGATCGTGCACAATGCGTTTCACGACGACCCGGAGATCCAGAGCTGGAGCCCGCCGGACGATGCCCGGCTCAAGCGCATCACGCTGCGGAAGCGCCCGCCGGGACAGCACCAGCAGCCGGAAGCCTAGCCGCCGAGGAGCGACATCTCCGCCTTCGGCTCGCGCGGCTGCACCGTCGCGCGGATTTCCGAGTAGCGATTCGCCCGCACGCGCCACACCGCGCTGATGATCGCGGCCAGTTCCTCGTCGCTTGCGCCGGCCCGCAGCGGGGTGCGGAGGTCGTGGCCGCGGCTGGCGAAAAGGCAGGTGTAGAGCTGGCCGTCCGCCGAAAGCCGGGCGCGGGTGCAGTCGCCGCAGAAGGGCTGTGTGACCGAGGAAATGACGCCGACCTCGCCGCCGTCCGGCTGGCGGAAACGGCGCGCGACTTCGCCCGCGTAGTTCGGCGCGAGCGGCTCCAGCGGCGTTGTTTTCCCGAGGCGGGCGATGATCTCCGCCGCTGGCACCACGTCGTCCAGCCGCCAGCCGTTCGAGTTGCCCACGTCCATGTATTCGATGAAGCGCAGGATGAACTCGCGCCCGCGAAAACGCTGCGCCATCGCCGCGACCTCGTGGTCGTTCACGCCGCGCTTCACCACCATGTTGATTTTGATTGGCGCGAAGCCCGCGGCCAGCGCGGCCTCGATTCCGTGCAGCACGCGATGCACGGGAAAGTCCACGTCGTTCATCGCGCGAAAGGTCGCGTCGTCGAGCGCATCGAGGCTCACCGTCAGCCGCCGCAGCCCGGCGGCGCGGAGCGCGGGCGCTTCCTCCGCGAGGCGCGAACCGTTCGTCGTCAGCGTGAGATCGCGCAGGCCGTCGAGCGCCGCGAGCTGCGCCACCAGCCGGTCGAGATTGCGCCGGAGCAGCGGCTCGCCGCCGGTGAGCCGTACCTTTTCCACGCCGAGCGAAACGAACACGCGCGCCAGCCGCGCATACTCCTCGAAGGTCAGTACCTCATCCTTTGGCAGATACTCGTAGCCGCGTCCGAAGACTTCCTTCGGCATGCAGTAGGTGCAGCGGAAATTGCACCGGTCCGTGACCGACAGCCGCAGGTCGCGGAGCGGGCGGGCGAGGGAATCATGGAGGGCTGGCGGCACGGCGGGACGCGTACGCTGCGCCCAGAGGGAACGCAAGTCGGCGGCGGTTTCCAGCCGCGTCTTTTACCCCTTGGCCGCCTTCGCGAAGCGCTCGCTGACGAAGTCCCAGTTCACCACGCTTTGGAAGGCCTTGATGTAGTCTGCGCGGCGGTTCTGGTATTTGAGGTAGTAGGCGTGCTCCCACACATCGAGGCCGAGCAGCGGGGTGCCGCCGGTGCTGAGCGGGCTGTCCTGGTTCGGCGTGGATTCGATGGCAAGCTTCCCGCCTTTCCACACCAGCCACGCCCAGCCGCTGCCGAAAACCTTGGTCGCCGCGGTGCCGAAGTCATCCTGAAATTTCGCGAAGCTGCCGAACCCGGTGTCGATGGCCTTGGCCAGTTCCCCCACGGGTTTGCCGTTCTCGTTTTTCTTCAGCGTCTGCCAGAAGAGCGAATGGTTCGCGTGGCCGCCGCCCTGGTTGCGGATGTCTTTGCGCGCGGCCTCGGGCACGGTGTCGAGCTTGGCGAGGATTTCCTCGATGGGCTTGCTCTCGAAGCCGGGCGCGCCCGCGATGGCCTGGTTGAGTTTGCTGACGTAGGCGGCGTGATGTTTGTCGTGGTGAATCTTCATCGTCTCCGCGTCGATATGCGGCTCCAGCGCGTCGTAGTCGTAGCCGAGCGGCGGGAGTTTGAAGACGGCGGGCGCCTCGGCGGCGGGAGCCTGCGCGTGGAGGAGGTGCGAGCCGAGGGCGGCGGCACCGGTGGTGAGGGCGATGGTTTTGAGGGCGTGGCGTCGGGTGATCATGGCGGATGGTGGTGCGTTGAGGTTTCGTTGCTGGCGGACAAAAAGGATGTCTCGGATTTGCACCAGCATTTGCCGGGAAAAAAACGGGCCGCGAAACATGCGGGCGATCCTTGTAATGCAAAGGCGTGTCAGGCGTAAAGCGGCCAAACTGCTCGACTTCACCCGGCGCGCGACTATCTCTCCCAGCCCTATGTTTTGGACCGAAGAAATCGCCGCAAAAGTCACCGGCCCGCAGATCATCAACGACTCGAAGACGCCCTCCGGCCGCGTGCATGTGGGCGCACTGCGCGGCGTGCTCATTCACGACGCCATCTTCCGGACGCTGCGCGAGAAAGGCCTGGAGGCGCGCTACCTTTTCGGCGTCGATGACTTCGATCCTGTGGATGAAATCCCAAAGGGCGAGGACGAGCATTTCGGAAAATATATCGGCTGGCCGTTGTGCAACACGCCCGCGCCCGGCGGCGGCGAGGGCGACATGGCGGAGCATTACATGCGCGAGTTTTTTCAGGTCTTCGAGGACCTCGGGGTGAAGGTCGAGCGCTACCGGATGCGCGACATTTACCGCAGCGGGCAGTTCAATGCGCCCATCGACATGATCCTGCGCAATGCGGAAAAAGTGCGCCGCGTTTACAAGGAAGTTTCGAACAGCGACCGGCCCGCGCACTGGTATCCGTTCCAGGTGATTTGCGAAAAATGCGGCTGCATCGCGACCACGGAAGTCCACGACTACGACGGCGCGCTCGTGTCGTACCGCTGCCTGCCGTCAAAGGTCGTGAATACCAAGCTCAACCTCGGGCGCGGCTGCGGCCACGAGGGGAAAATTTCGCCCTTCGACGGGCGGGGAAAGTTGCCGTGGAAGCTGGAGTGGGTGGCGAAGTGGGTCGTCTTTCCGGTGACCATCGAGGGCGCGGGCAAGGACCACTCGACGAAGGGCGGCTCGCGCGATGTGAGCGAGGCGTGCCTGCGCGCGATCTACGGAACGGAGCCGCCGCTGCGGGTGCCGTACGAGTTTTTTCTCGTGGGCGGCGCGAAGATGTCGTCGTCGCGCGGCGTGGGCGCGAGTGCGCGCGACATGGCGGACCTGCTGCCGCCGGAAGTGCTGCGGTTTTTGATGATCCGCACGAAGCCGAATTCGCCGGTGAACTTCGACGTGCGCGAGGAGGGGATCGTGAAACTTTTCAACGAGTTCGACCGCTACCAGACGCGGGTGCAGCACGACAAAAACGCGACGCCCGACGAGGCGTGTGTGGCGCGGCTGTGCGCCCTCCAGCCGGACGGCGATTACTTCAACGCGAACTTCCAGCTCGTCTCCGCGCTGGTGCAGATGCCGCATCTCGACGCGGTGAAAGAGATCACGAGGCGCAAGGGTGCGCCGCTCACCGAGGTCGAGCGGCGGCATCTCGATCAGCGCATTGCCTCGGCAAAGCTGTGGGTGGAAAACTACGCGAGCGAGGAGGAGAAGACGCGGCTGCAGGACGTGCTCCCGCACCGCGCGCATGAACTGACCGCGGCGCAGCGCGCCTTTTTGCACCGCCTCGCCGCCGCGCTCGCGGACACGGCGTGGGAGGATGATGCGTTGCAGGCCAAGGTGTTTGAAGTCGCGCGGCTCACGCCCATCGAGCAGCCCGTGGCTTTCAAGGCCATCTACCGCGTCCTGCTCGACCGCGAAGCCGGCCCGAAGGCGGGCAACCTGCTCGCGTTTCTCGAACGTGATTACGTCATCAAGCGTTTCGGCGAGCTGCCCTTCGCGCGGCTGGAATACTGGCAGCAGACGGCGGTGAGCGCGGAGGATTTGGAGAAATGGTTCGCGCAGAACGCGGAGAAGATCGCGGGCCGGACGTGGACGACGGAGATGGAGGGCGACGTCGCGGCGTTTGAAATCACCGTCGAAATGAAAGACGGCAAGCGGCAGCTCAAGCGCGTGCTGGTCCAGGGACACAGCGCGGAGAATGCCGTGCCCGCGTTTCTCGCGTCGGGGCCGGCGGCAGCGTCGGGGCCGGTGGCGTAGCGGGGGCTCCGGGGAGCACACGCGTCCCGCGTGTTGGTCGCGGCGTC